>CANBWO010000016.1 GCA_947373155.1 Microbacteriaceae bacterium | reverse complement strand
GTGACCATAAATCCACTCAAGAAGTCTTTGGTAACGGACACCGCCTTGCCTCACAAAGTTCTGCAGTACCTGGCCATGGGTCTACCTGTGGTTTCCACTCCCTTAGATGGTTTGCTGGCTGTTTTTGGAACCGAATCTGGAATTGTTTGGGGCGAAAACCCTGCTCAGATATTGCAAAAGGCACTGGACTTGGCCGGTGACGAGAGCGCGCAGACTTCGGCCTCCAAGGCAGCAAAACTGGCGGTGTCAGAGAAACTGGGAGCCAAGAAGTCTGTGGACCAACTGGAAGCAATCTTGACCAAACTTGCAAAGGACAAAAGCAAATGACCAAAGTTTTGGTACTTGGCGGCCGCGGAATGATTGGCGCGGGAGTGGTAGCCGCACTTGAAGCTCAAGGTATTGAGGTAGTTAAAACCTCTCGGAACCCAGCGGACGGAACAACAGTTCAGTTCGAAGTGGGCAAGACTCCGCTTGCCGCAGTTTTAGCAAACCTAGAATCGGGCGATTACGTGTTCAACGCGATCGGTCTTATCAAACAGCGCATCGATGAAAACCTGGCGGCGGACAGACTACGAGCCATTCAGCTAAATTCTGATTTTCCCTATCGTCTGGCCGCGGCAGCAGCTTTGGGGTTGCGAGTGATTCAAGTTGCCACCGACTGCGTCTTTGAGGGAACCACAGGTTCCTACCTCGAGGACTCGGTGCAGGATGCCTCCGACGTTTATGGCAAAACCAAGAGCCTGGGAGAGGTGCCCGCGGCAAACGTGATGCACATCCGCTGCAGCGTAATTGGCCCAGAGGCGGCTGGTGGTTTGTCGCTTTTGGAATGGGTTCGCAAGCAACCTGCAAATGCGAACCTGAATGGTTACACCAATCACATTTGGAACGGAGTTACCGCGAGCGCCTTTGGCCGAGTTATTGCAGGCCTGGTCTCAACCGATAGCTTTACCGCTGGGGTTCAACACCTTGTGCCAGCCGATGTGGTTAATAAGCACCAGTTGGTGCAGCTAATCGCTGCCCGCTTGGGGCGCAACGACCTCACTTTCACTCCGGTTGCTCCGGAGCATGCCGTGAATCGAACCCTTGCCACCTCCAACGTGGAAGCAAACCAGATGCTTTGGGCCAACGCCGGCTATGCCAATGTGCCCAGTATTTCTGGCTTGGTTCAAGCCATGGAGCTTTAGACACCTGCCAATAGGATTGAAGCAGATTTGTTCTGAAAGGTTTGGTGCGCTTTGACGCGTGACATCGCAGGCTCCACGGTAACAATCACCGGCGGCACGGGCTCTTTTGGCTCAACCATGGTTCGCCACCTTCTAGCTAACGGCGTGGGCGAGGTTCGAATCCTCAGCCGCGACGAAGCAAAGCAGGATGCCATGCGCACAGCCCTGAAGGACGAGCGCGCACGTTTTTATATCGGTGACACCCGCGACCCACTGAGCGTTGCAACTGCCGTAAAGGGTACCGACTTCATCTTTCACGCAGCCGCGCTAAAGCAGGTTCCAAGCGCAGAGTTTTTCCCGCTCGAGGCCGTGAAGACCAACATCGAAGGTTCTGCGAACGTGCTGCGCAGTGCGATTGAATGTGGCGTGGACGCCGTGGTTTGCCTGAGCACGGACAAGGCTGTTTACCCAATCAACGCAATGGGCATGAGCAAAGCTTTGATGGAAAAGACCGCCATGGCTTTTGCGCGAAACAACCAGGATTCCCCAACCCGAATCGCCGTAACCCGCTACGGCAACGTGATGTATTCGCGCGGCTCTGTGATTCCGCTTTTTGTAAGCCAGCTCAAGGCAGGCAAGCCAATCACCGTCACCGATCCATCGATGACCCGATTCTTGATGTCGTTGAGCCAGAGCGTGGATTTGGTGCTGCATGCATTTACCAACGCGACCAGCGGAGACCTGTTTGTGCGCAAAGCACCGGCTTCTACCGTGGAGGTTTTGGTTCAGGCACTTGCCGAACTGTTTGAGGTGCAGAACCCCGAGATTCAGAACATTGGTACGCGCCACGGCGAGAAACTTTACGAAAGCTTGCTTGGAGTAGAGGAACGCGCTCACGCGGTAGACCAGGGTGGCTACTTTAAGGTGCCGCTGGATACCCGCAGTCTGGACTACAGCATCTATTTTGAGGAAGGCGAGAGCCGCAAGCAGGAACTCGATGCCTACACCTCACACAACACCGAGCGTTTAGACGTTGAAGGCGTTAAGCAGTTGTTGCTGACCCTGCCAGAAATTCGCACCGAATTAGGTCTCTAGGGCCAACAACTTTTCAAAGGAAACCATGACCAAGCCAACCATCGTCACCATTGTGGGCACTCGCCCAGAAATCATTCGCTTGTCTCGAGTGATTGCCAAACTAGACCAAACCGTGAACCACATCTTTGTGCACACCGGCCAGAACTACGACCCAAAACTAAACGACATCTTCTTTGAAGAACTTGGCGTGCGAAAGCCAGATTATTTTCTGGATGTCGACACCAGCAGCCTTGGGGCTGTGATGGGCGACACCCTCAAAAAGGTGGAGCAGGTCTTTCTGGACCACAAGCCAGATGGCGTGGCTATTTTGGGAGACACCAACAGCGCCATCGCTGCGGTTTTGGCCAAGCGTATGCACATTCCCGTGTACCACATGGAGGCCGGTAACCGCTCCTTCGACGAGAACGTGCCCGAAGAAAGCAACCGCCGCATGGTGGACCACGTCTCGGACTTCAACCTTCCTTATAACGAGTACTCCAAGCGAAACCTCATGAATGAGGGTTTGCACCCTCGCCGGTTGATGATGACTGGCTCGCCAATGCGCGAGATCATGAATCACCACATCGATGACATTTTGGCAAGCAACGTGCTTGAAGAACTCAAGTTGGCACCACAGGGTTACTTCTTGGTAAGCGCTCACCGTCAAGAAAACGTTGATGTGCCTGCGCGCCTGCAAAACCTTTTGGACACCCTGCAGGCGATTCACCAGAAGTGGCAGTTGCCGGTCTTGGTAAGCACCCACCCGCGCACTCGTAAGAAGCTAGAGGCGCTGCCTGGTTTCAAGGAAACCCCTGGTGTGATATTCCACGAGCCATTCGGGTTCTTGGCATACAACAAACTGCAGATGAACGCCAAGGCTGTTATCTCAGACTCTGGAACCATCGCCGAAGAAAGCAGCATCCTGGGTTTCCCAGCGATCACAATTCGCGATTCCATCGAACGCCCAGAAGCGATTGATGTGGCAGCGATTGTTATGACCGGATTGAAGGCCAATGAGGTAATCAACGGCCTAGAAGAAGTGATTGCGAATCCACCGGCTGCTGATCGAGTTCTACCTCAGGGCTACGAGGTAACCGATTTCTCGCAGCGCGTGGTGCGATTCATTCTGAGCACCTATGGTCGTCACCACGAATGGGCTGGAATTCGAAAACTGGGCTAACGGGCAGCTAAGAGCGGGGGGCGCCAATCCATTTGGCAAACTCAGCCTCTGGCAAGGCCTTGCTGTAAAAGAAGCCCTGAACGAATCTGATCCCTAGTTCACGCAGGGAGTCCGCCACCGGCTTGGTCTCAACGCCTTCAACCACCACGACCAGTCCTAAAGAATCCGAGATCTGCTTGATGTCGGCAATTAGGCTCGCGCTTTTTTCGCTGAGAATCGGTTCCGGCAAGAAACTGCGATCGATCTTAAGGGTGTCCAGCGGCAGCTGATGTGCCTGGCCCAGGTTCGAATAACCCGAACCAAAGTCGTCCAAAGCGATCCGGATTCCGTGTTCCCTAAGCACTCGCAACTGCTCCAGCGCATTTGGTTGGTTGACCATTGCGTGTTCAGTCACCTCAAGCACCAGCGCGTTTGAAGGCACCTTGTTTCGCTGCAGCGCCGAAATCACAAAGTCCGCCAGGTTTGGGTCCTGCAACTGCACCAGATCTAGGTTCACAGAGACATAGGGCATAAAACCATCGATGGATAAAGCGCTAAAGGTCGCAGACCAGGCCAAAAGCGATTCCTCGATGATTTGCCAGCCTAGTTCCACTGTGATGCCTGCGCGCTGAACCGTTGGAAGGAAGTCGCCGGGCAACACAAGTCCAACGCCGGGGCGTTCCCAGCGAACCAGCGCCTCAGCTCCAACTGCCAGCCCGGTTTGAAGATCGATTACCGGCTGGTAATAGACCTTGAATTCACCGGAGCGCAGGGCGTTCCGAACCGCAATTTCTTCATGCCAAATGTTCATCATGGATTGGTGGCGACTGGCCTCGTAAAGCACAAAGCCCTGCCTGTCGCCCGGAGCCTTGGCAAGGTAAATGGCCATGGCGGCACTTCTGGCCAGTTCTGCAGAGTTAGCTACGTCTACAGAGTTGAGGCTAAGGCCAGCGCAAACCGAAACCGTTGCCTCTTGCCCTGCCAGCACAGAGCTAAAACTCAGGTTTTGGGAAATCTGAAGGGCGCGGTCTAAAACCGACTGGTCAGAATCGCCCTGCACCAGAACGCCAAACTCGTCGGCAGATAACCTGGCCACAAGCTCGCCCTCCAGTTTGGATTCCGACAACTTGGTTGCAACAAGGTTTAGAACTTCATCGCCTGCCGCATAACCCAGCGATGCATTCACATCGCGGAATCGGTCGATATCCAGAATTAGGACACCGAGACTCTGCTTGGAATCCCTTGCAGCCTCGAATTCGGCATCGATGGCCTTGGTAAACGTATTGCGGTTAGGCAACCCTGTGACAGAGTCAAAGTCTTTTTGATACTTGAGCGCGCTGTCGCTCTGGTCGCGATTAGCAAGCACTTGCAAAACTTCGTCTGCGCGCGACTGAGCCAGTTCACGGTCGTCCAAATGCTCGGCTTCAAGCTGCAGTGCCGCTAAGTCTTGCTCCACTTGCTGGATTACCTGGCTGCTTGGCGTTGCGGCACTGATCAGTTCGAGCCACTGCCGGCTTAGCGACTCAAGTTGTCGCATCAACACCAAACGCCTGCGAGTGCCTTCTAGGCGATTGCGTTCCTCAAGGAGCCGTTTGCGGGTGATCAGGTAAGCGCTGCGGATGTCTCTCGAAACCCAGAATGACAAACCGCCACCAAGAACCAAGATGATTGCCAGCAAAACCGATTGCTGAAGTTCCGACTGCGCTCTGGCTTCCGAGACCTCAAGAATCTGGCTTCTGGAAAGCTGCTGGAACCGAATGTTCAATCTGATTACAAGGTTGCGAAAGTCGTCTAGAAAAACTTGACGACTGTGGATAAATGCATCTCGCTCAACGTCAGACACGTCAGACAGACTTCGGATGATTTGGTCAAGTTTGGGCAAGGCGGCTTGGTAGGTTGCAGTAGTTTGATCCCAGGTGGTTTGCC
Source organism: Microbacteriaceae bacterium (assembly GCA_947373155.1). Classification (GTDB taxonomy): domain Bacteria; phylum Actinomycetota; class Actinomycetes; order Actinomycetales; family Microbacteriaceae; genus Rhodoluna. Next base: position 25,927 of record CANBWO010000016.1, on the reverse strand, counting down.
CGCTGCTGGTAATTACCGTCAAACGTTGCCCCAGAAGCGCTCTTGCAATCTGCACGTCTCGAGGTTGAACAACTCCCAGAGCCCAGTCTTGAATGCTGAGCAGTGTGTTGAAAGACTCGCGCTGCACAAAGATCTGCGCCCCGGCATCGCTTTCTTCACTCATGATTTGCTTGCGCTCAGTTGCTCTCGCCTGCCAAGCGGTCACCGAGGACAAAACCAGAAGGCCTATTGCTACAACCAGAATTCCAGCCAACAGCCACTGACCTAACTTGGGTCGGGCAAGGTTGGTTTGATTTTCTGGGTTTTGCGTCATCTGCTACTTAGTGACGACCTTTATGGTCCTCAGGCTCCAGTTCCACGCGTCTAGGTTGCTGAAATACTTTGACTTGGTATCGAAGACGAGACGAATCGGGCCGCCTTCATCCATTGGTATTGGTTGGTCGTCCCTTGAAACAGCGATGATTGCACCGGCGGACTCGAGGTTGGCGGCAGAATCTGCAAACTCGTATTCGTTGAGTGCCACGGTGTCGACTTTGTCTTTTGGCTGGATGCCAGCGGATTCAAGTAATGCCTGGAGTGAAATGCCACTAAAGCTTTGGCGCTTTTTCACGAAGGGCTCAACAATAGTGATTTTTTGGTCTGCCAGGTCCTTGAGTTGCCCCATTGTGTAGTCCACCGACTTTGCGCCGGTAACTGTGAGCACCACATCGGTGTCTTTCGGGTTATCCACTTTGAACCCGCCGTACGGGTTAGTTGCCGAAGCGCTGGGAGTTTGAACTGATGCCCCCGAAACGGCACATCCGGTAAGCAAAGCGACAGCCAAAAATACCGCTCCGGCAGAAGCCGTGATTCTAAAACCCAATTTCATCATTTCCCCTTCGATTGCTGGTGGACAAAAATAAATTCATCGCAGCCAAGTTGCGTCAACTGTTCTCTCTGCGATTCGCTGTTCAAGTGGAAGGCAACTGCCCTCAATCCAAGTGCCGCTGCAATCGCTATGCCGGTCTTGAGGCTGTTTACCATTGGCTCCAAGGTGCCCAAGCTTGCAACAGCCTCCGTTGCCAGCCCCAGTGCAACTGGTGCCAGCTGCTCCAGCATGACCAATTCGTTTGGGCCGCTGCCAAAATTCGCCAGCAAGAGCTCCACATTGGCACGCTTCTTGAGTTGCATCGCTGTTTGTCGCACCGATGGGTTGGCCAGCGAGCAATCTATGACAACCGTCACCTCAGTGCTCGGGATCTGACGCTTTAGGTCGCCCACGATGTCCTCGATTAGACCACCCCGTGTCCAATAATTATTTGGGAATTGAACCAGAAGTCCACTAGCTTCGGCCGAGCCGAAAGCCTTGAGCCGCGTTGAAACCAATTTGGCTATTTGTCGGGAATCAGTTTGACCCGAACCACCCTGAACCTCTGCGAAAACCTCCGACTTAGAGGATGACTCGACGCTCAACACCGGACGCACCACTACCTGCGGGCTCGAACCTAGCGCCGCAAAATCCACTGCATCACTTGAAACGTTGGAAGACTTCGCCTCGGCCTCATCAACGTATAGGCCACCGCCCTGCTGCTTGGCTCGATACATGAGAGCATCGCTGACCCTCAGGGCGTCTTGGAAGGAATCTCCCGCCCGCCAAAGCGAAAGCCCCATGCTTACGGAAACCGGTATTTCTAAACCTGTTTTAGTTCTGAATGCTCCATTAACCTGGCCAAGAATCCTTTCAGCGGCAGCCTTAGCTCCGGCCAAGTCAGTTACGTTCAGTGCCAACAGCAAAAACTCGTCGCCGCCCAAACGAGCCAGTACATCGGTTGGTCGAATTTGCCGCACGAGGTCTGCCGTCACATGGCTCAGAACTTCATCGCCCACAGCATGACCATGGGTGTCGTTCACCGACTTAAACCGGTCAATATCCATGTAAACCACGGCGTGCACTGCGCCGCTTGGCGTTTGCTCGATCGGCTCGACCACCTGCTCCAGACCGCGGCGATTTAGCATGCCGGTTAGGGCATCGTGAGTGGCTCGGTAATGCAACTCTGCACGTGCACGTTCCTGCCTAATAACCTTTGGCAAGAGCAGGCTCGCAGTTGCCAGCGATGCGGTGATATCAGGAGTCAGAGCCTGAGTGTTAGGAACCACAAAAACCAGACGCAAGGCGAAGGCCAACACACCGGCAATATCCAAAACAACGATATTGCGAACACCCGCGCGTTTGAAAGGCTCCAGATCGCCAAGCCAGGTCGCTTGCTCGATTGGTTTCAGCGTTGGCTTGGGGTACTTCAGCACATCATCGATGATCACCTGGGCACCGTTCTGCTCTGCTAATTTTCGAATGCTCTGGGGCGCCACTGTCTCAAATCGCCATGGTTCAGCGTGAAGCTGCCCTTCGTCAACCCAATAGGACCTAGCCGCCCACCATCCATGGTTTTTTAGCATTTCGTCTACCAACTCGGAAACAATCTGCTTTGAGTTATCGGCGTAGTTTGCTGCAGCCTTTGCTGCAACCAGTTCGGCCGCCATCTTGTTCGATTCCAAAAGCTCTACAACTCGCCTACTGGCTCGGGCAAGGGCCTCGATTTGAACCATGGTGAAATCGTGTGGCGCAAAGTCCATTAGCGCAAATGCCCCAAGTGCGACTCCGTTTGGAGCCACCAAAGGCAAACCAGCAAGAGATTGGATTTGACCAAATCCGGCCTCTTGAATTAGATCATAGGTACCGGGGTCGGCTTTGGTTATGTCGTTGAACACAATGGTTCGTAAGGGAGAGATGATCTGGCTTACCACTAGGCTCTGGTCCAGCGCCCGAGACGGAACATCGATGCCGTAGGTGGATTTGACCACTGTGTTCTCATTGCCGGCAAAAATTAACATGGCTGCACTTACCCCACAGGATTTGGCTACCGATTCCACTATTTCGTCGAATCGAGCCTCTGGCTTGGAGTCATCGAGTTGGTATTGCGAAACCACCTGGGCCCGCAACTCAGGAGAAACCGATGTGGTGCTGTTCATCGTCTCTCCCGCCTGCAGTGTGTTGTTTCGTTTTTCGTAACTCAACACCTGGTTTTAGCCGCTAGTGTGATTACTGAATCAGTTTAGGCGTGTGGCGCACCCACTGAAAGATGAGGTTCTTGCATGAGCGGGATTGACAGCAAGGTCAATATTCTGATTCGCATTGCCAATCAGGGCATCGATGAACTTGAACCCACTGTTGTTGCCTCCACTCATGTGAAAAATCACGGCTTGATCATGTTGACTTTTGGACGAGACCGCCCAGACCTAGAAGAACTCGCTCAGCTCTATGGACTTGAGTATGCGGTCAACGATGAGCTTCCTGCTCGGGCTCAGTATGAACCGACATTGATGATTGAGGCAGGCGAAATCCCTGCTCCAGACTGCCTCGAGGCAGTTTCTGGCATCTCGGTTCCGCAGGGAATTTTTCGCCTTCCTAAATCAAAGATTCCGCTAACTAAGAGGCTCCGGGTTGCTTTGGCAGCAATGGGCAGGAACCTGAGCGCCGACGATAATCATGGTTACCACCGCCAACTTGAACGCCAAAAGGTAAGCATGATGGCCTTCATCGGCGGCTATCCTGCCCAATGTATCGACATACACGCCCGCGGTGGTGGTTTCCTCATGCCAAGAAACAACCTGCACATTGACCAGGAAATAGGCGTTTCTGTGGATTGCCGAACCATGGCCGGCAAAATCGAATCGGCCAGTGGAACCTTGCTAATCAAATCCTTGGTGCGCCTCACCGAGTCCGGTCAATCGTGGCGAGTTGGCGGCCCGATAAAATGGGATAGCCCAAGGGACCAAACGCTGGTGTTAGAGCATGCTTTTGTTTCCGAGCGCTTCAATCAACATCCGTGGCACCGTGCCACTCCGCGTTTTCCTGTTTCGCTACCTGCCGTGGTTGCGGGATCAGATTCCGAGTGCATCGACCTAAGTCAAGATGGAGCCGCATATATTATTGCTCCTAACAATGTGAGCGCGGAGGACCGGTTGACCGTAGAGCTAGTGCTTGATGCAAGCATCCGAATCCGCGGAGAACTGACGGTCAAGGGTGTCAATAGTTTGGCAAATGGAATGGTTCGCGTTGGCGGAATCATGAACTGGGAAAACACCGACTGGCAGGATGGTTTTCTTCCTAGGTAAATCAGGATGGTTTTCTTCCAAGGTAACTTGGTTTAGCAATAAAAGAGGTCCCGAGCCAGACGGCTCGGGACCTCTTTTATTGAAAGGCTTGTTTGGACTAGCCGTTGGCCTTAGGAGTCTTGGCTGGCTTTGGCTCAAGCGAAGGCTTGACAGGTGCGGTTGGCTTAGGAACCGCAGTTGCCTTTACCGGCTTTACAGGCTTGGCAGGTACTGGCGCAATCTGAGCCAAAGCGGCATCACGGGCGGCGGTGGCGGTTGCAACTGCTGCCTGGAAAGCATTACGAGCCGCGGTCTTGGCATCTGCGGTGGTAGCGGCCTTGACTGCTGCCTGGCGGGTTGCTGATGCAGCCGATACGGCATCACGGAAGGTGTTGCCGATTGCCTGCTTGGCAACCTGTGCCTGGTGGTTGAGCTGTTCCCAAGACCACATTGCGGCCTGATACTGCTGGGTGGCGGTGCGGTTGGCAGTTACCTGAGCCTGAAAGGCGTCTTGATCTGCCTTGAACTGAGCCACCGAAGAGCGGTAGGCATCTAGCGCCGCCTTGTTTGGGTTAGCAGCAGCGATCTTGGTTGGAGCTGGAGTAGGAGCTGAGTCGGCTGCGAATGCAAGCGATCCGGCGCTAAGGGTTAGAGCAATAGCGGTGGCCACTGCAGCGGTAGCAATCTTTGCGATCTTCATTTGGAATCCTTTTGTTGGGTTAGGTTTCTAACAAGTTCATTGTGGGCCAAGAACTTTGTGAAGTCTTTGTGAAAATCCATCGGTGGTTTTGTTAAGAACCTAACCTCTGGTTGGCTAGGCACATGGCAAAAATTCTGGTGGTAGACGACGAGAGCGGAATCCGCGACGTCCTGTGCGACGGCCTTCATCTGGCTGGCTACAGCACAGTGACTGCCATCGATGGTTTTGATGCATTGAAAATTCTGCGCGACGAACCCGTAGACCTAATCATTGCCGACATAAACATGCCCAGAATCGACGGATATGAAATGCTGACTCGATTGCGCGAACAGGGAGATAACACCCCGGCCCTGTTATTGACAGCGCGTCACGATCGACAGGACGTGACCCGCGGTCTGCGTTTGGGAGCCGATGACTACGTGATCAAGCCTTTTGGGCTAGAGGAACTGACTCTTCGAGTGAAAGCCATTCTTAGGCGCACGAACGGCGAGGAGCAAGATGACTCACTCAAGCTCGGCCCGCTAGTGCTTTTCGATGCGAGCCACTCGGTTTTATTGGAAGGCAAGTCGGTTGAACTGAGCCCCACCGAGTTCAAACTGCTGAGATACCTAATGAAGCAGCCAAAAAAGGTGGTGCGAAAAGAAGTTTTGTTAGACGCCATTTGGGGAATGGGCTTTGCAACCGGTGCCACCGTGGTAGACACCTACATCAGCTATCTTCGCAAGAAACTCCACACCCCAACCTGGCAGGGTATTAAAACTGTTAGAGGGATTGGTTTTTTAATCACCGATGAACCTGCCGGCAGCAGCGAATGAAACTTCAGACCCGGCTAACCATTACCACCGCAATACTGATTGGCGTTGCCACGCTAGTGGGGGGCGGAGCAGCGGCTTTCAGCAGTTTTCAAAGTGAGCTTGTCTCCGCGGAGAACTCCCTGAACCAAGAAGCGGCATCTATAGGCAAGGCCAAGGGTCAGCAGTTACCGACCGCGCTATTGATTGGCTCAGCAAACCCAACGGGGATGGGCGTTAGCTTTGTTGACATCAACGGAAACTATTCGATTCTGCAAGATGGCCCTGGCCTTAGGTCTTCTAAACCATCCGCCAAAATTTTGACCCAGGCTTCGGTTACAGCCTTGCAGCGCACCAGCCCAAATCACCGCGGCTATCTCTTGCGCACAGTGGCATTGCCTGATTCCGAGTACGTCGTCCTCACAGTGAGCACTGATCAGATTCGAACTTCATACGCCAATAGCCTTCGAGTGGTCTACGGCTTTTCGGGTATCGCAGTCGTGCTTGCCTGCGGTTTTGTTTGGTTCTTCATTCGGCGAGATCTGCGCGGGATTCGCCGCCTGATTTCGCAGGCCAAAGACATAGCCGGTGGCAACCGTAAGGTATTTGACGCCCAGGAAAACCTCGAGCGGTCGTTTCTTGGCACCGATGAAGTGGCATTGCTTGGCCAGTCTTTGGCCAAAATGGTGCAAGAGTTACAGGCAAACCAGTTGGAAATGCGCAGATTCCTGGGCGATGCCAGCCACGAATTACGAACCCCACTCACTGTTATTCGCGGTTACCTGGAACTGCTGGACGACCCGCGATCGCTGGAAGACCAATCCTTTGCCCCCAAGGCCGTTTCCAAAATGACGCACGAGGTACTGCGCATGCAACAGTTGATCGACGACCTACTTTTGCTGGCAGAGCTGGGCACTACCTCAGAATTGCAGTCTGTAAAACAGGTGGATTTTGAAAGCTTGGTCAACAACGAAATCGAAAACCTACATAACCTGCAACCAAAGCGCTCGGTCACGGAACACCTAGAAGCCGCGAGCATCGATGGCGATGAGTCGTTGCTCGCTCAACTTTTAGCAAACCTCTTCGGCAACCTCAGAAGGCACACCGCTTCCACCGATGCGGTAGAAATCCATTTGCTCAATCGAGGCGCAGAATTGGTGCTTACCTGCGATGACGCCGGCCCTGGTTTGGCGCCGGAGACTTACGATCGCGGCATAAACGGTTTTGAGCGCTTTGACCCGAGCCGAAGTCGTGCAAACGGTGGCAGTGGACTAGGTATGAGCCTGATGGCCGGCATCGTAGAAAAACACGGTGGCAGCATAAGCCTTTCACCCAGCAAACTGGGCGGATTGCGTACCGAAATTCATCTACCAACTGCACACATAGGTGTTTAGCACTAGGCCGACCTAACCGATGTCGGTGCGGCTCGGTAAACTTTGGTTCTAATGACAAGCGACGCAGCCAAGCAAGAGCAAGCACAGTTAGTGCAGCGATTTGGTGCGCCTGTTTACGATGTTTACTACCCGGTAGATGCCTGGAACGAAATCCTTCCCGGCTTGCACCTTGGTGGCACAGAAACCTCAGACGACATGAACTCTGTTCACTTTGGCAGTTCTTTCGGCAGCGCCGAGACCCTGGTGAACAAAGACAATTTCGACACTGTGGTCACTCTCTACGCTTGGGCTCGACCCGCCGACTGGTTCGTGAAAGAACTTCGCTTTGGAATCATGGATTCCGACATGAGCGACTTTAAGTTAGAAGACCTAAGGGCTCTGGTTGAAACGGCCCACGCGGATTGGAAAGCCGGACGCCGAGTCCTAATTCGCTGCCAAGCCGGTATCAATCGTTCTTCGCTGGTTATGGCATTGGTTTTAATCCGCGATGGCCTAAGTGCCAAAAAAGCTATCGAGCTAATGCGGCAACAGCGCGGCCAGGCTGTGCTATCCAACCTCCACTTTGTGGACTGGTTGTTGCAGCTTGATGTGCGCAAATGGAGAAGCTAGGTCAACTAGTTGTTAACCTAGTTACAACTTGGCTTTACCTTTGAGTTCAAGCCTTTGTAACCGGTGGCGCCGAACATTTAGTTATGAAGCACGCGGCTTATAGCAGTTACGTTGCAATCGGCGACTCGCTCTCCGAAGGACTCGGCGACTTCACTTTTGATCGCAAGCGAGAGCACAACGGCTGGACCGACCGACTGGCGGCCCTGCTAAGTTTGGAATCTCAAGCCAGGGGCATCGAGTTTCACTTTGCCAATCTTGCTCTTCGCGGAAGCAAAATGCGCACCATAATGACCACCCAGCTAGAGGCGGCCCTGCGGCTTCAGCCAGATTTAGTGACCATCATGGCCGGCTCAAATGACTTCATGACCCGCAAGGAAACACTTCCCGAGCTGGAGCAAATCTTTCGCGATGGGCTCTTGCTGTTGCAAGCCGCTGGCTGCGATGTGGTGGTTGCTAACACCATTCGCCCAGCCCACCTAAAGTTTTTCCGCCGAGTGCTGCCAAAAGCGGCGCGCATGACCGCATTGATCGAACGAGTTGCAGCTGACCTTGACGTTCCGGTCATCGATGTTTATGGCATTGAGCACCTGGAGGAACTGGCCTACTGGGCCGAGGACATGGTGCATTTCAGCGGCCACGGTCACATCAAGGTGGCAAACAAAGCCGCAGAACTTCTTGGTCTCACCCACCGAATGCCCGAGGCGGCACCAAGCGAGCTCATCGCTCCCTCTAGAGGGCTCTATGCGACTCTGCGCTGGTACGTGGTGCATGTGCTGCCGTTTATTGAACGCCGAATCATGGGTAAGAGCAGTGGCGACGGCATGAGCTCCAAGCACTTATCGTTGGTGCCATTCGACGCAACCAACTTTGTTGTGATTCCGGCACGCCAGCGGGAATTTGCTACTGCTGCTTAGCGGCCTTGCGGTTATTTAGCCAGTGACGAAGTAGCTCCAGCGGGAACGGCAACGAAGACAAAATCACAATGGCCAAAACCGTCTGGTCTAGGTGATCGTGGAAGAACGGTACCTCGCCCAAGAAGTATCCGGCGCACATAAAGCCAATTACCCACGCGCAGCCGCCAATCACGTTGTACCTAAAAAACTTGGGGCGTTCCAGGTAGCTGATTCCGGCCAGCATTGGAACTAGAGCACGGATGATTGGCACGAAGCGAGCCAGGATCACGGCACGGGCTCCGTAGCGTTCGAATAGCTCGTGAGTTTTAGCCACCACTTTGGGGTTAAAGACAAGACCGTGATTGCGCTCAAACAGCGGCGTGCCAACCTTGGCGCCAACCTCGAACCCAACCTGGCTTCCTAGAATCGCGGCTGCCAAAACCATTAGCAATGCTAGGGGGAACGGAATCACAGTGGCAGTTGAGGTGGCAAGGGTAATGCCCAAGATGAACAGCAGCGAGTCGCCCGGCAAGAACGAGGTGAAAATAAACGCGGTCTCAAAGAAAACGAAAACTGTGACTGCCAGGACCGCCCATCCGCCAAAGGCGTTTACTACGGTTTGTGCATCAAGCCAGTTCAAGCGATTTTGCTTTCTTTAGAGCGTTCAGTTCGATGGCTCTAGCGTAATAGTCAAGTAGCTTGGCGTTGTTGGCTTCCCAAGACTTCTTAAGCACACTTCTACGAGCCTGTTCGCCAATCTGCGCTCGCAGGGCGTCGTTGGCCAAGAGGTCTTTCACAAACGGCGTGAAGGCATGCTTTTTGGTTGGGTGGGCAAGGTAGCCGGTGTGACCATGATCTACCAACACCATTGGGCCACCGCTGTTCGGCGCCACAAGTGGCAGACCACTCGCTTGGGCCTCTTGGATAGTCTGGCCAAAAGTTTCCTCGGTGCCAAAGTGAACAAACGCGTCGAAAGCCGCATAGGCGCTGGCTAGCTCTACGCCAGTGAGCCTTCCGGCAAACGTCACGGGTTTTCCTGCGAAATCAAATTTGAGGCGAGCTAATTCTGGTCCGGCTCCAACTAAAACAAATCTGGTATTCGGAATGTCCATCAGTTCCGCCATGCGATGAACCTGCTTCTCTGCAGCCAGACGCCCCACATAGCCAACGATTTTCTCGCCGTTCGGAGCCCATTGCTTTCGGAACTCTTGGGTCTTGGCCTCATTGCGACGATTCGGGTGATACAAATCCAAGTCAACCCCGCGACCCCAAACATCCACGCTTGGAACATTGAGAAGGCGCAGGTACTCCGCGGTTTTTTCGGTAGGAGCCAGATTGAGTGTGGCCGGTGAGTGGATTGTGGCCACCATTTTGTCTAGCCAAGGCTTGACCGCGGCAATCTTGTAGCGCTCGGTGTAGCCGCTCAACTCGGTCTGGTAAATAGCCACCGATGGAATACCCAGGCGGTCTGCTGCTGCGATTGCCTGACCACCCAAAATGAACGGAGATGCCACGTGAACTACATCCGGATTGAAATCCGCGATGGCATTTTGCAACCAAAGTCCAGGGACTGCCACCTGGAATTGCATCAGCGGGAAGCTGGCAGTGCGGATCACTTCGAAGCCCAGGTACTTGGGGCTTGGAGCGGTTGGGGCAATTATTAATGCCTCGTGGCCCTGCTGCTTAAAGGTGTCCAGAATACGAAGTACCGAGTTAGTCACGCCGTTCAATGACGGCAAAAATGACTCGGTTACGATCACTACTCTTAGGCTCACGAAGCTAAATTATGAACTTTGGTTTGCCTCCGAGTGTTTTGTCGTTGAATGCCATCTTTAGGCTTGGTGTCCACTTGGTAAACAAAAATAAAAGTGGGGCTGGGCCTAAGCCCAACCCCACTCGATAGCCGAAGCTTCTAGTTATGGTGCATTACCAACTCGGTGTAGGTGATTGCAACATCAACACGACGAGCAGTTGGGTCAGCAACCTTGTCGCGACCTGCACCAATCACAGTGAAGTTACCCTTCACACCCAACTTCTTAAGTAGGGCAGCAATGTTCTTGGCACGGCCATCGCTGATTTTCTTGTTGGCGGCAGCGCTGTTGATTGGGTATACGAAACCAACAATCTTGGCTGTCACCAAAGTTGAACCTAGAGGAAGACCCTTGACCAGGCTGGTTATCTTTTTGATCGTGTACTTGCTCAACACAGTGCTGTCCGGGCTGAAGAACACAGACTTGGTCAAAGTGACCGGCTTGGCTGCAGCATAAACAACTGGAACGTCTGCGGTGCGAACGCTGTTATCTGGTGCGTAGCCATCAACCTGAACAGTGTGATCTCCAACTGCCAAACCTGCGGGCAGCGGTAGGTCTCCAACGAAGTTGCCGTTGGCATCGGTGTGCAAGATACCCAAAAGGATTGGGGTACTAAAGATGTAAACGTGGACATCGCTGTTTGGCTTGAAACCAGAACCGCTGGTGTGAGCCAGGTGGCCTTCCTGGAACACAATGCGTCCAAGGGTGTCAAGCGGCACGTTCACGCCGTTTTCCTGACCAATCAAATCCAAAGACCAATCCGGTGCGGTTAGCTTTAGGCCATCCTTGTTGCCGTTTGGTAGCAGGGTGGTTGGCTGGTTTTCGTGACCGGTCTGACCGCCACCGGCAGCTGGTGGGTTTGGTACAGGTGCCAGGTTCTCAATCCACTGTGCAGCAACGGTAGCCGCACCGGTAACGGTGTACTTGCCATCAACACAGCCAGGCCAACCAAGGAAGGTATAGCCAGCGCGGGTAGGAGCAGGTGGGCAGTCAATGACAGAACCAACGGTTGCGTTCACGCTGTTGACGGTTGAACCGTTAGAGGTGAAGGTGACCGGGTATGCAGTCTTTTCCCATTTTGCTTCGATGTTGGCGGCACCGGTAACGGTGTACTTTCCATCAACACAACCAGGCCATCCAAGGAATGTGTAGCCGGCGCGAGTAGGTGCAGCCGGGCAATCAATAACCGAACCAGGAGTCGGGTTCTGAGTGTTAACGGTTGAACCATTCGAGGTGAAAGTCACTGCAACGATGGTCTTCTCCCACTGAGCTTCCAAGGTGGTGTTGCCAGTGATGGTGTAGCTACCACCAGCAGCGCACGAACCCCAGCCCTTAAAGGTGTAACCAGGGCGAACCGGAGCCGAAGGACAGTTGATAACAGCGCCAGCAACGCCACCGCCTTGAGATACGTATCCACCCAAGTTGGTGAAGTACACGTTATAGGTAGTTGGAGCAGGAGTGTTAGCAGTCCAGTGGGCGTAGAAAGTCACATCGGAGCCATTGACAGTGAAGCTGCCACTCTGCTGGGTTCCGTTAGGAGCAGCAGCGGTGAACCAACCATCAAAGGTGTAACCCGAGCGAGTCGGAGTTGGCAACGAAACAGGGCTGCCGTCGGCCACGGTGTCGCTCGCTGGGCTAACATTTCCGCCACGGGCATCCCAAGTCACGGTGTAGTTGGTTGGAGCCGGAACAGCAGTCCAGTGGGCGTAGAAAGTCGCACCAGAACCATTTACTGTGTAGTTGCCACTCTGCTGCGTTCCACCAGATGCAAGGGTAAACCAACCATCAAAGGTGTAACCCGAGCGAGTCGGAGTTGGCAACGAAACAGGGCTGCCGTCGGCCACGGTGTTGCTCGCTGGGCTAACCGATCCACCCTGGGCGTCCCAAGTCACGGTGTAGTTGGTTGGAGAACCGCCACCAGTTGTTGTGAAGTTGTTGACCGCGCCAAAGCCAACTTGGCCTCCGAGGTCGGTTGCTACCACCTGGTAGTAATACTTGGTTCCGCCGGTTAAGCCTGTCAGTGAGGCACGCACGTCGGTTGAGGCACCGGAAATTAGGGCTGCAGAAGTTGGGTTCACGCAAGTTGCTGGCGAAAGAACACCAGCAACGCGAACATCACTAGTGCTGTAGCAGAACTGCTGCGAAATGGCTGCGATGCTGCTTGCAGCCGGCTTGATCCATCCGGCAAGGTCGGCAGATGAAGAAGTAACCGACGACGAAACCCCGGTGAAGACAGTTGGCGCGAGTGGGCTTGGAGCAGAGCCACATGACGCACCATCGTTAGGAGCCGTTAGGTTAGTTGAGTTACCAAAAGTGGTAATCGTGGGTGTTGAAGTGCCTACTTTGGCAACCTCAGTCGCAGCCAGGTAGAACATGGTCTTTGCAGTGTTGTCAAAGAAGAACAGGTCTCCAGAAGCATCGGAATAGGCTGCACCAAACGAGCTGCTGTTGGCCGATGGGAAGTTAAGGGTGTACTCAGCGATGGTCGCGGAGTTTGCACCCAGAGTTGCCACCTGAAGTTTTCCACCGTTGATTCCATAAGCCTTGGTGCCATCAGCATTGATGGTCAAGTCGAGCGACGACCAGGTAGTGCCAGTGACTGCGTAGTCGGTCGCGACTCTGGTGTTCACATCAATTTTGGTCCAGTTCGCACCGCTTGCAGTAAGCAAATATGCGTCGCCACTACCCGAGTAAGGCAAGAAATCTCCGCCTGAGGTACCCAACGAAACACCACCCGGGACCGAGATGGAGCCCAAATTGGTGAAGGCGCCCGAGGAATCAATCTGAATCAGGTTCGACGAGGCAATTCCATAAATAAGGTTGTCTGCTGTGTTGAAGCCGATTGCGTTGATACCCGAGGTGGTGCCAGATCCCTGGCGAGTGAAGGCTTGTGTAGTGGTATCGAAAATGTACAACCCGCTGGTTGACGCACTCACCTGATAAAGGTCGGGGCTACATTCGAAAGGTAGCGCAACTGCTTGGGCCGGAGCTGCCGAGATTCCGACAAGCGCTACAACTGGCAATACCGCTGCGGTAAGAGCGGATAATAGTTTTTTCATTTGGATGATCCCTAGTTTTTTAGTCCAACTAATCAAGTCTTGTGCATGTTTCGCTTAGGCGAATCAACGGTTTTGCTAGACCTTCGGCTAGCACGACTTTAAAAGAAAGATTTCGAAGTAGCGGCGAAAAATCAGTTGCTGGGAGGCTGCAAAACCGCGAACTTGATAGACAACAGAACCTTGCCAGCCGAACCCTTGAAAGGAGTTCTGGCGTGAGCTAGGACCAAACGAACCCCTGGAATCGTACGCAACAACATGGCGGCCACACTTCTAGAACGCACCGTTCCCAGACGGATGACACTTCTTGGCGCTTCGGTCTTGGTTGCGTAACCCATGGTGGTTGCGACTACATCTTTATTGCCGCGTACCAATCGAATAGCAATCGCGAGGCGACGAGCTGCAACAGCAGTGAGCTTGGACGAACCCTTCTTGAACAGCAAATTCACCTTGTAGGTTTTGGGCAGGTAGGTAGGTACAACTGGTGGAACTACTACCGGAGGATCCACAATCACCGGCGGCTGAGGAATTACTTCACCTGGGGCAGGAACCATCTCCAGAGGAATGTTGGCTGATTGAATCTGGCCGTCTGGTGAATAGCCGGTCACCTGCAAGGTGTGCTGCCCAAGTTCAAGGCCTGAAGGAACATAAAACTCGCCCGCGAAGGCCCCGGAGGAGTCAGTCGTCAGACGACCTATCTCAATAGGGGTACTAAACATGTAGATGATTACCGTTGCGTTGGGCGCGAATCCAGTTCCCTGAGTTGAAACAGTGTGGTCAACCTGAACCTGCATTTGGCCGTCAGCCCCGAGCGCAACCGGCTCACCAGAGGCGTCAAGGTTTGCCAGGTTGAGTGACCAACCTGGAGCAGAGAAGTACAAACCGTTTTTGCCCGCATTGGGTTTTAGGGTGAAGGGAACTGGGACACCGCCCACGTGAGCGACAGCGCTCTTGCTGCCCGCAATGACCTGCTGCGGAGAAAGCGATGGCCAAGCAGCTGGTTGAGGATTTACCTGGTTATAGATTGCGATTTCGGTTGGCTGAATCAAAACGTAGTTCGAGGCATCTGCTCCAGTGAGTTCAAACAGCCCAGCGGTGTTCAAAACGGAGTTGCGAACAAAAGCTGCAACATTGGCTGATGCAATCTGTACCTGATCGCCAGGAACTAGTCCCTGAAGGTGCCCACCGATGAACGAAACACTGCCAGACCCGGAAACAACGGCAGTCAGGCCCAAAACGGTGACTGTCTTTTGGGCCACCTTCACCTGGAAACTTTGAGCTTCAGCCGGCTCGAAGGTGTCGTCGCCTTCTTGCCTTACTGTGATGGTCACTATTCCCGCGCCGCGAATATTGAGCTTTCCATCGATGCCAACCGATATGACAGACCTATTACTTGACTCAACTATGACTGGGAGGTCTGAAGTCGCGCTAGCCGATAGGCTCAAGGCCCCATTACCGTAAGTGGCGTTGTTGATGGGCGCAACGATAACCTTTTGGCTCTTTCGCGGAACGGCCAGAGTAAAAATAACGCTGCTGCTACCCGCAGAGTTGGTGGCGGTGAGCGTGAAAGTGGTTGCCACCATGGTGCCAGTTGGGGTTCCAGAGATCACGCCGGTATTGGGGTCCAGAGACAGCCCAGTTGGCAAGCGAGGCGAAATTGAATACGTGGATTGGCTTCCCGTGTTTTGGATTCCCAAGAGGTTAGTTGTAAGAGTCTTGGTAAGAAGGGTGATTTGGTTAGTACCGCCCGACAGGCTCAATGATGGGGCGAGAACTAAAACGCTTACCTGGAAACTCTTAGTAACAGGCGGGGCCGCAGAAAAATTGGAATCGCCTGGTTGAGCAATTTGGAGAGTACAGGTGCCTGTGGCGTAGACGGTGACAAGTAGACCATCAACTCGACAAACACCCTGAGTCAAACTTGTAACCGTAGGGGTAAGTCCGCTCGGTGTTTGGATCACTAGAGTCTGGTTGCCGCCCACGACCAAGTTGGAAAGATCGGCTATTGCAATAACCTGAGGAGCTTTGTTGATAACCAAAGTTGAGGTGAATAAACAAGCAAAGTTTGCATCCACGCAAGTTACCTCGACCACATAGGTGCCGGCGGCTGTAGGGAAAATGCCGGAACCGTTGTATGTGATAACTACTGCCACAGGGTTGCCGTTCGGATCAGAGGCTGTAACCGTAGGCTGGCGGACTTGGCCAGTTGTGTAGGTAATTACAAAAGCAGCAGGGTCTAGTGACACATTGGCAAAGCCTTTTGCAACTGTGATGAACACATCAAAAGATGAAGTTCCAGCGTCATTGGTTGCGGTAACTGTAACTTTGGTGCCGTTTTGAGCGGTGGTTGGAGAACCTGAGATCACGTTGGTACCAGGATCAAAACTTAGGCCGCTTGGTAAACCAGAAACCTGGAACGACGCTCCGCCGCCTGAGTTTGAAAGTCGCAGCGGGATGCTGGACTGAACTCCTACTCGGAAGTCAAAAGTGTTTGGGGCTCCGGGCTCAAGGCTCAAAGTTGGTGGCAGTAGGTCTACCAAGACCTTGAAAGAACGAACCGCATCAGCTGCCGCCAAGTAATGATTCGAGCCCGGCTGGCTGGCCATAATGGTGCAAGTTTGACCAAAAAAGCTACCCGATAATCCCGTGACTAGACCCGCTGACACCGAACAAACCGTGGGGGTTTGCGAAACGAAAACAACGTTTAAGCCCGAGCCAGTGCTAGCAGAAAGTTGTTCGCTGGCACCCTGCTTTAGATCAGCTGGTTGAGCAAAAGTGATGCTCTGAGGCTGCGGGGGCAACACCGTAATGTCGGTAGTGAGTTTGCTGGTTGACGCCAAGCCTGCGTGCAGCCGACGACCAACCGAAGCCGGCGCAATCGCCGCGGCTGGTGGAACAGATGAATCCTGAGTTGCAACGATCGTGCAAACTCCCCCAAGTGATGTGGTTGTCACCGTAATCCCAACGATGGTGCAGACATCCGGGGTAGAGGAGGTAAGGATCATTAGAGAGTTGCTGGAACTACCAACAACAAAGTCGAAGGTGGAGTTCACCCAAACTGGTTGAGAAAATATCGGGGCAACCAATACGGGAGGCGCCGGTGGCGGTGGCGGTGGCGGAGGGGGAAGAACAATAGGTGGACGGAAGTCCTCGGATTCATGCGATTCTTCGCCGTGGTCCTTGGATGCAAAACCACCATCTGCTAAGACTTTGGCGTTGGTGTAACGAGGGATGATTGTGTTTCCCGAAATGCCGTGAGCCTGTGCTGGGGTGCTCACTAGTGTGGACGCGGCTACGGCGAGC
The DNA here is from genome assembly GCA_947373155.1 of Microbacteriaceae bacterium. Classification (GTDB taxonomy): domain Bacteria; phylum Actinomycetota; class Actinomycetes; order Actinomycetales; family Microbacteriaceae; genus Rhodoluna. The sequence goes on along the minus strand of CANBWO010000016.1, from coordinate 9,239 downwards.
GTCAGAATCGAAACCATTACTTTTTTCAACCTGACACACCCCTAGGGAACTAGTGTCCAACCCCCAAATGACTGACCTGCACTGGGTAAATTGGCTCACCTTTAAGGCTAGATGTTCGCTTTGGCGAAATGAACGGCAGGTGAATGCCGTGTTCCCTCACTTTTGGAAAAATGTTCGGCTGGCACGCTTTAGAAACTCGACACGCTTAAGAGGCTGTTGCGAAGGCCTAATCGGTCATCCACAACAGGTATTAGTAAAGATTTCTTAGGCGAGCAGTTTTCTTACCCTCGGAACCACTTCGGTGGCATAAAGCTCGATCGACTTCATGAGCATTTCATGAGGCATAGGGCCGTTGGCATACTTTAGGTCAAAGCGCTGGGCACCTATAGATTGAACCGCGTAGGCGATTTTTTGGGCAACGGTATCTGGTGAACCAACATACAACGAACCACCATTTGCCTCACCCATAAAGTGATCCACGGTCATTGGTCCCCAACCGCGTTCCTTACCAATGCGCCCAAAACCTGCTTGGTAGTTTGGCCACAGTTGCTCTAAGGCTTCTTCATCGGTGGCTGCAACGTGACCCGGAGAGTGGATGCTTATTGGCAAGACCTCGCGACCAAACTTGGCAAGGTAGTCGTGATAAAGCTTTGCAAAAGGAGCAAAACGGGCTGGGTCGCCGCCAATGATCGCGAGCGCCAACGGGATACCGAGTCGAGCTGCACGCACCACGGATTCCGGGCTGCCACCAACACCAACACGAAGACCAATTCGCCCTCGTTCCGTCTTTGGATAAACCTGCTGATTGGTAAGACTGGCCCTAGTTTTTCCGCTCCAGGTAACCGGCCCCTCTTCTAGTAGCTGAACCAGAAGCTCAAGTTTTTCTTCGAAGAGCTCGTGATATTGCGACAGGTCATAGCCAAAGAGTGGGAAAGATTCGGTAAACGAGCCGCGGCCAGCTGTGATTTCGGCCCGGCCATTGCTCAAAGCATCGATGGTGGCAAAGCGCTGGTAAACGCGCACCGGGTCATCGCTGGAAAGAACCGTGACACCGGTTCCCAGAGTGATTTGCTTGGTTCGGGTGGCGATACCGGCAAGCACTGTGTCGGGGGCACTAATGGCGAAGTCGTCTCGGTGGTGTTCACCGATGTTGATCGCATTCAGGCCGAGTTGGTCGGCTAGCACAGCCTGGTCAACCAAATTGCGAATCACCTGGCCCGCGCTTATTGGGTTGCCCGCCATATCGTTGGTCATGTCACCAAAAGTATCCAGGCCAAAAAGGAGTTGATTTGGAATGCCGCTCATGTAGTCAAGCCTACCTTTACTTATTGTCCTCGGGTCGGTTCCGTTTGATGTTTTCTTTCCAAACTAAGGCTGCAGGCGAGTGACCTGCCAAGGCTGGTCGGCAGACGCCCGTTCAAAAACGATACGGTCGTGCAAACGATTGCTGCGTCCCTTCCAAAACTCAATTCGAGTTGGAACAATTCGGTAGCCACCCCAGTGCTCTGGCCTAGGCACCTCGCCAGCTAAGAACCTTGCCGCGGTCTGCTCAAACTCAGCCTCTAGCGCGGCTCGATCTTGAATCGACTGGCTCTGCGCGCTGGCAGCGGTGGCTATCTGAGAGTCGCGAGGTCGCGAGGCAAAGTATGCGTCGGACTCGGCATCAGGCACCTGATGCGCCTGGCCCTCCACCACAACTTGGCGATGCTGCGAATACCAGCCAAAAACCATTGTCACAGCCGGGTTTACTGCCAATGCCTGCCCCTTGCGGCTGAGGTAGTTAGTTGCAAAAAAGAAGCCTTCGGCGGAAACGCCTTTAAGCAAAACCGTGCGAGCGGTCGGCTTGCCATCGGCATCGATTGTGCCAAGCACAAAGGCATTCGGCTCATAAACGCCCGCTTGCTCGGCCTCTACTAACCAATCGGCAAGTTGCGCAATCGGATCGCCGCTCAAATGCGATTCATCGAGTGCGGTCTGTCCGTAGTCTGTGTGGCGGTTGAGGGATTCCATGTTTTTAGCCTACGCTTCTTGGATTTTTCGTTTACCTAACCCTGTTACTTTGATTAGTAACCCGCAAAGGAAATCCATCGATGCCAAAAAGCAACCTCACAGCCGCACAGTTCTCCAAGTTCGCCGCATCGCGCCGCAGCGTGCGCGACTTCTTGCCAACCCCGGTGCCGCAGGAAATCATCGATGAAATTTTGACCGATGCCATGACCGCCCCGAGTTGGTCTAACACCCGTCCTTACATGGTGGCAATCGCAACCGGCGAGCGCCGCGACCGCATCAGTGCCGAATTAGTGAAGCGATTTGATGCCGGAAACGCTGCCCGCCGAAAGGGTTGGCGCGGCAAGCTCAAGATGGCGCTGACCGGATACGGTTTGCCAAAGAGCGATTTTAGAATCTGGCGCCCTTATCCAGGCGTTCTAAAGGAGCGCAGTTACCGAGTTGGCGCTGGCCTCTATAACGCTATTGGCGTTCAGCGCGGAGACGCGGCGGGCCGAGACGCATCGATGCGCCGCAACTTTGAATTCTTTGGCGCTCCTGTTGCATTGTTTTTCTTTGTTCACAAGGCGCTAGGCGAGTACTCGGTTTCGGATGTAAGCCTGTTCAACCAGAACCTGATGCTGAGCGCTCACGCACACGGGCTTGGAACTTGCGCGCAAGGCGTTCTTGGGCTCTGGGCCGATGCGGTTCGCGAGGAATTTGCCGTTCCCGCCGAATACAAGTTGGTATACGGTATGAGCCTTGGTTACCCGAGCGAACATGTGGTCAACCAATTCGGCGCCGAGCGACTGCCGATTGCCGACATTTTGCTGCCAACCAAGTAAACCGTTCCTTTTAAAACCCTTTTAACTTTTGGGAGAAATGGCAGAAGACAGGTTTTCTTAGTGGCTATTGGCACGCCCTGTGGTTTGCTTGAAGCATGGGGAACATTCTGGTGGTCGACGACGAAAGCGGTATTCGCGAACTTATTTGCGATGCGCTGGAGTACTCCGGCTACCAGGTTGGGGCCGCTGCAGACGGCTTCGAAGCCCTAAAACGCCTCAGGGCGGAATCTTTCGATCTGATAGTCGCCGATATCAACATGCCTAGGGTTTCTGGCTATGAGATGCTGAAACAACTGCGCGAAATGGGGAACGAGACCCCAATTTTGCTTCTCACTGCGCGCGACGAGCCACAGGATCTGGTTCAGGGTTTCATGGCCGGGGCAGACGATTACGTAACCAAACCATTTCTCCTCGAGGAACTCTTGATGCGCGTTCGAGCAATTCTTAGGCGTTCAGGCTCCCCTACATCTAGTGACCTGCCCCTTGTAGCCGGCCCTATAGAAATGCAAGTGAAGAGCCACCGAGTCCTGCTTGCGGGATGCCCCGTTGACCTGTCTCCTACGGAGTTCAAGCTCCTGCAGTATCTGCTAGAACACCCTGACGAAGCGATAAAGAAGGAAACCCTGCTGGACGCAATTTGGGGGCTCGGTTTCACCAGCAACACCACTGTGGTAGACACCTACATCTTTTACCTACGTCGAAAACTACACGTCGACGGCTGGCAGGGAATCGAAACGCTAAGAGGCGTTGGATTCATTCTGAATAGCGGTTTGGCACTGGCTTGAGGCTAATTGATCGGTTCGTTTTATTTTCATCGATGGCCACATTCGTTGGTGAAATTATTGGGCTCACGCTGACCAACCGCTGGGACCTTTGGCCACTTGCCACCCTGGTGGGAGCTGGGATTGTCTGCCTTTTCTGGCTAGCAGCGAGGATTACGTTGCGTCCGATTCTTCGAGTTATAGAAGAAACCCAGGAAATCGCTCGAGGATCTAGAGCAGCCTTGGGGGCAAGTGGGCAGGGCCATGAGCAATCAATTTTGACCGATTCAATCGAGGGAATTCTCACCCAGCTGCGAGCCAGCCAAGAGGCCATGAGCACCTTTCTGGCCGATGCCTCGCACGAGCTCAAGACACCTCTAACGGTCATCAAAGGATACGTGGAACTCATGTCCGAACAACTGGCTACCCGCAACGAGTTGAACCCCGATTTCGCAGGTAAGGCTTTGGCCAAGATGAGCCTGGAAGCTACTCGGATGCAGGCATTAATTGCCGATTTGTTGTTCGTAGCCAAAGTTGGAGATGTCAAATCCGGCACTATGGCTCAGGTCAATTTATCTGACTTGCTTATGAGCGAATTGGAGAGCCTCAGAGATTTGCAGCCGGAACGCCCTTTGGTTTTGAACGTCGATTCTGACGTAGAAGTATTTGGTAACAAAGCCCTGCTGCAACAGCTTTTGGCAAACATTTTTAGCAACCTAAGACGTCATACGGCGGCCTCGGCCACAGCTCGAATCGCCCTACTTGGAGGGGCAACCTGGGTAGTGCTGAGCATCAACGATGCGGGTCCGGGCCTTAGCGACGAAGCCTACGAAACTGGGGTGAGCCACTTCAAACGGTTTGATAAGTCCAGATCCAGAGAGACCGGTGGCACCGGATTAGGGATGAGCATAATCCAAAGCATTGTGGAACGGCACGGTGGAAGAATGCGTTTGTCAAAGAGTGACCTGGGTGGACTGCGCACCAGAATTTGGTTTCCAAGATGATTTTGAACTTTGGCAGGCGCGCGGCCAAACGATATCTGCATGCTGCAATCAACGAACAAGATGCCGTATGCATCAAGCCTGGACTTGACTTCGGCGCTTTTCTGGTTGCCAAATCAAACCTTGCCCTTGGGCAGGTGCACCGAGTCTCAGTATTCATTCCCAACGAAGGTAGGTTCATTTCGAAGGCAAGTGGCCTTATAGCAATACAGGGACTTAAAAAGGCTTCCGAATCAGGGGAAACCTGGCTGGTGTCTGGGGATGTCACTTGGGACAGTGGAGAAAGCCTGCTTTTGGTAACCAGTTATCTAAAAGATCCGATTAGCCACACTGGTAATAGGAGTAAACGCCGGGGTGTACGAATGCCAGTTTCTATTGCCGCCACGCTGAATCACAACCTGAGTGAGTGCATCGATGTGAGCAGAAATGGAATAGGTCTTGTCGTTAGAAACACCGATGCCAAAGTCGGAGACAAACTGCCATTTTCACTGCTTTTAGCATCGGGAGCCGAGCCCACCGGAGTAATCACCATCAGCAATGTTTTTCATCGGCCAGACAGCAAAACGCTGGTGGGCGGCACGATTCGTTGGTCGAACGGATCCAGCCGGTTTCACTCCGGCTTGCTTCCTTTTTCTAACATCGAGTTAGATGAGACGGTTTTTAGTTGAGTGCGCAAGTAAAAGAACCATTGATTCAGTTCGTTGAACTCCCAGCTCTAAAGTCAGCGGAAATCTGAGTATTAGTAAGAACCGCACTGAAAACCGAACCGTACCTAAGCGAGCCTGCGAAGAATCCGCTCGCGGGAGCAAGAGTTGCGCCGGTGAGGGTGTCGTATCCGAACCGCCAATAACCCTGACCCGTGGCTCCGGTTTTAGTAACCGAGTTGCTGGCGACCAGAGCACCGTCAACGTAAAGTGTCATTCCTGTGGTGGAGCTGAGCTGCCCTATCACCTGGTGCCAGTTGCCGTCTCTGAGGTTCTGCGTTCCTGTGATGGTTGCGGCAGTTCCTGGATTTGCAAAAAAGGCTGCTTGGCCTGAGGTGTTTATGAAAACCTGGCGATCGTGTTTTGTGGATGCCCCGGTTTGTAAGCTTCCAAAACCAATAAGTTGACCGGTGCCAGTAGCGCCAGTTTTGAACCATACCTCAGCAGCGAAAGACGCGGGTGCGGTGGCCTTGCTGTTGGCCGTCAGGTAAGAACTTGTACCGTTCAGCCAATAATAGTTGGCTGGCACATCTCGTGGACATGCGGTGCGGGCATCGGTGCTACTAGTCATGGTGCCGGTGTAGATGCCACCTACCGCCTTGCCAGAAGAATCATTGGCCGCGGTGGAAGCCGAGGCCTCGGTCATGGGATAAGAAAAAAGTATGCTCGCGCTACGGTTTAGATAGGCCGCGTTGCACGTGAAAAAAGTTGCCGTTGCCGCGTTATTGGTGGTGTTGGCAATGCTTGCCTGATAGGCACTCTGGGTTGGTTGCGCCAGTAAAGGCAGGACTACGCCTGCAACTATGAGCGCGACAGCAAGCGCCTTAGGTGTGCTTAGCATTTGAAGTCTCCGACACCGAAACGTACCTGCCGATTAACTCATTCATCGATGTGTTGCCCCTGCGGTGCTTAGGCGTTTGCGCCGAAACCAAATCGTGTAGCTCTTGGGTGTCGTCGATGGGTTTTACTTTGGCACGAAGGCTTTTCTGCTTGGCCAAACTATTAAGCACGCCCCAAAGTGTTGGCACTGCGCAGGCGACAAAGGCTATACCCCAGCCGATGGCGTCCAGGTGCATAGCCGCAGCCAAATGAACCAGGCCGGTTTTTGGGTCTGCAAGCGACTGCACGTTGCCCACTTGGCCACTTTGCAAAATAACCGGACTGCCGGCGCCACTGAACTGAATGGGAATTAGGCCCGTTGAGACCACCCGAGAGGTCATGCCCCCAACGGTAGGGGTTTGAGTTAGCACCACATAACTGATGAGCGGTTTTATTAAGTTCACCGTGTATGCCACAACTGCCGAAGTTCCGAGCGTTCTGAATGCTGACTTAGCGTTACGAGAAGGAATGTACATGGTGGCTAACCAGACCGTGCCAAAACCCAAAGTGAGAATAGGCAGAGCCTTAACAACCCAGCCAAATATCGGTAGGATCATGCCGACAGCACCAATCAAGTTGGTTTGGCGAAGTGCCCAAGGGTCGGCAGCCCCGTTGATATCGCCTTTGGTGTGAATGCCCAGACCATCAATTGAACTAACGCGGTGGGTGTAAACCTCGGTAGGTGCTTCGGTTGGTCTAAAGGAGACAATGTCTCCAACTTTTACCGAATCCGCCTTGACCGGCATGGTAATGACCAGGCTTCCCACCGGAGCGGCTTGGCCCATCGATGGCGTTTCAACAATGAATCCCCGAACACCCAGCAGGAACAAGGCCATGACGGAGAAAGCGGATACCGTAAGAGCAACTAACGTTACGCGCCTAACCAAATTGGTTTTCATGACCTTGTTCCCTTCTGCTATTTGGGGGGGGTATTAGCTGGTGAACGCCCAGGTAAGTGGCAGTGCTGCACCAAGTCCCTGATAGGTGTTACCAGCGGAGCTGTTCAACGTGACCGCGAAGGTAAATGGAACTACCGCTCCGGCGGCTACCGGGTTGGCCAGGCTGAATGCTGCGTGGTTAGCCAGCGTGGCAAGGGTGCCGGTGAAGATGTTGGTGGCACCAGAGGTGATGACCACATCCATCTTGGCGCAGAGGTCAAGCGCAGAACCGTTTGGAGTTCCGTTGTTGCTCTGAGTGCAGGTGGTGCCCGGGGTTAGCGTGAAAGTGCTAGCAGAGACCGATCCCATGTTGGTGATGTTAACCAGGGTGGAGACCGTTGTTCCGGGAACCATAGTGGTTGATCCACCGAACTTATTTATGGTGCTGCAGGTGCTGGCGTTGGTAGAAATGGTTCCGCCATCGGTGCTCAGACAGGTGATAGTTGCACCCGAGTTTTGCTCTCGCATGTAGAGCACACCGGAGGCAGCGGTGTTACTTGAGTTGTTGATGCTGGCAACAAAAGCCGAGTTGCTGCCAACCACGGAGGCAGAAAGCATCGATGTTCCACCGACACCCGCTGCAACTGCGATTACCGGGGCAACTACTGCCGAAGGAACTGCTGCCACCAAAGCACGAATTGCACTGATTGGACTGCCGGTGAAAATCTTGGCAACTAGTGAAAAGAATCGAATCATTTGAATCACGACCTAACGTTTGAGTAACTTGCGCATCTCTCACGGAAGAGGTACTTGATTCATTGTTGACTCGTTTACTTTGAATTCACGTTGGTTCTGAGGAACTCAAAGAGATTTGAAAGACCATTCAAATAAAGGTAATTAATCGGTTGAGGAGGAATATATGCTGCCAGAATGGTGCATTCAGATGCCTCCAGGTTGGATAATTGAAGTACCGAACCCACTGGCGTGTTCCCCCCTTTTGGCACACAAACAACTAGGAATAAACCATGACTGAAACCCAGGCCGCTTCGGCAAATATCGGTGTTGTTGGACTGGCGGTGATGGGTTCGAACCTGGCCCGTAACCTAGCTAGCCGCGAGGGCAACACCGTTGCCATTTACAACCGTTCGGTGGAGCGCACCGACCTACTCATGTCAGAGCATCCAGAAGCCGGCTTCATTGCCAGCAGCACCATCGATGAATTTGTAGCCTCTTTGGCTCAGCCGCGCACCGCCATCATCATGGTTCAGGCCGGTAAGGGAACCGACGCAGTTATCAGCCAGCTAGCCGAGCGCTTTGAGCCGGGAGACATCATTGTCGATGGCGGAAACGCACTTTTCACCGACACCCTGCGCCGCGAGCGCGAGGTAAGCGCCAAGGGAATCAACTTTGTTGGTGCCGGTATTTCGGGTGGTGAAGAAGGTGCTCTCAAGGGTCCTTCGATCATGCCTGGTGGTTCGGCAGAGGCCTACAAGACTCTAGGCCCAATCCTGGCTTCGATTGCCGCTGTTGCCGAGGGCGAGCCATGTGTAACCCACGTGGGCACCGATGGCGCGGGTCACTTTGTGAAGATGATCCACAACGGTATTGAATACGCCGACATGCAGCTAATTGCAGAGGCCTACGACATTCTTCGTCAGGCTGGTGGCTTCACCCCTGCTCAGATTGCAGACATCTTTATCGAATGGAACAAGGGCGAGCTAGAGAGCTTCTTGATCGAGATCACCGCAGAAATCTTGAAGCAGGTAGACGCCAAGACCGGCAAGCCGCTGGTAGATGTAATTCTTGACCAGGCCGGAAGCAAGGGCACTGGCGTTTGGACTGTCCAGACCGCGCTAAACCTAGGCGTACCTGTATCGGGAATCGCCGAGGCCGTATTCGCTCGTTCGCTTTCATCGCAGGCTAGTCAGCGTGCAGCGGTAGACGGCTTGCCAGCCGACGCCACCAGCTGGAACATCGCAGACAAAGCTGCTTTCGTAGAAGACGTTCGCCGCGCACTCTACGCATCCAAGCTAGTTGCCTACGCACAGGGATTCGACGCAATTCGTGCCGGTGCAGCAGAGTACAACTGGAACATCGACCTAGGTGCGGTAAGCAAGATCTGGCGCGGCGGTTGCATCATTCGCGCCCAGTTCCTAAACCGTATTGCAGATGCCTACGCCGTGAA
>CANBWO010000015.1 GCA_947373155.1 Microbacteriaceae bacterium | reverse complement strand
TGGCGCGCCGTGAGCAGCGATGGCCACGCCAACAGTGGCAGTTTTGACTTCAACGTAACTAATGACAACAGCTACACCGCAACAAACGCCATCGTTGATTGTTCAGATGCCAAAATCGCTACCCCGCTGATTGCCCCGAACCCGAATGCTTCTGAGTCGGCGGTTGCCATTTCAGCTCAGGCAAGCACACCGGATCCTTTCGTGCAGAACCTACCGTTCCTAATCTTTGGAATTCTGCTCATTGTGGCTGGCTCAGTAGCTGGTCCGCTGGTTTCCCGTGCGCGCGAAAAGCGTGCCAAAGACAAGGCTCTTGCAAAGGAAATTCGCGAAGAGATGGAGCGCGAAGGGCTCTAGTTCCCTTGTTTCGCTAACCAGAATGTGGCCTTGGCAACCCTGCAGTTAGTTTTGCGGGCCTGCTAACAGGTCTACGTTTCCAAGAATCGCATCGAACTCGGCTTCGGTCATGAGTCCGAGTTTGAGCACTTCGGTTCGCACATTGGTGTTATCCAAGGCGGCCCGCTGTGCCACCAACGTAGCGTTCTCGTATCCAATGGTGGGCGAAAGCGCGGTTACCAAACCGATTGACCATTCCACATCGTTGTGCATTTTTTCTGCGTTGGCGGTAATGCCACTGATGCAACGATCAGCCAGCGTGTAGCAACCGGCCGCCAGCTGGGTGATGCTCATCATCAATGCCCTGGCGATGATTGGCTCAAAGGCATTTAGCTGAAGCTGCCCGCCCTCGGCCGCCATGGTCACAGTCATGTCGTTACCAATCACGGCAAAGGCAATCTGGTTTATTACTTCCGGGATTACGGGGTTCACCTTGCCGGGCATGATCGACGAACCGGCTTGCATCGGTGGCAGATTAAGTTCGCCGAACCCGGCGCGGGGACCACTGGAAAGTAGCCTTAGGTCATTGGAAGTTTTGCTCAGTTTTACTGCTACGCGCTTGAGCACGCCACTCACCATTACGAAAACGCCGGCGTCTTGAGTGGCCTCAACCATGTCCTCGGCTACCACCAGCGGGATGTTGCTGAGTCGGCTAAGTTCCTGGCAAGCCAAATCCGCATAGCCCTTGGGTGCATTCAACTGCGTTCCAATAGCTGTTCCCCCCAGGTTGATCTCGCAGAGCAACCGAGTCACCTCGTCTAGGCGCTGTTCGTCTTCATGGGTCATGCGAGCGAAAGTGGCAAATTCCTGACCCAAAGTCATTGGCACGGCATCTTGCAACTGGGTTCTGCCCATTTTGAGGATGTGCTTGAACTCATCGGATTTGGCGGCGAAAGCCGCGCGCAGGTGTTGCATGGCGGCAATCAGGTTTCGAATTTCTAGTACCAGCGCCACCTTGAGCGCGGTTGGGTAAACATCGTTGGTGCTTTGAGACATATTCACGTGGTTCAGCGGGTGCAGGTACTGGTACTCCCCTTTGGCGTGCCCCATCAGCTCGAGGGCACGGTTGGCAATCACCTCGTTGGCATTCATATTGGTGCTGGTTCCGGCACCACCCTGGATGGTGTCCACCACAAACTCGGTGTCGAAATCGCCGCGGGCCACCTCATCGCAGGCTTGGATAATCACCTCGGCCAACTCAGGCTCTAGTTCGCCAACCTGCTGATTGGCGTAGGCGGCAGCCCGCTTTACCAGAGCAAGGGCTCGAATCAAGCTGCGGTAATGACCAATCGGCACACCGGTGATAGGAAAGTTGGCTTTGGCTCGGGCGGTATGAACACCCCAGTAGGCATCGATGGGAACTTCGAAATCACCCAGCAGGTCGTGTTCGGTGCGGGTCGTTGCCATTAGAGGTTTACCTTTTCGCCCATGAAAGGCACGTGCGCCTTCCATCCAAGTTGACTCTTGATTCGGTCTGCAAAGGTATCGGCCACGCCTTCTTCACCGTGCACCACAAATACCTGAGCAGGCGGTTCGGAGCCAGAGGTCATCCAGGCAATCAGGCCATCGCTGTCGGCATGAACGCTAAACGACTGCACCGATTCAATCTGCGCCTTTACATCTATCAGCTCGCCATGCATCTTTACCTGCTCAGCGCCGTCTGCCAACGAACGCCCACGAGTGCCAACCGCCTGATAGCCAACCAACATCACCGTGTGGTTTGGGTTAGGCAGCATGGCATGCAAATGGTGCACCACGCGCCCACCGGTACCCATTCCACTGGCGCTGATAATGATGCAGGGAGTTGTAGGTTCGTTTATAGTCTTGGACTGCTCAGGCGTGAATAGCTCCACCAGGGTTCCGGGGTCAAATGGGTCGCGTCCCTGCCACTGTTGGGCAATATCGTCGCGGATCTCGGCGGAGTGCTCGTTGATCGCCTGGCGATAGTAATCAAGCGCCTTGAGCGCCATCGGAGAATCGGCGTAAATCGGAACTCGAGGAATGCGACCAGCTTCCATTGACTCGCGAAGTCGAACCAAAATGACCTCGGTGCGGTCTACCGCAAAGGCTGGAATCAACACGGAACCACCCCGTGCCAGTGTTTGGTTGATCACGTCTTCAAAGTTGCTGCTTACCGGGTCGTGCTCGCGATCCCCATAAGTGCTCTCGGTGATGATTGCATCGAAGTGCCCCTCCGGGATGGAGTCGGGAGCCACCAGTAGCGGGTGATCGATGCGTCCCATATCGCCGGTGAACAAAATTCGTTTGCCAAAAAATTCGATTTCAAGAAATGAAGCCCCAAGAATATGCCCCGATGGATGGAACGTGACAAAGGTTTCGGTGGCAACCTGAATGCGTTTGTGGAACGAGTGAGTTACGAATTGATCCAGTGTGTGCTCCACGTCGGATTCGTCGTAAAGCGCCAATGGCGGGTTGTGCCGTGAGAACTGTTTTTTTGCTGCGTATTTGGCGTCCTCTCCCTGTATCCGCGCAGAATCGCGCAAAATTACCTCCGCAAGGGCAGCGGTGTACTGGGTGAGGTGAATCGCTCCCTGAAATCCAAGTTTCACAAGCCGCGGAAGGTAACCCGAGTGGTCCAGGTGAGCGTGGGTAACCAGAATGGCATCGATGCTGTCTGGATCAACCGGAAACGCATCCCAGTTTTTGAGCCTCAGCTCTTTGAGCCCCTGAAACATGCCGCAATCCACTAGGACTCTTGTTCCGTGCGCGCTTAGCAAAAAACGGCTACCGGTTACCGTGCCGGCCGCACCTAGGAATTGGATGTATGGCTGATCGATGGCTTCATTGCTCATGTTCGTAGTCTATGCCTCTGGTTTGGTGACAAAATCAGAGCATGGGTGGTTTTGTTCGAACTTATTGGTTCCTTATGGTTGCGGCCTTTGGACTAGCAATGGGTTTTGTCTTGCAGGCAATTGGGCTGCCGCTATCCTGGTTGGCCTGGGCCGCTTCAGCAGCGGTTGGTTTGGCTCTGAGTCTTAGATGGCTCGTGGCGGCCATTCGTCAGCACAGTTTTGGCAGCGATGCCCTGGCGGTTATTTCCATACTCGCCACTGCCGTCACTCGTGAATGGATTGCCGCGGCGGTTATCTCGCTCATGTTGGCAAGCGGCCGGGCTCTGGAAACCTGGGCCGAAGGCCGCGCCAATTCGCAACTGGCGGCACTGCTTGCCCGTGCCCCACGCACAGTGAACGTTCTGGATTCCAACGGAGCTGTCACCACTAAGAGCATCGATGCTGTTTTGGTTGGCTCGAGGATTGTGGTTAAATCTGGCCAGGTTGTGCCACTTGACGGGCAGTTGGTGGTGGCAGGCACGTTCGACGAAAGCGCCTTGACGGGCGAACCCTTACCCGTTTCTAGGCCTGTGGGCCAAGAGGTGGCATCTGGGGTTCTGAACACAGGTCAATCGGTTGAGTTGATTACCACCCAGGATTCGCAAACCAGCACCTACGCCGGACTAATCCGGCTGGTCCAGCAGGCGCAGGCGAGCTCTGCCTCTGCTGTGCGCCTTGCAAATAAATGGGCGGTTTGGTTTGTGCCGTTTGCTCTACTTTTAGCCCTTGCCACATTGTTGATCACTCGGGATTACCACAATGCGGTTGCCGTGATTGTGGCGGCAACTCCGTGCCCACTGATTTTGGCGGTGCCGGTGGCCATCATCGCGGGAATGAGCAAGGCTGCCAGCCGAGGAGCAATCATAAAAGGCGGTGCCGCGCTTGAGCTGCTGGCAAGAACCAAGACGATTTTGCTGGACAAAACCGGCACGCTAACTCACGGCGGGCCAGCAATTTCAGAGATTGCACTTGGCCCAGGTTTTGAACTTGAACAGGTTTTGACCGCTGCCGGATCACTAGAACAAGACAGCCCTCATGTTGTTGCCCAGGCCATAGTTTCCAAGGCTCTTGAAGTAGGCGCGGTGCTTTCTCGCGCTACCAACGTTTTAGAAACACACGGAGTTGGGCTAGTTGGAACGGTTGCCGGCCAATCGGTATCGGTGGGTCAACCGCTTGAACCACTGCCCCAGTGGGCCAAGCTCAATCACTCACTATTAGTTGCCGTGAACATCGATGGTGTTTTGGCGGGAATCTTTGGGCTAGACGACCCGGTTCGACAAGAATCTAAGGCCACCATCGATGCGCTTAGGAAATTGGGGGTTGAGCGAATGATTTTGGTGTCGGGCGATCGCCGAAGCACGGTGGAGGATGTAGCAAATGAAGTTGGCGTAGACGATTTTTACGCCGAGTGCTCACCCGAGCAAAAATTGCTGCTCTTACGCGCGGAGCAAGAGCGAACCACCGGAACCGTGGTTGCCGTAGGAGATGGAATCAACGACGCCCCCGCGTTGGCAGCTGCCGGAGTTGGCGTTGCCATGGGCGCACGCGGTGCCACAGCCGCCAGCGAAGCCGCAGACGTGGTGATTATCGAGGACTCAATCACCCACCTTGCGGTTGCGGTGGATATCGCGCAAGGTTCAAGAGCCCGCGCGCTTCAGGCTGCCGGAGTTGGCATGGGGCTGGCAATTGTTGCAATGGTGCTGGGTTCTGTTGGAGTCTTGAATGCCACAACCGCCGCAATCAGCCAAGAGGTCATTGATGCGGGTGCAATACTTTGGGCACTGGTTCCCTCCGCTACTCGACTACCTAAAACTCAAAAGACTAAGAGGTTGTTGACCTAAGGCTTAGAGGCCTTTGGCAACAGGGTTAGAGGCTCGAAAGCAGAGCAAATTCCTCCGGGCTAAGTTCAAGCACCTGCATGATCTCTGCAACTTGTTCCAGGGTTCTGGCACTTGCAATCGGTGCGGCCACGGTGGACTGGGCCCTGAGCCAAGCCAGCGAAACAGCCGATGGGCTTACTTTGCGATCTTCTGCAATCTTGCTGATGGCAGCCACAATCGCCCAACCGCGTTCGGTCTTGTAGCCTTCCACTCCGCCAGCTCTAACCGAATCAATCTCCACGCCGGGCTGGTATTTGCCGCTCAGGAATCCACGAGCCAGCGAGAAAAACGGAAGCCCCTGCATACCGTTAGCCTTCAGAACCCCAGCCGAATCCGCTTCAAACGCGCTGCGTTCCATGAGGTTGTATTCGTTCTGCAGCACCGAATACTTGGCGTAACCATTAGCTTCACTCACTGCAAGGGCCTCGGTCAACCGGGCACCGCTGTGCTGGCTAGCGCCAATGAAACGAACCTTGCCCGCTTTGATTAGTTGGTCGAATGCACCCAGGGTTTCTTCCAGGGGCACCGATGGGTCGTCTTTGTGTGCGTAATACAGATCGATGTAGTCGGTCTGCAGGCGGCGCAAGGAGTCATCGCAGGCCGCCAGAATATTGCTTGCCGAAAGACCTGGCCGAGTGCTCAACATCGATACCTTGGTGGCGATAACGAGGCTGGCGCGATTTCCACGGGCGGCCATCCATTCGCCCAATATGGTCTCGGATTCGCCACCGGAATTCCCCGGCACCCACTCGCTGTAAACATCTGCGGTGTCAATAAAGTTTCCGCCGGCAGCTACAAACGCGTCCAGAACTTCAAACGACTGCTCTTTGTTGGCACTCCAGCCGAAAACATTGCCGCCCAGACAAAGTGGGAAAACGTTTAGGTCGGTTTGTGGAATCGTGATTCTCGAGGTCATGGATTTAGCCTAAACTCCCACTCATTAACCTACGGGGTTTCCGCTTGCGAATCTAAATTTTCGAATCCTGATTAAGTTCGATACGGAGTCCTAATCGAGAGCTTCGAGTGAGCATAAATCCGTGTTCTATTGGCGTTCAACCGCCTAATTGGGCAGTCGCTTGATCAAACTCGGCTCAGTTCCGAAATGAGGTTCGTTTTCCTTCTTTAAGTCGTAAGGATCTTCAAATTTGCCGAAGGCAAAGATGTCCCGACATCGTTAATTGCTTTGACTCTGTACAAGTATGTGGTTTTGGTTTTTAGTCCACTTATCTCTAATGATGTTGATGTGGAGACTTGTTTTGTGAATACTGTCCAGGTCGCACCATTGTCTTTTGAGTATTCCACCACATAGTCTCTGACCGCGCTCCCAGAAGTGACCTTGGCTGCAGACCAGACCAGCGTAAAGCCCGATGACTTTATGTACTTTGCTGAGAGGCCAGTTGGGGCAGATGGCGCGTTGCCGACGGTTACCTGGCTGATTGGATTTGACGTGGGGCCTGCCCCAAGAACATTTACTGCAGAAACTCTGAAGCAATACTTGGTTCCCGCTGACAGACCCGTCACGTTATATGTTTGGGCCGTTGAGGCACTGCGTTTAAGAGTTGAGTAAGTTGAACAATTGCTGGAGATTTCAACTTTGTAGTCGGTTATGGAGGAACCGCCATTGAACGGTAAGGTCCAGTTGAGTGTCACTGATGTTGCGGTGACGATGTTGGGTAATAACATTGTTGGATTTTGCGGTACACCATTCAAACTCCTAAATGTACCAGGCAGGGAAGTTCCATACCCAAAGGCGTTTTTAGCTGAAATTCGGACTAAATACTGCACGCCCGGCTTTAATCCGTTTACAGAAGTTGACGTGGTGGTTGAGGGAGAGTGTGTTATTTCGGTCCAAGTTGTTCCAGCGTCGTTTGAGAGCTCGACTTTGTAGTCTGAGATGCTTGCTCCGCCATCATCTAAAGGAGCCTGCCATGAAATGACTACGCTGGAGCTCGTGATCTTGCTAAAGACTGGGCTTGTTGGGATACCTGGCAGCGTAATGGGAGTCGTAGCAGAAAGTATGTTTGACGGTGCGCTCGTGCCCACTTCGTTAGTAGCGGAAACCCTAAAGTTATAAGTTGAATTCTTCGACAGATTTGTTACAGAGAACTGTTGGTATGTGGAAGGAGTGTGGGGAATACTGATCCACGCTGTTCCGCCATTGCTTGAGTACTCAACTACGTAATCTTTGATCGATGAGCCGCCATTACTTTTAGGCGAATCCCACTCCAATGACAGTGATGTCCCGGTGAGATTTAGGTAACGGAGGTTCTGTGGTGCATCGGGTTGCACGCTGCTTGTCGTAACAGAACCAGTGAGATACTCACTTGTTCCGAGAGAGTTCACAGCTGCAATTCTCAAGAGATAGGACGTTCCTGGTGATGCTCCTGTGAAAGCCAAGTGTGTGGCTGTTGAGGCGCTATTCTTTAGACTTACCCAAGTTGTCCCGTTGTCAACAGAAGCTTCAACACTGTAGTCGGTCGTCCCAGAGCCAACATTGTTCGCTGGTGCGGTCCAATCCAAGCTAAATCCTGTTGATTCGACGCCAGTAGTTAGTAAATCAGTTGGCTGATTTGGTTTGCTGGGTGGGTTGGTGTGCAGTTTGACGCTTGCCCAATTCAGGTCCATGTCGGAGGTGTCTGTGTCGTAAACACCTCCGTTGTCGCCACGAACCCTAAACCAGTAATCAGTATCAGGTAGCAGGTTTGAAACAATGACTGAGTTTTTGTCGGTTACGCCGCTAAGAGCATCGGTCCATGAGGTTCCATCAGTTGAAGACTGCAATTCGTAGCCAGAAAGAGTCGGCGTACCTAGAGAACTTGGCGAATCCCAGTTTAGTGTTGCGTCTGTTGTGGCCACTTTAGAGGCATTGAAGTTGAGTGGTTGAGATGGTTGACCTGGAGGTGTGTTATAAATGCGGAACGTGCCCACCGGAGAATTCCCAATATGTTCTAGACGGTCCGAGGCTAACAAGGAGCACTTAATTGTCCCTGGTGAAATGCCGAATGAAATATTTATCCCAAGGGAAAGCGTTGCATCTTGATTTGTCCCTGTAACTTCTGGAGTCCAGTAGTTGCCGTTTAGGTCATTCGCCGACCAGTTCAAGCGTGTGCTGGATTCATATGCGGTTTGAAGTGGAGCATATATTTGGGTGAAAGAAACCAAACTGTTCGTGACACTGTTTAGACAAGTGAACTGCCCCCTGTCAAAACCTGTCTGGTCAGTCACACGGAACGAAACGGTGATTTTGTCATTGGATGAACCAATTTCGGCTTTGGTTTTGGAGTAAGAATACGATTCAAGAACTGGTGGCAAATCGTCGTACCCAGTTCCAGTTCGGGTCACGGTAATTTGACCGAGCCTAGAAAAACCCTGATTGCCGAAGGGGGAATCATATGACCATAAGTAGCAGTCGAGAGTTCCAGGGTAGATGCCATAGTTTGCCTGCACCTCGATAGTTATCACTGCGTCTTGTTGATTTCCTGAGGCACTTTTGAGCGAAGATCCTTGGGGTCCCAATGAATACCAACCGTCGACCGGACTATAACCAAGATTTGAATATATTTCAGTACTTCCGCCAGGAAGAATGCATGACATTGATCCTGAACCGAACCCAGATTCGTCCGTTATGTGCAGCGTCAAATCGAACGTGTCACTTGTAGTTCCTACCTCAACGGTGGACTTACTCATGCTCGAAGATAAGACTATTGGGCCAGAAGTGTCGCCGGCAACAGCGTTAGCAATTTGACTTGGAGTCAGTGTCGTGACGAATAACGTCAATGCAACGAGCACGAAAGCGCCCAAACTTTTATTCATTTTTTACCCCCATAAAACCCACACTATTTTGTTCGAATACTACCGGTGGTAAAAGATAATATGCAAAAGATCAATTCAGATGCGTTCATCGAGAACCGATAAGGTATCTGGAAATACTTAATGGGCGGCGAGCGAGAGACAAAGCTTCTTGAGGTTCGAGTATTCGATGACGCAATCACGAAGTCGGTTTACGCAAAGCAAACTGCCGAAGCTCCACAATCAGGGCAGTCGAATTGCCACCACTGCGCCATCGGAAACGATGCAAACAAAACGAAGATTTGGACGCTAGCCGTAATGAATGCAGATCATGTTGAAGCGTGGAGCAAGGGCAGGGCGACTTCGTTGAGCAACTGCGAAATGCTCTGCAAGACGCACAACCGCGCTACGGGAAACAAGTAGCGTTCTTGTGCCCAAATCGGAATCGGCGAGCGCTACGAAAGTGCGGCAGACGCATTTCGGGCTAGAAGTGCGCCAGGGGGCAAAGTATGGCCTTCGACTTAACCGGGCGACTTACGCCACGATTAACAAGGTAGCGTCAGTTACTAGCCTCAAGGAGCAAAATTTAGAGCGCTGGGAACGCGAGGCCAAGTGGTTTGAAGATTCTGAACACCGCATTTACACGGATGAATGGTGTGAGCGGCAACGAAAGGCAGCTCTCGAGAATTTTGATTTGAACATAGCTCGATTTGAGGCGCTGGACGAGGTTGCCTTCGAGGCGGCAATCCTAAATGTCTTATCTCTGAACCCCGGCTTGAGAGAGGTGACAGACTTAAATCAATGGTCTAGAGGCAGTTACCTCTACATTATGGTTCTTGATGGCTACAAACAGGTTTATGTAGGCCTGGCTACTGGAGCAGGTGGTCTAAAGCAGCGAATCCGACAACACTGGTCAGGCAACAAGCAGTTTGATCGACTCATTTACGGAGATGCAGGTACATCCACGATTTCCATTGATAGTTTCAGGGCGCTGGATACCAGTAGGATTTTTGCAGCTAGAGCCTCTAACCCGAGCAGGTTGGAAAACGTAGTTCTTGAGCAAATGCCGAGTGAGTTTGTCTTGAATCGAATTGCAGGTGGAACACCCGCTAACACTAACGAGCTACGGCAGCTCGCAATACGGCGGTTACTCGTTAAGCACCTAGAAGGGTGAACGACCTCCCTGGCGCTCACGTTAAGCAATACTTAAGCACTTTCCACGCGACAGCAAGAAACTTCGAGAGAAAGCTTGAAACAAGCGCTGTGATATTGTTATCGAGTATCAACCGTTAGAAGGTAATGTGGTCTTGCCCCATAAGTCTTCTAGCGGCCGGCCACCTTAGCTCAGTCGGTAGAGCAGCTCCCTCGTAAAGAGCAGGTCACCAGTTCAATTCTGGTAGGTGGCTCCACTAGATTTGGCTCATGAAGCCAGAAACCAAATCGTTGATCGAACAAGCCATTCGAGGCATCGCGGAATTCAGTTTGGGCGAATACGGTTTGGCTCCGCATCGGCTTCCCCACTGGACCGCCAAATATCACGACTGCGATCAACTCACTCAGCAGGTTGCCAACCAAGCCAGCGGTGCACGCCTGGCTCTGTGCACTGCGGCCACTCGAATCGAGTTCGCTTTTCACACCACCAGAGATTCCGGTGAACATGGTTCACTGAATCCCAGCACGGTCATCCTAACCGCCGGCGATTTTGCCCAGACGTTTACTTCTAACGAAGGCGACATCAAGGTTTGGGATGCCACCGGCAACTTTAAGTTGCGCAAGGGCGGGCCATCGATGGCTGTTTTTGAACTGCCCGAGACCGATCAGCCCAGGCTGGTGGATATTTGGCTTCCGCACAATAGTTTTCTAGAGATTCTGGACTTGACCGCCAATGCCCCGCTTGCCCCTGCGCCCCAGGCACAAAAGCGCTGGGTTCATTACGGTTCGTCGATCAGCCACTGCATGGAGGCAACCGAACCAATTGGAGTTTGGTCGGTGGTGGCTGCCCGAAAGCTCAACCTGGACCTCTTCAACCTAGGCTTGGCCGGCTCCGCCAATCTGGAGTACTTTGCCGCTCGCGTGATTGCGGACCTACCCGCAGACCTGATCACCCTAAAAGTGGGAATCAACACCGTCAACGGTGGTCACCTAACCAAGCGGGTCTTTGTGCCGGCAGTTCATTCGTTCCTAGATGAGATCCGCAGCAAACACCCAAGCACGCCCATCGTGGTTATATCGCCTATTTTTTGTAGCGCCCATGAACAGAACCCGGGACCAACTCTGCGGGGCATCGATGGAAAGATTCTTGGTTCCAAGGGAAACGGTTTGGACTGGACCGGCGAACTCAACCTGGTAACGATCCGAGAGTTGCTGGCTGGAATAGTGGAGCGACGCCAAGACCCAAACCTGGATTACCTGAGCGGGCTCGAGCTGTTTAGCCAAGCCGATGACCACCTGCTGCCCGACGGCCTTCACCCAAATGCCGAGGGCTACCAACTGATGGGCGAGCGCTTCACCGAGATACTCCGGCGCAACGCACTTACCGCACCGCTAGTTAGCTAAAACGCCGATCCGCTTTAGACGCGCAACCGCGCTGTCTTCGATCGCCGACTCGGGTCCGATTAGGAAGCGAATGGTACGCAACACAAATCGGGTGGTTGGCTGAATCAGCCAGCGTGGTGCTGCTTTGAGGCCAAGCATGAAACGGAACTCCGGTTCCAAAGACAAAACTGCTGCCTGGAACAGTAGGCGATAAACGTACTTGGAAACGCCGGGCAGCGGTGGGTACTGGATGAACTTGACCACATCACGGGTGGAATCATCCACTCGCAACAAACCGCGGGTCAGGTATTCATCGATGGTCTCAACTAGCGCGGCCTTGTTCATTGGCACACCGGTAAGCCCCAACGGCTCAACCGATTTTGACCACTGGGCAATGTAGTTGTCGGCGCCACCGGGAATCGGTCTCCAAGCATACATCTGATGGCAGGTAAGAAAGCTGTCCATAAAGGCAATGTGAACCCACAGCAGTAGGTCTGGGTCTGCCGCCTTGTAGTCGCGGGTAACCTCAGGGGTCACCTGATAGCTTCCGGTTACCTTAGTGTGCAGCCGGTTCACTCGGGAGGCTTCATTGGCAACTGCGGTGTGCGAGCCAAAAGTGGTTACCGTGAGCCAACGGATGGTTCCGGCAAGTCTGCCCAGCGGGTCTTCTTTGTAGCGCGAGTGCTGGGCCACACCCCTAAGGGTTCCGGGGTGAAGTGCCTGCATCAGAAGCGCACGGATGCCCCCGACCAGAGTTCCAAAGTCCGCATGAACCACCCAGGGAGCATCACTCGGAAGGTACAGGCCTGGTTCGTCGCCAGCAGCAACTGCCTCGAGCCAAGGTGGGATTCCTTTTGGATCCTGGGACAGGAGCCTGCGAAATCGGACCGACATGGCTTCTTGAAATGCATTGTTGGGCAATTGGTTGAGCCTTAGAGTTAGGAGCAGATTTAATCTTTTCGGAGTGCCGAACGACCATAAAGGATAACCATGAACGAGCAGCAACTAATCCAGCTTTGGCAGACCAACTGGAATCGCATTGTCATTTCGCAGCTGGCACCAACCGGTTTGCTAATCACCACCGTTGCGCTTTGTCAGTTTGGTCTAACTTCGAGCAATGGTGTGGTCAAGGTTGCGGCCTTGTTCATTCTGCTGGCTTCTGGCATTTTGGGAGCTTTAGCTCAGTATTCGGCGGCCAGCGAAGCCAAGGATGCCGCTGCCGCACTGAAAAAGGCCGGCGCAAAGGGTGTGGTAGTTGCAGGAATCCAGCGCAATGCTAAGTACCTTTTTGTGGTTCAGTATGTGACCCCGGCGGTTTTCACCGTGATCTTTGTGCTGCTAGCGGTGGCGCTGCTCAGCTAGCACATTGGTTCGGTGGCGGCCAATGTTCCACTGATAAAGAAGTCGTCTACGGCATTGTTCACGCAGTTATTGCTGCGACCGTAGGCAGTGTGCCCCTCGCCCTTGAACGTCACTAGGTATCCCTTAGACAAAACCTTGTGAGCCAGAGAAACCGCCTGTTGATAAGGCGTAGCTGGATCTCCCGTGGTTCCAACAACCATGATGGTTGGCGAACCCTTAGCCGAGTAACTCTTTAGCGATTTGACCACAGGGTATTTCCAGCTGGCACAAGCGAGCCCGCCGAACTGCCAGTAGCGACCAAAGGTTGGGCTGGCAGCCAACAGCAGCTTGTTCTGCTTTTGCATGTCGGCCATCTTGGAGGACTGACGCGAATCAAGGCAGTTAATGGCAATGTTGGCTTCGGTCTGGTTGGAGTTGTAGGTTCCGTCTTGGTTGCGGTCGTTATAGAAATCGGCAAGTCTTAGCAACGTGGTGCCATCGCCCTTGAAAGCCGAGTTGAATGCCTGAGTCAGGTAAGGCCAATAGGTGTTCGAATACAGAGACATGTAAATACCCGATGTAGCCATCCACACGCCAACCTTGCGACCGTTGTCGGTGCTGGTCAGCGGCTTGGTCTCCAGCCCGAGCAAGAAGTTCTTGATGGTGGCCAAAGCGCTGCTTACCGAACCGCTGAATGGGCAACCGGACTTAGCGAGGCAATCCACCAGATAGTCATTCAGCGCCAGATCGAATCCCTTGAGCTGATTGATACTCTGCACGTTATCCGACACGGTCGGGTCGATTGCGCCATCTAGCACCATGCGTCCCACCTTGGTTGGGAATAGCGCGGCGTAGGTGGCGCCCAAGAAGGTTCCATAGCTGTAGCCGAGGTAATTGAGCTTGGAATCGCCCATCACGGCTCGCAGTACGTCTAGATCTTTGGCCGCATTGATGGTGTCTACGTGCCCCAAAAGTGGTCCGGTGGATTTGGCGCAGGCGGCGCTGAACTTTGCGATAGCCGCCTTGGTGAAGGCTAGATCCTTGGCGGAACCCAGCGGGAAACCGCTGTCGCCATAGATGTATGTGTCTAGCTGTGATGGCGAAACACACTTAATTGCACTGCTGTGTTGAACCCCGCGCGGGTCGAAGCCAACCAAGTTGTAGTTCTGCTTCAAGCGGCTGGTAGCTAGGTCTGTGATGCTGTCTTTAATGAAATCAAAACCCGAAGAACCAGGGCCACCAGGATTAAAAATCACCGAGCCCAGCGGCTTTGCGGCGCTAGCACGGTGGTAAATAACAGCGAGCGAAATCGGTTTGGTGTTTAGGTTATTCCAATCCATCGGAACCAGCACCGTGCCGCAATACAAATCTGTTCCGCAGCTATTCCAAGCCACCTGCTGCTTGAGGTAATCGCCGGTGCTGTTCATGGTTGCACCTTTGGCAGCCGAAACCATCATGGGGGCAATTACCGCCGTGGAAGCAGCCACCACAATAGCTACCGATGCCGAAACGACTCGTTTGACGCCAAGTTTGGTCAACACATTATTGATCGGCAAGGTTACTCCTAATCGGTTCGGCGCAGGGTTACAGCTAGTGCTTCAAGTGTTAGTAAGTCTCGCACATTGGCATCGATGCGCGCCCGCGCAGTGGCAATGCTCTCAAGCTTTTCTAAGGTTTGGGCAGAGGTGGTGGCCTGTGCCTGATCCGCGATTCCGGCTTGGAGTTCGGCATTCACCAAAGGCACACCGGCTCCTAGTTGAAGGGTGAGGATGTCACGGTACAAAGACAATAAGTCAACCAAAATGCGATCGATTCCATCGCGCAGGCTTCTGGTGGCGCGACGTTTCTGCGCTTCCTCCAGCTGCTTGAATTCGCTTCTGAGGCCAGGTGGAATTACATCGCCAACCTTGAGACCCATGGTGCCAAGTAGTTGCTCACGTTCCTCGGCATCGCGCAAAACAGTCAATGCGTCGGCATCTTTTTTGGCAATATCCAGCCATTGATCAGCCGCAAACATGGCGCTGGAAACGCCTCGAATGTTCAGTGCGGAGTTCAGGGTCTCGCGTCTGCGACTGCGGGCATCGCTACTAGTTGCCAACCGAAGCGCCATGCCGATGTGGCTCTGCGATTCGGCCGCCACCTGATGTGCCAACTTTGCTTCGATGCCGTCGCGGTCGATCAAAAGCTGAGCAACTGCACCTACGCTCGGCACTTTTAGCGCTACCCGACGAACGCGAGATCGAATAGTTGGCAGCATGTCTGCCTCCGATGGCGCGCACAGCATCCAAATGGTGTTGGCAGGTGGTTCTTCAAGAGCCTTAAGCAGCACGTTGGAGCTTCGCTCCGCCATGCGGTCGGCATCTTCGATCACCATGATTCGGTACTTACCCACCGATGAGCCCAGGTAGCTGTTTGTTACCAGAGCGCGAACTTCCTCGATAGAAATCTGCACTCTTTCGGTACTCAGCACGGTGACATCTGGGTGGGTGCCGCTGGCCACCATGCGGCAAATCTTGCATTCCGCGCAACCGCCGGATTCACACAGCAAAGCGGCGGCGAAAGCAAATGCCAAGTTGCTTCGGCCAGACCCGGGCGGCCCGGTGAACAGCCAAGCGTGATGAACGCCGCGGTCACGGTTTTTGACAGCCAGTTCAAGCTGGGCAACCGCTTCGGGCTGGCCAGCTAACTCGTGCCAGACTGGCTGCGGTTGGGTCATGGTTTTATCCAAGCAGAGTATTTACGCGGGCACGAATCTGGGCCTGCATATGTTCAACGGACTGGTTGGCATCGACCACCAAAAAGCGCTCTGGTTCGGCAGAGGCCATGGCCAAAAACGCCTGACGGGTAGCTTCGAAGAACTCGATTTTCTCTCGCTCTAATCGGTCTGGGTCCTGGCCTGTATTGTTGCGGCGAGACCTAGCGCTGGCAGCATCTAGATCCAGCAAAACCGTGAGCTTTGGCAGCAGACCCTCCACTGCCCAAATAGAAATCTGGCGAACATCTGCTTCGGTTAGGGCGCGTCCGGCACCCTGATACGCAACCGATGAATCAAGGTATCTGTCTGATATAACTACCTTGCCCTCGGCAAGTGCCGGTCGGATTTTGGTTGCCACGTGATGAGCCCGGTCCGCCGCATACAGCAGCGCCTCTGCCCGCGGAGCCACGTGGCCCTTTCGGTGCAAAAGTAGCTGACGAATGTCGTGCCCAAGGTCAGTTCCACCGGGCTCGAGAGTGCGAACCACCTCATGGCCAATAGCCACCAGGTACTTTTCTAGCAGGTCGGCTTGGGTGGACTTACCCACGCCATCGATGCCTTCAAAGGTAATGAAAAGACCAGTCATTTTGCTTCCCGGCGTTACTTAGTTTTGCGAGTCGCGCCGCGTTTTACGGTTCTAGAAGGTGCGGCCTTTTTGGCTCCGGCTTTGCTCACCTTGGCTGGTGCAACGCCAGGTTCAAGACCTAGCTTTTCCCTGCGAATCGCCAAAAGTTCATAGGCTCGGTCATTGCTGATTTCGTCGATCGGCTCATCCTTTGGAATGGTCGCGTTGACAAAGCCATCGGTAACATAAGCGCCAAACTGACCGGTTTTTGCCTGAACAGCACCACCGCTGGCCGGGTCTTCCCCAAACTCCTTGAGCGGACCTGCCGCCGCCTTTTTTGCACCGTACTTTGGCAAGGCGTAGATTTCCAGCGCCTGCTCCAAGGTGATGTCGAAAATCTGTTCCTCGGCGGTGAGGCTTCGGCTGTCGATACCCTTTTTTAGGTACGGACCAAACTTGCCATTCTGAGCGGTGATGACAGCCTTGGTCTCTGGATCCTCGCCCACAACACGTGGCAAAGACAGCAACCGAACTGCTTCTTCCAGAGTTATGGTGGCTGGGCTCATGGTTTTGAACAGCGATGCGGTCTTTACCTTGTCGGCTTTTGGGTCTTCCAAAGTCACGTATGGTCCGTAGCGGCCATCCTTGAATAGAATATCGAAGCCAGTTTCAGGGTCTACGCCAAGAACGCGGTCGGTCACAACCGGTGCGTCAATCAGCTCCTGAACCTTGGTGGCGGTCAATTCGTCGGGGGCCAGTTCATCGGGGATATTTACAACTCGACGACCATTTTCATCTGCGCCTTCGGCACCCGGCTCAAGAGCCAGTTCAAGATATGGTCCGTATTTGCCAGTTCGAAGAGTAACCCCATTGCTTAGGGCGAAAGAGTTGATTGCTCTCGGGTCCTGGTCTCCCAATCCCTCAACAATCTTGGTGAGGCCCACTCCGTTATCGGTACCAAAGTAGAACTGGTCAAGCCACTTGCTGCGGTCAAGTTTGCCATCGGCAATCTGGTCTAGATCTTCTTCCATCTGTGCGGTGAAGTCATAGTCAACCAGAGTTCCGAAGTTCTCTTCCAAGAAGCGAGTCACGGTAAAAGCGATCCACTCTGGAACCAGCGCCTGGCCACGTTTGGTCACGTATCCCTTGCTGGTGATGTTGCTCATGATCGAAGCGTAGGTTGAAGGGCGGCCGATGCCATCTTCTTCAAGAGCCTTAACCAGCGATGCCTCGGTGTATCGAGGAGGAGGAAGAGTCTGGTGGTCCTTAGCGATAACCTCAACAGTTGATAGCCCCTGGCCCACGTTCAGCGTTGGCAGTTTCTTCTCAGGTTTTTCGGCTTCGTCGCTTCTGCTTTCGTCCTGGCTCTCCTCATAGGCTGCCAAGAAACCGCGGAACACAACCACTGTTCCAGATGCGCTGAATTCGGCATCGGCAAAATGGGTCCCGTTTAGCGGGGCAACCGTAATCTTTGCGGTTGTGGTGGACACTCGCGCGTCCTCCATTTGGCTCGCTACGGTACGTTTCCAAATCAATTCGTAGAGGTCTGCGGAACGACCAAGCAATAGGCCCTTTAGTTCCGAAGGAGTGCGGAAGTAATCGCCAGCTGGGCGGATTGCCTCGTGGGCTTCCTGAGCGTTCTTGTTCTTGCCCGTGTAAACACGAGGCTTCTCAGGTACGAATTCGTTGCCGAACATGGCCTTGGCCTGGCTGCGAGCAGCATTGATTGCCTGGGTGGAAAGCGTTGGTGAGTCGGTTCGCATGTATGTGATGTAACCGTCTTGATAAAGCTGCTGAGCGGTGTCCATGGTTTGCTTGGCACTCATGCGCAACTTGCGGCTGGCCTCCTGCTGCAGGGTGGAGGTAGTGAAAGGTGCGGCCGGTCGACGAATGCTGGGCTTGGCCTCTACATCGGTGACCTTGATGACCGCGCTTGAATCCTGCACCGCAGCTGCAATCGCCACCGCGTTTGCCTCATCCAGAACGATTACCTCGGTTTTGAGCTGACCGGCATCGTTGAATGATTCACCGGTGGCAATCTTCTTGCCACCGAGCAGGGTTAGTTTGGCTTCAAAATCTGGTTGACCGGCTTCACCGGTAGACAAAATCGCCTTTACATCGAAGTAGCTGGCGCTCACAAAAGCCATACGTTCGCGCTCACGCTCAACCACCAAACGGGTGGCTGGGCTCTGCACTCTACCGGCGCTGAGGCCGCGGTTGATTTTGCGCCAAAGAATAGGTGAAACCTCATAGCCGTATAGACGGTCTACCACTCGGCGAGTTTCCTGCGCCTGAACTAGATTTTCGTCTAGGGCACGGGTGTTCTCAACCGCTTTCTGGATCGCATCTTTGGTGATCTCGTGGAAAACCATGCGCTTTACCGGAATCTTTGGCTTTAGAACCTGCAACAGGTGCCACGCAATGGCTTCACCTTCGCGGTCTTCATCGGTAGCTAGATAGAGCTCCTGAGCGCCAGCCATGGCTTTTTTGAGGTCCGAAACAGTCTTGGACTTGCCGGCTGAGATTGCGTAATAAGGCTCAAAGTCGTTTTCAACATCGATGGAAAACTTGCCCAGAGAACCCTTTTTCTTGTCTGCAGGCAAATCTTTTGGATCAATCAAGTCACGAATGTGACCAACCGAGGCCAAGACTTCGAAGTCTGGTCCCAGGTACTTAGAAATCGTTTTGGCCTTAGCCGGCGACTCAACGATTACTAGTTTTGATGCCAAATGGTGCTCCTATGTTTGTTGCAGCTAGGGTTGCGGTTGCGCCCAAGCCTCTGCGGTTAGAACTATACCCCCCAGTTGGTTGGTAGCAATAACCCTTGTTCTTTCACCCACGCTAAGGCATGTTCGCAAGGCAGACATATCCTGTTGAAGAAATTGCTTCGCAATCTGACACGGAAAACCCGTGTTCAAACCCCGCAATGCTTGGTTCGCTGCGACTGCTGCCGAATCGGTTTCGGATTGCAATTGAGCCTGCTTGACCAGCAAAGTGCCTACAAAACTCACCACGCTGGTAAAGCCAATCGCACTTAGAAACAGGGTTAGTACCAAAACTGTTCCTGAACCTTTAGATGACGACATCATTGCTAAACCCCTATTGGGAGAGCACATTGAGTCTGGGCAAGGGGCAGGCTGGGCACAAACCAGGTTCTAACCAATCGAGTTGCAGTCACACACAACCAGTCTGCCTTGGACTGAAATCGCAACTGCAGTTGCATTTGTTCAGCCAAAGCCGCCACCTCTTTGGGCGATTGCCCAATGGCATAGGCCCTGGCCAACTGGCCTGCTTGTGAAACCAATTCGAGATTCGCCACCTGCAGGCTGGCAACCAAAGACAGCAACGCAAAAAGCAAAGCCATGGATGGAAGCAAAAGCACAAGTTCAGCGGTGACGGAACCGTTTTGGCCAACAAAAGTGCCACGGCAGGCTTTGACCGATTCCCTGACATCCTTGGAACCGAGCCGGCAACTAGTTAGGCGCAATGGTGAGCGCACTCTTTACCAAGCCCAGTAACAGTTGTTTAACTTCGTCGCTTCTGAGGATCACCAATAATAGGCCCGCAAAACCAACCGCCGCCATGGTTGCCACTACGTATTCGGCGGTTGCGGCACCTCGATTGGAACGCAACCTTATTTTTATTTTTTGCATGATTATTCCTTTCATATAGAAGTGTCAAAACAGAATCGAACTCACAGCGATTGGCACAACGGTGAGCAGCATAAATTGGGGCAATAAAAAGGCAGCGAGCGGCACCAAGAGCTTCACTCCCAGCTTTTCGAGCCTTAGGGTCAGTTCGTGATTTTGCTTGTGGCGCAGTAAATCTGCTTGAGCCCTGAGCTGATGACTAACGCCGAGTCCATAACGGTCGAGAGCACCTAAAGTTGCGCCAGGTTCGAGGCCCAACAGGTGCTCAACCGCTTGCCCGCAGTGCTTTTGCACCGAAGCACGGGCCCTTCGAAAACCAATTCCCGCATCAAGCGCTAAAGCCATGGCTTCCAGCGGTGCGCCGGGATCGGGCATGGCAAAGTTAGTAAACCCAGACAGCGTGCGTCTGGAGAAATAGCTAGCACCAAACTGGAGCCCGGCACTGATTGCAAGTAGTCCCCAACCCCAAGGACTGAACAACAAGAATCGCAGTGGTGAAAGACCCAAGGATTGTGAAACAGCAAGGCCAATCCAGGGCATGAACGCGATTAACTTGGAGGTGAGCTTTGGCACCTGCAATGCGCGCTGGACCGATTGGGCAGCCCCAAAAGCCCGCCGATCTTGATCTATCAACTGCGTGAGCACAGGCTGGAGCGAGCTACCGAGTTCGTTAGCGGCCTCGATTTGCCAGCGCAGTTGCCCCACCGAAATCGAATCCCAGGAGCCGCTTCTGGCAAGGAGCCAACGAGTGACCCGATGCCTGGGAAAACCAGCCGCCAGCTGGGCTTTAGCGTTTAATAAATCTGCTTGCGCTGCTACCACTGAAAAGAACCGACCCATTCGACCCTGCGACTGCTGCCGGTACCAGAAAGGTGAATTACCTTTTGCACCGCCAATGCAGCCGCGGACTCGAATGATCGGTCCGTGAATCCGGCCTCCATCGCTAATGCACGCATGCGGCCAAATACTGCGCTGGCCTGATTTGCGTGCAGCGTGGCTGCCGACCCCAAATGTCCTGTGTTCATTGCCCTCAACAGCACGGCTATCTCGGGTCCGCGAACTTCGCCCACGATCAAACGATCTGGTCTCATTCGCAATGCCTGTTGCGCCAATGACTCCAGGCTTATAAAGCCCTGGCCATCGGTGTTGGCTTGCCTTACCTGCAAACCCACCACATGTCCCTCTACTGGCAAAAGTTCGGCGGTGTCCTCTACCACCACGGTTCTAAGCTGGCTGGTTTCCGCCAACATGGCACGCAACAACGTTGTTTTACCGCTGCCGGATGCCCCAGAAATAATAAAGTTTTGACGTTCTGCCAGCACGGTTTGCAACTGGCTAAGTTTGAGGTCGTCTAACATTCCCGAGGCGTGTAGATCTGCTAGGTGGAGCACTTTGGCGCGGTGAACCCGAATGGACAGCAAAGTGAGTGGCGAGATTGCCGATTCAAGTACCGCGTGAACTCTAAGCCGATTAATTCCAAGAGCCTCCAGAACCGGTAGCTCCTTTAGACCAACAGCAACATCGCAAATGGGGGCGGCCTGATCCAGATGCCTCTCTCCTAGTTCCACCAAAAATATGGCAAGTTCAGCAAGGACATAGGCGGAGGTATTTAGCGCAGGCTCCAGAACCAAACCGGAACCGTTATCTACCCACCACTCCTGCGGCCCGTTTGCCAGGACATCGGTGGTTTGCGGGTTAGCCAAAATTGCCAGCAACGATTCCATGGCCGCGTTTAGTTGCGGCGAGACGTTGGGGGTTTCGGTTTGCTTCACAGTTTCATTCTGCCAAAGCGCGCAATCCGCTCAACCGCAAGAACTAAAAACCTGTGGAAAGTAAAGTGCCGGTAGGTTCTGGGGGGAGAACCTACCGGCGGCGCTATGCGACTGGGGGGAGTCGCTATAACGCTGGTTGGACGAATCCAACAAGTAAATCTTAAGTCATTCGTTATACATTTGGCAAGCAAAACTAGTTCGTGTCCAAAACATTCAGGTAGTTTGAAGTTAACTTCAACGTAGAAGGAACTTGTTATGCCTCAAATTGATACACCTGCCGACTTCTCTAATCTGGATCGCCGGTTTCCAGCAAGCCCAGAATTCACCAAACAAGCAATCGCTCAACCTGGGATTTACCAAGAAGCCAAAGCTGATCGTCTGGCTTTTTGGGCCAAACAGGCCAATCACCTCCACTGGCACAAGCCATTTAGTCACGTCCTCGATTGGACCAACGCCCCGTTTGCCCGCTGGTTCCACGATGGCCAACTGAACGTTGCCTACAACTGCCTAGACCGCCACGTAGCGGAGGGCCGCGGCGACCGAGTCGCCATCCATTTTGAAGGCGAACCAGGTGACACCAAGAGTTACACCTACGCGGAACTCACCATCGCCGTAAAAAAAGCAGCTAACGCACTAAGCGCCCTTGGCGTTGGTCAGGGCGATGTGGTGGCTATTTACCTACCGATGATTCCCGAAGCGGTCATCAGCATGCTGGCGGTGGCGCGCCTTGGCGCCATTCACTCAGTAGTGTTTGGCGGATTCAGCGCAGAGGCACTACACACCCGCATCGATGATGCCCAAGCCAAACTTGTTATTACCGCAGATGGCGGATTCCGCCGCGGCAAGCCAAGCGCGCTAAAGCCAGCTGTCGACGAAGCCCTGGCAGACGGAAAATGCCCATCGGTGACCAATGTTTTAGTGGTCAAGAGAACCGGAGAACCAACCGCTTGGAACGAGACGCTGGACATCGCCTGGGACGACGCAATGGCTGAGGCGAGCGCCGAACATGAGGCTAAAGGTTTTGATGCCGAAAACCCGCTGTTCATCTTGTACACCAGCGGAACCACCGGCAAACCCAAGGGCATTTTGCACACCAGCGGTGGCTACCTCACTCAAGCCGCCTACACCCACCGCAACGTATTCGACCTCCACCCAGAGACCGACGTCTATTGGTGCACCGCCGATGTTGGTTGGATCACCGGCCACAGCTACGTGGTCTACGGACCGTTGGCCAACGGCGCAACACAAATCATTTACGAAGGTACTCCAGACAGCCCGCACCCGGGTCGCTGGTGGGAGATTATCCAGAAGTACAAGGTGAGCATCTTGTACACCGCACCAACCGCCATTCGCAGTTTCATGAAAGGTGGCCGTCAGGTTCCGGATTCGTTCGACCTCAGCAGCCTGCGCGTTCTTGGCTCGGTGGGCGAAGCAATCAACCCAGAAGCATGGATGTGGTACCGCGATGTGATCGGTGGCGGCAAGTGCCCAATTGTGGACACCTGGTGGCAAACCGAGACGGGCGCAATCATGATCAGCCCACTGCCAGGACTCACCAACCTAAAGCCGGGTTCGGCACAGTTGGCCCTGCCTGGAATCGAGATGGCTGTGGTGAACGACGACGGCCGAGAGTTGGAGCCCGGCCACGGTGGGTATTTGGTTATCACCGAGCCTTGGCCATCGATGCTTAGAGGAATTTGGCAGAACCCAGACCGCTATCAGGAGGGCTACTGGAGTCGTTTCCCTAGCCGCTACTTTGCCGGCGATGGAGCCAAACTAGACCACGATGGAGACCTCTGGGTCCTGGGGCGCGTTGATGACGTGCTGAATGTCTCGGGTCACCGGCTGAGCACCGCCGAGCTCGAGTCTGCTTTGGTAGCGCACGAGTGGGTTGCCGAGGCGGCCGTGGTCGGTGCAGCCGATGACCTGACCGGGCAGTCCCCCGTTGCGTTTGTGATTCTGCGAACCGACAAAGTGGCCGAGGCCGGCAGCGATGAAAACGTGAATAACGTGCTTCGTAACCACGTTGCCAAGGAGATTGGTGCCATTGCCAAGCCGCGTCAAATCATGGTGGTTCCAGAACTTCCAAAGACTCGCAGTGGCAAGATCATGCGCAGATTGCTTCGCGATGTGGCAGAACACCGTGAGATTGGCGACACCACCACCCTGGCCGACGTTGGCGTAATGAGCCTTATCACCGGCAAGTTGGCAGCCGGAGCCGGCGACTAGTTTCGCGCAAAGAAAAGCAGGTCCCCCGGTTTCGGGAGACCTGCTTTTTGGTTTAAGTGGGTTACTTAAATTCCGCGATGATTTCTACCTCGACGGCCGAGTCCAGCGGCAACACCGGAACGCCGACCGCGCTGCGGGCGTGAACACCGGCCTCGCCGAATACCTCACCCAGGAACTCGCTGGCTCCGTTGATTACACCTGGTTGCCCAGTGAAGCTAGGGACCGAAGCAACAAAGCCAACCACCTTAACGATTCGGGTGATGCGGTCCAGGTCTCCAATAACAGATTTAGCCGCAGCCAGGGCGTTCAGTGCGCAAAGGCGCGCCAGGTCCTTGGCGGCAGCCGGGTCGACAAGACCTACATCGGTGCCCACCTTGCCGGTGGTTGGCAGTGCACCACTCACAAATGGCAGCTGTCCACTGGTGAAAACCAGGTTTCCGGTTACCACGGCTGGCGTGTAGGCAGCCACTGGCTTTGTTACCTCTGGCAGCGGGAAACCCAGTTCAGCCAGACGTGCTTCGATTTTGCTCAATTGAAACTCCTTGAATCTAAAACTTGAAAAACCCGAAAAGGCACGTGCCGAATCGGCTAGCCCTGAACCGGGCGCTTTAGGTAGGCAACAAGCCCACCCTCTTGGTTTACCATCACATTTACCAGTTCCCAGCCCTGCGAACCCCAGTTGTTCAGGATTGCGGTGGTGTTGTGGATCAATAGCGGCGTAGTTAGGTACTCCCACTTCTGCATCTTTAGCGCCCTTTCAGTGATATTCGCTAACCTAGAGTCTATGCGCGAGAGACGATCCGGCCAGTTCGGCAATATCATGAGGCTTATTGGTCTGAGCGCCGCCGCCGGTATTTTGGGAACCGCCCTATTGGCGCCTGGTCTTACCGTGGGCGGATTCGCCGCCAGCACGGGTGTGGCACTGTTTGAGACCCTGCCGGATTACATCAAGCCAGTCAATGCCAGCGATGCCTCCAACATCTATGCAATCCAGAATGGTCAGCCGGTAAAGGTTGCGGCTTTCTACGATGAGAACCGCATCAGCGTGCCGTTCAACCAGATTTCAAAAAACGTAATCGATGCGGTGGTCTCTACCGAAGATCCTCGTTTTTATCAGCACGACGGCGTGGACTGGATCTCGCTGATTCGAGCGTCCATTACCAGCGCGGCTTCGGGCGGTAACGGCCCGGGTGGTTCAACAATCACCATGCAATATGTGAAGAACTCTTTGGTTGAGGCTGCTTCGATTAGCGGCGATAAGCAGGCCATCGCTGATGCAACAGTGGGCGGTTTGGCAGGTATCGGGCGCAAGATTCGTGAGATTCGTCTGGCGCTGGCGCTTGAGAAGGTTTCCACAAAGCAAGATATCCTTGCGGGTTATCTGAACCTGTCGTTCTTTGGTAACCAGATCAACGGAATCGAAGCCGCTTCTCAGTACTACTTTGATTCCCACGCCTCGCAGCTAAGTATTCCGCAGGCCGCCATGCTGGCTGCCATGCTCAAGAGCCCGAACGACTACAAGCCAGACGTGCCAGAGAACCTGGTTCGAGCTAAAAACCGCCGCGACTACGTGATCGACAACATGGCTCAGGCAGGTTACATCTCTCAGTCTCAGGCAGATCGGGCCAAAGCCGAGCCAATTGTCACGCACCTAACCAGTCAGGTTCCAGGTTGTGAAGCCAACCAGAGCACCGCATTTTTCTGTGACTACGCTGTTTGGACAATCCGCAACAGCCCCGAGTTTGGACCCACCCAGGCCGATCGCGAGAAGCTCCTCAAGCGCGGTGGACTAGATATCTACACCACCATGGATATCGACCTTCAAAAAGTTGCCGACAAAACCGTGAAAACCTGGGTTCCCCCAACCGACCCGAGCCAAATTGGTTCGGCAAGCGTCTCGGTTCAGGTTGGCACCGGTCGCATTTTGGCCATGGCCGAAAACCGTATTTACGACCAAACCTCAAGCGGCATCCCTGGCCACACCTCGGTCAACTATTCCAGCGACAAGGCCTACGGTGGTTCTAGCGGCTTCCAGGTGGGTAGTACCTACAAGGTATTCACCCTTGCCGATTGGCTAATCGCGGGTAAGCACCTCATGGACCACGTAGATGGGCGAGTTAGAACCTGGCAAGCCAGCGACTGGAGCGCCAAGTGTGGCACCATCGCAGGCGACTGGACTCCTAACAACATCACCAAGGAACCAGAAGACCTCACTGTGGTCAAGGCCACATCGATGTCTGTTAACACGGCCTTCGCCGACATGGCTTCCCAGCTTGACCTCTGCGATATCCGCGATGTGGCGGCTAGATTCGGCGTTCACCGTGCAGATGGAACCGAATTGATTTATTACCCATCATCGATCCTGGGTGTAAATGAAATCGCTCCGCTAAGCATTGCCGCAGCCTTTGCCGGTATCAGCAACGCGGGTAACTTTTGCACCCCAATCGCAATCGACAAGGTTGTGATTCGTGCGTCTCAGCAAAATCTAACCGTTCCAACCAGCACCTGTTCGCAGGCTGTTGACCCCACCGTGGCAGCCGGAATGACCTACGCCATGCACGCGGTAATGAGCGGCACCGCGGGTGCCTCAAACACCGGCGATGGCGCGTTCCTTGCGGCAAAGACCGGAACCACCGACTCTGGCGTTCACACCTGGATGAGCGGCTTCAGCAGCACCGTGGCCACCAGTACTTGGGTTGGTAACGTCTCCGGGGCTAAGTCGCTTTCTGGTTTCCAGTTGAACCACAAGGCCGCTAACACCGTACGTCACGATATCTGGCGCACCATTATGCAAACGGCAAACAAACTTTACCCACCTGCCAAAACCATGCCAAACCCGCCACAGACCATGATCGATGCAACCATGCTTGTGGTTCCAGCCGTGGGCGGTCAAACTCCGGATGCCGCAGCCCAGGCAGTCAATGCCACAGGTCTGAACGCCAAGGTGTCGGTTAAGACCGTGGCCTCCGCGCAACCTACGGGTACCGTGGCTAAGACTGTTCCAGGCGCAGGTCAGGTTATTCCGATCGGCTCGCAGGTTGTCATTTACGTAAGCGCAGGTGGGCAGACTGCAGTGCCAGACGTGTCGGGTAAGAGTGTTGCCGATGCCAAGGCGATCCTGTTGAACGCTGGTTTCTCGGCTGTATCCGAACCGCAGGCGTCGCAGGGTCAGTTCTTTGTTCACTCCCCCACTGTGCCTAAGGGCAACGTGGTTAGCACCGATCCACCGGCTGGCACTCAAGCAGCCGGAGCCGGAGCCATTTTGCTAATCATTAGCTCGGGACCATAGCGCCAACCATGACTTTGCTCTGGGCTCTGGTCTTGATTCTGTTAGGCGCTGGGCTTTTGGCGGCAATCTGGGGAATCGGGATCGAACGCCACCTCAGGGTGATTCGCCATGAGGAACAAACCATCGATGTCCTGCCAATTGGAAGCCAACCGATTCGGGTTCTGCACATCAGCGATTTTCACCTGGCACCCTGGCAAAAACGCAAGCTGGCCTGGATTCACCGTCTTGCAGCCCTAGAAGTTGACCTTGTGGTGGACACCGGCGATAACCTTGGGCACTCGCGCGCCATTTCGCCTACCCTGGCAGCGCTAGGTGACCTGGGCGCAAAACCAGGAGTGTTTGTGAATGGCTCGAACGACTACTACGCACCCAAGGCTCGCAATCCTTTCAGTTACCTGGCGGCTCCCTCGGAACGTCACTCGCAGGTTCGCCTAGATACCAAAACCCTCACTAATGCCTTTGAAAACTGGGGCTGGCTCAACCTAAACAACTCCGGCGGATCGTTAGTGGTGAACGGCACCAAAATCGGCTTTGTGGGCATCGATGATTTTCACGACGGCCTCTCCGACCTGGCCAGCATTGCCAGCAATAAGGCAAAACTCGAACAACAGGAAGCGCCACAGGTTTTCATTGGCGTGACACACGCGCCTTATTTGGCGGTCATCGATGCCATGAACGATGCTCAGGTGCCGCTGCTATTTGGCGGGCACACTCACGGTGGGCAGGTTTGCATTCCGGGTTATGGGGCGATTGTGACTAACTGCGATCTGCCAACAAAAGCGGCCAAAGGGCTCAGCAGTTGGTCGCGTGGGGGAAATCAGTTGTGGCTAAATGTCTGTGCCGGCTTGGGCCATTCCATATTCGCGCCGGTCAGATTTGCCTGCAGACCAGAGGTCCGCATCGTGACCTTGGTGGCTAAAAAGGCCTAGTTGGCGGTGCTCGCCGAGTTTGGGTTGAGCTAGTTGCCAATCGCCCAGGCCTGCGGCCCAAGCACGATGTAGGCGCCGTCTTCGTTGTCGCAACGAGCGGTGACACCAGAAACAAAGCAGCTAAAGCCGTCGGCCACAATGCGCTGGCCGTCTAGCAGGGTTCCAGCGTTTGCCGGGTCGCTGAATGCTCCACCATTGCAAGGGAACTCGGCGGAAGAACCCTTTGCTGGCTTTTTACCCCAGAGACGAACCTGATAACCGTAGGAGTACTGGCAGCTCAGTGGAACCTGAATCGGTGCATACTGGGTTGCCACTTCGCTTTGCTCACAAACGGTGTAACCAAAGTCTGGGCTAATGGTGCACCAGGTTGGCCCTTGGCCAATCTTAAAGATGAAGTCACCATATGTGGTCTTGAAGTTATCGGCTGGAACATCAATGACAGAAGCAGGCGCAGCCGTTGGAATCAGCGATGGATCGATGCTCGGCAAGCTTTGGGTTTCGCTTGGTGAATCGCTAGCAGTTGGGTCGGTTGCAACACAACCAGTGGCCGCCAGGAGGATACCCAGCGCCACCCCAATCGCCGCAAGTTTCCGCATGTACTTAGGGTAACGCTTGTGAAAGTTCAAAACCCTGCGACACCCTAGAAAAGGATGTGCAGGGTTTGAACAATGTTGAAACTGTGAATAAACCCGAAGGTTTAGAACTCCTTGGCAACCAGTTCGGCAATTTCGTAGGTGTTCAGAGCAGCACCCTTGCGAAGGTTGTCTCCAACTACGAAAAGTTCGATGCTGTTAGTGAAATCAAGCGACTGGCGGATACGGCCAACGAATGTTGGGTCTTGTCCGGCAACCATGTTTGGAGTTGGGTAAAGGTTGTTTGCTGGGTCGTCTACTACCTTGATGGTTGGCTGAGCAGACAGCACTTCGCGAACCTCATCTGGGGTAAGGGCATTTGCGAAAGTAGCGTGCACTGTGAGCGAGTGAGCCACCTGAACCGGTACGCGAACACAGCTGGCAGCAACCTTTAGGTCTGAAATTCCTAGGATCTTGCGAGACTCGTCGCGAACCTTCATCTCTTCGCTGCTGTGGCCGCCTGCTTTGAGACTTCCGGCAAATGGAATCACGTTCAGTGCAATCGGGTGTGCCCAAGGCGAGGTGCTTAGGTCGTTTCCGGCAGCCGCCAAAGCAGAGCGGACATCGTTGGTGTTGGTTCCAAGAGTTGCGTCCTGGCCCACAACGGCTAGCTCGCTGGCCAGTTCATCGATGCCTGCTGCACCCGCACCCGAGACAGCCTGGTAGCTGCTGACAACAAGTTCCTTTAGGGTCCACTTGCTGTGCAGCGCACCCATTGCGGCCATCATGGTTAGGGTGGTGCAGTTTGGGTTGCTAATGATGCCAAGTGGTCGGTTCTTAGCCTGCTCTGGGTTTACCTCTGGAACCACCAAAGGTACCTGGTCGTTCATACGGAAGGCACCGGAGTTATCTACTGCTACCGCGCCACGCTCGGCAGCGATTGGTGCCCAAACCTCAGACACCTCGTCTGGTACGTCGAACATTGCAATATCCATGCCGTCGAACGCCTCTGGGCTAAGTGCCACCACGGTTAGTTCTTGACCGTGAACGGTGATCTTCTTGCCAGCCGAACGAGCACTGGCGATAAGGCGAATTTCGCCCCAAATATTCTCGCGACTGTTGATTATGCCAATCATGACGGTGCCAACTGCACCGGTTGCGCCAACGAGGGCGAGGTTTGGCTTACGACTCATTTATTTGCTCCCAACGGTAAGGGGCGGACAAAGATTTTGGGGTTAGGTTTGCGACCTAAACGGGTATTGCGAGTTTAGCGACCGGTTCCTGCGTAGACAACGGCTTCTACTTCGCTGTCCAAACCAAATGCGGTGTGAACGGCACGGGCGGCGTCGTCTAGCTGGATGTCGCTGGTGATTACCGAGATGCGGATTTCCGAGGTGGAGATCATCTCGATGTTGATACCCGCGTCGGCTAGCGCCTTGAACAGGGTTGCGGAAACGCCCGAGTGGGTTCGCATGCCGGCACCGACAACAGACAGCTTGCCGATTTCGTCGTCTACCTCAACAACACGGAAACCGAGTTTTGCCTTGTTGTTCTCTAGCGCGGCAGCAACCTTGGCCAGGTCACCCTTTGGCAGAGTGAAGCCGATGTCGCTAACTGCGTCGACTACGTCTGAGCCAGTTGGTGTGTTCTGAACGATCATGTCGATGTTTGCACCCGCCTGGGCAACAGTGGTGAATACCTCAGCTGCTTTACCTGGAACGTCCGGAATACCAATGACCATAATCTTGGCCTGGCCCTTGTCGGTTGCTACACCGGAAACTACTGGCTCTTCCATGCTGGCTCCTTCTGGCTTGGTTGAATAAACGATGGTTCCTGGATCGGTGCTAAAGGTTGAACGCACGCGCAGATCCACGTGGTGGCGGCGCGCGTATTCAACTGCACGGATGTGAAGAATCTTGGCGCCGGCAGCAGCCAACTCCAACATCGATTCGATGTCGATTGAGTCGAGCTTGTGAGCGGCCGGGATAACGCGAGGGTCTGCGGTATAGATGCCGTCTACGTCGGAGTAGATTTCGCAAACATCGGCGTTCAGGGCTGCGGCAAGAGCAACCGCAGTGGTGTCGGAACCGCCACG
Source organism: Microbacteriaceae bacterium (assembly GCA_947373155.1). GTDB lineage: Bacteria > Actinomycetota > Actinomycetes > Actinomycetales > Microbacteriaceae > Rhodoluna. The sequence goes on along the minus strand of CANBWO010000015.1, from coordinate 908 downwards.
ACCGAGGGTTGTGATGTCCTTGCTGTCTTTGTTGAAACCCTGGAATCCGGCAACGATAGCGATGTCCCCGGCGTCTAGCGCCTCTTGAATACGAGTTGGGGTAACCTCTGCGATGCGCGCATCACCGTGCTTTGCACTGGTCATGATTCCGGCCTGCGAACCAGTGAACGAACGAGAGTTAGCGCCCAAGCTGTTGATGGCAATTGCAAGCAACGCCATGGAGATTCGCTCACCAGAGGTAAGGAGCATGTCCATCTCGCGAGGAGCGGCGTATGGGTCGATTGATACCGATTGTGCCAGGTCGATTAGTTCGTCTGTGGTGTCTCCCATTGCGGAAACCACAACTACAACCTGGTTGCCAGCGGCCTGTGTCTCTATGACTCGGCGGGCAACATGCTTGATCTTGTCTGCATCGCCAACGGACGAACCGCCGAACTTCTGCACGATAAGGGCCAAGGCAATGCTCCTGAAAATTTAGGGGGAATTCGCCTGGACCATCCACAGGCGCGAACAGTTCAAGTTTAGCCCAAAAACACGGGGTTTCGGACCCCCGATTTTTCTTGCTACTTGACTACTCTGCGGCCTTCGAATGCTCGGCCAAGGGTGACTTCATCGGCGTATTCAAGGTCGCCGCCAACTGGCAATCCGCTGGCCAAACGACTCACGGTGATGCCCAATGGCGAAAGCATGCGGGTTAAGTAGGTTGCGGTTGCTTCGCCCTCTAGGTTTGGGTCGGTTGCAATGATTACTTCAACGATGTTTGGGTCTGCCAAGCGCGACATCAATTCTTTGATGCGCAGGTTGTCCGGGCCGATGCCTTCAATCGGGCTGATCGCACCACCAAGAACGTGGTACAGACCACGGAACTCCCGGGTGCGCTCGATTGCCTGAACATCTTTGGATTCTTC
>CANBWO010000014.1 GCA_947373155.1 Microbacteriaceae bacterium | reverse complement strand
TTCACTGCCGGACGAACTCCGGTACGAAGCGTGAATAGACCGCGGAGGGTCATTAGGTTCTCGGTCTGCTCGTCTACCAAACGGGTGTAGTCACGGAAAATCTCCATGGACTTGGTTTTGGTGGAGTGCTGCAGCTTGAAAATGGTCTCCGGGTTGAACAGGTGCGAAGGACCCTCTCGGCGCCACTGGTACTCGCCGCCAACTTCGAGTTGTTCGTGCACATTGGTGACTTCGTCGACCGGGTAGGCACTCTTGTGGCGGGCTGCGTTTTCCTCGTGGATAACCTCGAGGCCGATTCCGCCCAGCTGGCTGGTGGTTCCGGTGAAGTAGGTGTCAACAAAGTCCTGGCTCAGGCCAATCGCTTCGAACACCTGTGCGCCTGCGTAAGACGAAACCGTGCTGATGCCCATCTTGGACATGATCTTTAGGACACCCTTGCCAAGACCCTTGATCAGGTTCTTGGAAGCCTTCTCGATAGTCACGCCCGGCAGTAGGCCATCCTTGACCATCTGCTCACAGGATTCCATGGCCAGGTATGGGTTCACGGCAGCGGCGCCGTAGCCGATTAGGGCTGCCACGTGGTGAACTTCGCGTACATCGCCGGCCTCAACAACCAAACCAACCATGGTGCGCTGACCGGTACGAATCAGGTGGTGGTGAACAGAGCTGGTGAGAAGCAACGATGGAATCGGAGCCAACTCGCGGTTGCTGTCGCGGTCGCTAAGAATGAGGTATTTAGCTCCCTCTGCAACAGCGGCATCGACTTCCTCGAAGATTTCGCGGATACGGGCAGCGAGGCCCTCCGCTCCGGCGTCTACTCGGTAGAGACCCTCAACGGTGAATGCGCTGCCGGCACCGGGCTTTTCATCGATGTGCTTGATCTTTGCTACGTCATCGTTGTTCAAAACCGGGAACTTGATGGTGATTTGCTGCGCGTGCTCTGGAGTCGCGTCTAGCAGGTTGCGTTCGGGACCGATGCTGGTGCCTAGCGAGGTCACTACTTCCTCGCGGATGCTGTCCAGTGGCGGGTTAGTGACCTGGGCGAACTGCTGGACAAAGTAGTCAAATAGCAGACGTGGGCGAGCACTGATGGCCGCAATCGGAGTGTCGGAACCCATGGCGCCAAGCGGCTCGGCGCCGGCCTTAGCCATTGGAGCCAGCAAGATTCGCAGTTCTTCCTGGGTGTAACCAAAGGTGCGCTGACGTCGGTTCACGCTGCTTGCGGTGTGAGCAATGTGCTCGCGCTCTGGAAGGTCGTCTAGGTGGATGCGGTTTTCCTCAAGCCATTCGCCCCAAGGCTCAAGGGCAGCAATCTCTGACTTGATTTCATCGTCATCAATTAGTCGGCCAGCCACGGTGTCGGCGATAAACATGCGTCCAGGCTGCAAACGGCCTTTACGAACGATGCGCGCTGGGTCGATGTCAACCACGCCGATTTCGGAGGCAAGGATCACCATGCCGTCGTCGGTGATTACATAACGACCTGGGCGCAGTCCATTGCGGTCGAGGGTTGCGCCAACTAGCGAGCCATCGGTGAAGATAACTGCAGCCGGGCCGTCCCACGGCTCCATTAGCATGCTGTGGTAGTCATAAAAGTTTTTGCGAGCAGAGTCGATGTCGGTCTGCTTTTCCCAGGCCTCGGGAATCATCATCATCATTGCGTGCGGAAGGCTACGGCCGCCAAGGTACAGTAGCTCAACTACTTCATCGAAAGATGCGGAGTCGGAGCCGCCCGGGGTGATGATTGGGCTCAGTTGCTTCAAATCGCCAAGCTCTTCGCTTACTAGCTGCGCCTCGCGAGCGCGCATCCAGTTGCGGTTTCCCTTTACCGTGTTGATTTCACCGTTGTGGGCAATCATGCGGAAAGGGTGGGCCAGTGGCCACGATGGGAAGGTGTTGGTGCTAAAGCGTGAGTGAACCAGCGCCAGAGTTGATGCAAAACGCTCATCGCTGAGATCTGGATAGAACGGCTCCAGCTGCAACGTAGTAACCATGCCCTTGTAAACCAAGGTGCGGCTGGACAGCGATGGGTGGTAGATGCCCAGTGTGCGCTCGGAACGCTTACGCAAACGGAATGCGCGGCGCTCTAGTTCGATCCCGGTGATGTCGTCGGTTGGTGCCACAAAGACCTGCTCAACAACCGGCATGGCCGCGCGGGCTAGATCGCCGAGGACCTCGGGGCGAACTGGAACTTCGCGCCAGCCAAGTACGGTGAGCTGCTCCTCGGTTGCAATGGTCTCAAAGCTGGCCTTTGCTCGAGCGGCTTCTTCAACGTCGGTTGGTAGGAAAACCAGACCGGCTGCGTAGTAACCAGCTTCTGGAAGTTCAAAACCTGCCACGGCACGCAAAAATGCGTCTGGGATTTGGGTGAGAATACCCGCGCCGTCGCCGGTGCCGGCGTCGGAGCCTACGGCCCCACGGTGCTCGAGGTTTGTGAGTGCGGTTAGCGCGGTGTCAATAATGTCGTGTCCTGGTGTACCACGAAGGGTAGCAACCATGGCCAAACCACAGGCGTCCTTGTCGAACGCAGGGTTGTATAGACCTGCCGCAGCGGGCGCAGTGTTGAAGCGCTCGAAGGGAGACATCATAGACATGCCAAATCCAATCACAACTAGAAAGAGACTGGGGACGTCATTGGCCCTAGGTTCCGCAGGAAGAGCGGACAGTTATTTATGTGCCGGTTTGCGCTTGTGGCGACTTATGGTGGGCGATTCGATTCCCTTTTCTAAAGGAATTATTCAGGCTTCGAGTCTAAAGCATCGGTGGCAAGTTCGTAATCCGACTCGTCTACCAATTCTGGCTCGCCCTCGGCATCATCTGACGAGTCTTCAACCTTTGGTTCGCGACCAGGAAGGTAAATGGATTCCTCGAATCCAGTATGCTTTCTGCCCTGCATAACAAAGATGATCAAGCCAATAGCGAATCCGACTACTGCCGACCATACGTTTAGGCGCACTCCAAACAAAACATAGGCCGGATCTAGGCGGATGCTCTCGATGAAAACGCGTCCGAATGAGTAGTACATGAGGTAAGCAGCAAACATGCGGCCCCACTGCAACTTGAAGCGACGCTCGGCCCAAATCAAAACCGCGATACCGAGAAGGCTCCAAAGCGACTCGTAAAGAAAAGTTGGGTGATAGGTCAGGCTGTCTGGAAGACCAACAGGTTTAGCAGGGTTGTCTACGTTTAGTTCGAGACCCCAAGGTAGGTCGGTTGGTAGTCCGAAAAGCTCGTTGTTGAAGTAATTACCCCAGCGCCCGATTGCCTGGGCTAGGAGCAAACCTGGCACCAGTGCGTCGGCGTAAGCAAAGAACTTAACGCCGGCGATGCGGCAACCGATGTAGGCGCCCAGTGCGCCAAACAAGAGACCACCGTAAATGGCCAGGCCACCCTGCCAGATGTATAGAGCGCTAAGTGGGTCCTTGCCCTCACCAAAGTAGTCGTTCAGGTGAGTTGCAACGTGATAAAAACGAGCACCAAGAATGCCGATGACGATCGCCCAAAGACCGATGTCGATGGATAGACCGGCGTTACCCTTGCGCTTGGCCAAACGCATGGCCGAAACCAACACGGCCATGATGATGCCCAGGATGATGAATAGGGCGTAGAAACGAATCTGGAAGATCCCCAACTGCCAAGTGTTGTCTGTTGGTGCTGGAATGCTTGCGAAAATGCTCTTCACTGGGTTTCTCCTGTTTTACCGTTCTAGCAAAGATGCTAGCTCGGTGACCTTAACTTTGAGTGCCTCTACTCCGCCTTCAGCGTAGGCGCGCACGAATGCGCTTCCCACGATTGCTCCATCGGAGTATTGGTTTACTTCAGCAACCTGCTCTGCAGTGGAGATTCCAATGCCTACGCAGGTGTTCTGGTTTGCGTCGGCTTCACGCACTCCAGCTACAACTTTACGAGCCAAGCTATCAAGTTCTTCACGTGCTCCAGTAATTCCCATAGTGGAGACCGCGTATACGAATCCGCGACTGAGGTCGCTGGAAACCTGGGCTCGTTCCTGGGTGCTGGTTGGCGCCGACAAAAATACGCGATCCAGGTCGTATTTGTCGCTGGCGGCTAACCAGTCGCCGGCTTCATCCGGGATTAGGTCTGGAGTGATCAAGCCCGCTCCCCCGGCCTCGGAAAGATCTTGAGCAAAGCGCTCGACACCGTATTGGATAACCGGGTTCCAATAGGTCATGACAAGTACCGGAGTCTTTACTCGGCTGGTTACGGCCTTGACAGCCTCAAACACCTGCTTGAGTTTGAAACCGTGCTCCAACGCGTGCAGGGTGGCTTCCTGAATCACCGGTCCGTCCATCACAGGGTCACTGTATGGAACACCGAGCTCTAGAACATCAACGCCGTTCTCGCACATGGCAACGGCGGCATCGATGGATTCTGCTAGCGACGGATAACCGATTGGGAAGTAACCAACCAATGATCCTTTGCCGGCTACTTTGCGGTCTTTAAGAACTTGAGCGGTCTTAGACATTAGTTATCTCCCGGCAGGAATCCAAAGTATTTTGCCGCGGTCTCCATGTCTTTGTCTCCGCGACCAGAAAGATTGATCAGGATTGAAGAGCCATCCGGTAATTCCTTGGCTAGCTTCAGCGCGCCGGCCAGAGCGTGAGAGGTCTCGATAGCCGGGATGATTCCCTCGGTGCGAGCTAGTAGCAACATGGCGTCCATTGCCTCGGCATCGCTGATTCCCCTGTACTTAGCGCGACCCAAGTCTTTCAGCCATGCGTGCTCCGGACCAACGCCTGGGTAGTCGAGGCCGGCGGAGATACTGTGGCTATCCATGGTTTGGCCGTCTTCGTCCTGCAGCATGTAGCTCTTTGCGCCGTGTAGCACGCCGAGCTTGCCATAGGTGAGGGTGGCGGCGTGACGTGGCGTATCCAGACCATCGCCTGCGGCTTCAAAGCCATAGAGGTCTACGTCTTTGTCGTCTAGGAAAGCGTGGAAGATACCGATGGCGTTTGAGCCACCACCAACGCAAGCAGCGACAACTGTTGGAAGGAAGCCGAATTCGTCTAGCATCTGCTGGCGCGCCTCGTTGCCGATTACGCTGTGGAAATCTCGAACCATGGTTGGGAACGGGTGCGGTCCGGCAACGGTACCCAACAGGTAATGGGTGGTGTCTACGTTGGCTACCCAGTCGCGTAGTGCCTCATTGATGGCATCTTTTAGGGTGCGGCTACCTGTCTTCACAGGAACTACTTCGGCTCCTAGTAAACGCATGCGTGCAACGTTTAGTGCCTGGCGCTCGGTATCCACTTCGCCCATGTAAACAACGCAGTCCAAACCAAATAGCGCAGCCGCGGTGGCGCTAGCAACTCCGTGTTGCCCCGCACCGGTCTCGGCAATGATTCGTGTCTTACCCATGCGCTTAGTTATAAGCGCCTGCCCAAGCACATTGTTGATCTTGTGCGAGCCAGTGTGGTTTAGGTCTTCACGCTTTAGAAAAATCCGGACCTGATCGTTGGCGGTGGCCGCGAACTGCTTGGCCTCTGTGATGATCGATGGACGCCCAGTGTAGCTGCGGTGCAGTTCAGCTAGCTCAAGAGCGAATTCGGGGTCGTGCTTGGCGATTTCATATGTTTCGGCAAGTTGATCCAGAGCCGCGATGAGCGATTCTGGTACAAAACGGCCACCGAATTCGCCAAAGTATGGTCCGTCTTGCTCGCGCAGATTGGTTGGGCTAGAAGTCATGATTACAACCTTATTTGGTTTCTAGATACTGACTTAATCGAGGGATTCCCGTTTACCGGTTTAGTAAGAACTCAGGAAGGATCGGAGCATTTTTGCCGGGTCGTTTATGACCAAGGCCTCGCCCACCAAAACCACATCCGCGCCGGAGGTTCGGTAGTGGGCAACGTCTTCGGCGGTTCGCACCGCGCTCTCTGCAACCTTGATTACTCCCTGCGGAATCAGGTGGGAAAGTTTTCCGAAGAGGTTTCGGTCGGTTTCGAAAGTACTCAGGTCCCGAGCATTCACGCCAACCATCAGACCTTCTGCTTCTAGTGCGCGATCCAACTCTCCTGCATCGTGGGTTTCGATGAAAGCAGTCATGCCTAGCTCTTGGGTGAAGTGCTTTAGGCGCAGCAGGTCTTTCTGTTTTAGACCGGCAACAATCAGAAGCACGATATCCGCACCAGCAGCGCGGGCCTCGAGGATCTGGTATTCGTTCGCTATGAAATCCTTGCGAAGTACTGGCACTGACACCTTGGCTCGCACGGCTCGCAGGTCGTCAAGACTCCCTTTGAACTTGCGCTCTTCTGTTAGAACACTGATGGCCGAAGCGCCATTAGAAGCATAGATATCGGCAAGAACTGCCGGATCGGGAATTTCGGACAAATCGCCACGCGAAGGAGAGGCACGTTTTACCTCAGCGAGGATTTTTACCTGATCTGCAGGCGCCAAAATTTGCAACGCATCTAATGCAGGAGCTGCAGAAAGAGCCAGTTTTTCAACCTTGGCAAGAGAGTTTTGCTCCTGCCGCGACTGGGCATCTGCGATGGAACCCGCGTAGAGTTCCTCGAGCACTAGTGGCCTTTAGTCTTGCTGCCACCGACACCGTAGCCAGCAGCCTTGAGGATCCAGCCAACAATTAGTGCGACTACAACCAATGCACCGGATGCCCAGACAAGAGTTGGCTGGTTTTCCCAGAAAAACCAAGTGCCCAATAGGGTCGCAACCATGATGATGATTACGGTGGTCCATGAAGCTACCGAGTTGCCGTGCCCTGGGTCAGTGTTAGACATGATTGCCTTTCTAGTTCGCTACCCAAAATCTTACCAAGGACGAACCTTGCAAATCGGCTGATTAGCCTGCTTACTTGCGCTGTGAATCCCAGATTTGAATCGGATCCTCGGGTTCGCCCGATGCCACATTTTGCTGCTCAGTCGCTAGCGGCGACTCGAACCGACTTCCCTTGTTCCTGGTCTTCCATTTAGGAATGCCTCGCGCGGTGAAAATTTGAACCACCACTAGCAGAATCAGCACAAGCGCAAAAATACCTGCGTTGGCAGTGGTGGCGAAATGGGTTACCGGGCCACCTACCACCCGGTTGGCGGGCATAGTGATTCCAGATTTAGCGCTTATCTTGGCGGCAAGTGCGGGCGACATGGTGTTGAAGATTGGTAGGCATAGAAAGGCACCCAGAAGCAATGTGATGGCAGCAGAACACCAGGCAAATATTTGCTTAGCTTTGCCCTGAAGGAATATCACCAGAATGAAGGCTGCCAGTTGCAACCACAAGAAGCCTGTTAGCACTTGCCAAGACTCTAGCCCCGAGGCCTTTAGCTCTCGGTTGTGTCCATCGAAATCGTAGAGTACTCGGTACCACGGCTGGCCGGCAAAGACGAAAGCAATCAGTGTCAGACCGAGCCAGAGTGGCAATGCGGTTCTACGTTTCATGTTTATCTCCAGATTGTTGGCCGACCAACTCTTTTTGAAAGCTGGTGACTAAAGACTAGGACTGGTTTAGAGATGGACCAAAGTATTTGCCGAGGTAACCGCACGTGCTGGCGCCCCAGCCTTGTCTACGGTCTCCTGGTGCTCGTTCTCCGGGATCGAATCTAGAACTAAACCCGCACCGGCTTGCACACGGGCAATGCCATCGCGAATAAATGCCGTTCGAATCGCAATTGCCAAATCTGCGTTGCCAGCGAAATCGAAGTAACCAACAACGCCGCCGTAAACGCCGCGTGCAGATTGTTCCAATTCATCGATGATTTCCAGCGCGCGTGGCTTTGGCGCACCGCTAAGGGTTCCGGCGGGGAATGTTGCTTTGAAGACATCCACCGGAGTCAAGCCCGATTGAATCTGCCCTTCAACCGTGCTCACCAGGTGCATTATGTGGCTGAAACGGTGGACCTGCATGAACTCGGTTACCGAAACGGAGTCTGGTTGGCAAACCTTGAGTAGATCGTTGCGGGCTAGGTCGACCAACATTAGGTGTTCTGCCCGCTCTTTGGCGTCTGCCACCAAGCCAGTGGCCAAATCTTGGTCTGCTTCGAAAGTTTGACCTCGAGGTCTGGAACCGGCAATCGGGTGGGTAATCGCCCTACCGTTTTGAACCTTTACCAGCGCCTCTGGCGAGGAGCCGATAACGGCGTATGCGCCATCTTGGTCTTCGAAATTGAGCAGGTACATGTATGGGCTGGGGTTCAGGGCACGAAGCACACGATAAACATCTAAGGGGCTGGCGGTGCAGTCAATGTCGAATCGTTGGGATAGCACAACCTGGAACACATCGCCGATGCGAACGTATTCTTTCGCATTGAGTATCGAGTCCAGGAAATCTTCCTTTGTAACTCGTGCTTTAGTGGAAACGGGAGCCGTTAGATCTAGCTCGGCCAACTGTCCGATAGCCGGCTTGAGCAGGTTCTCGCGCATGGTCGCGATGCGCTGAACTGCCAAGTCGTAGGCTTCGTCGAGCACGGTGTCGTGTGTGACAAAGATATTGCTGACCAACAGAAGATTGCTGGTTAGGTGATCCAGGATTACCAGGTCCTGGAACATGGCGAAAGCCATTACAGGCGCTTTGAAGTCGGCTTTAGGCGGGTTTGGCAGATTTTCAATCTGACGAACCATGTCCCAACCGATCAGACCAACTAGTCCGCTGGTTAGTGGAGGAACATCGGCAATCGGGGCCGTGGTCCAGGCTTGTTGCAACTGGTTTAATGCCTCCAGCGGCAAGGCGGACAAATCTGTTCCGTCGGGCAACGCTGTCTGTCCAGTAGCCGAGAACCAGGTTGGGGTATCGCTGGCATCACCATTGGTATTGCTTTGCGTAAGAGTGCCGCGATTGTTCACGCCGATGAAGGAGTAACGCGCCCACACTCCCTGCTCTGCTGATTCCAGAAGGAACGAGCCAGGTTTGTCTGCCGCAAGTTTCTCGAATATCGAAAGCGGGGTGTCGCTACCCGAGAAAAGTGTCTGAATTACGGGCACGACCTTGTGCTGAGCGGCCAGAGATTTGGCCTGCTGCAGTGTTAGGTTCAAGCTCACGTGAATCCCTATTCGACTTCCTGTGTGGTGGCACTAAAGATTTCTACCGTATCAAAGCAAGACTCGGTTCCGTTGTGACAAGCAGGACCGGCTTCGTTCACAAGAATGAGGAGAGTATCTCCATCGCAGTCGGCCTGAATAGAAACCACTTCTTGCGTGTTCCCGCTGGTGGCCCCCTTGTGCCAGAGCTCCTGTCGGCTGCGCGACCAAAAAACGGTCTCGCTCAGTTCGATGGTTTGAGTTAATGATTCGGCGTTCATCCATGCCACCATGAGCACGCGCTTAGATTCGGAGGCCTGAACCACTGTCGGGATTAGCCCGTTTTGGTCAAACTTTAGATCTGAAAAAATGCTCTCGAAACTCATTATTATCCTCCTACCGAACCAGGTATCCGGCTGCGGCAAGCTCGGCTTTTGCCTGGCCAATTGTTACTGAGCCCTCGTGAAAAATCGACGCGGCCAAAATGGCATCGGCTCCGGCAGCTGCCGCAACGGGGAAATCGCTGGCCCTGCCAGCCCCACCGGAAGCAATTACCGGTACCGATGAAATTGCACGGATTGCCGCCAGCATATCCGAGTCGAATCCAGCCCGTGTACCATCGGCATCGATGGAGTTAACCAGCAACTCCCCCGCTCCCAGCTCAATGGTCTTGCGAACCCATTCAAGAGCGTCTAGGTCGGTTTCGTTTCTACCACCGTGGGTTGTGACCACATAACCGGAGTTGGTTTTGGAGGAACGCTTTAGGTCGAGAGAAATGACCAAAACCTGGTTACCGAAACGTTCGGCAATCTGATTCAAAAGTGCGGGATTGCTGATTCCAGCCGAACCCACCGAAACTTTGTCTGCGCCGGCCGCAAGTAGTTTTGCCACATCATCTACCTCGCGGATTCCACCACCAACTGTCAACGGGATAAACACCTGCTCGGCACACTTGGTTACCAGGTCATACATGGTGGATCGGTTGTCAACGGTGGCGTGTACGTCCAAGAAAGTCAGTTCATCGGCTCCATCGTTGTAATAGCGACTTGCCAACTCAATCGGGTCGCCGGCATCGCGCAGGTTCAGAAAGTTAACGCCCTTGACAACGCGACCGTCGGCCACATCTAAGCAAGGGATAACCCGGATTGAAAGAGTCATTGGTGACCGCTAAATACGTGCTGCGTGAATAGCGCTTACCAGAATGGCTCTGGCGCCTAATTCGTATAGGGCGTCCATGGTGGCGTTGGTTTCGTTGCTCTTTACCAACGCGCGCACTGCAACCCAGTCGGCTTCTCTTAACGGGGAAATCGTAGGTGATTCGATTCCCGGAGTCAGAGCCGAAGCCTGATCAACCAGCTCGATCGGGCAGTCGTAATCGAAAATGACGTATTCCCTTGCCACCAAAACACCCTGCATTCTGCGAAGCAAACTGGCTGCCTTGTCCGCGGAATTTGGAGCCGCAATTAGGTGAGCAGAGGATTCTAGAATCACTGGACCGAAAATTTCCAACCCCGCTTGGCGCAGGGTGTTGCCGGTGGAAACCACATCGGCCACCGCGTCGGCAACGCCGAGTCGGACTGCTACTTCAACGGCTCCATCCAGGGCTACCAGCTCCACGCTCACGCCTTCGCGCTTCAGGAAATCCTCAACCAAAGATGGATAAGCTGTGGCTACTCTTTTGCCCTCTAGCTGCTTCAGCTCGCTGAATTTGCCGATAGGTGCGGCGAACCTAAAAGTGCTTCCACCGAATCCTAGATCGGCTACGGTAACAGCCTTGGAACGGCTGTCGAGCAATAGGTCTAGACCGGTGAAACCGGCATCCAGCGAACCGGATCCAACGTAGGTTGCGATGTCTCTTGGACGAAGGTAAAAGAACTCGATGTTGTTTGTGGTGTCTACAACGTGAAGATCTTTTGGGTCGCGGCGAATTGTGTAACCCGCTTCTTTAAGCATGGCGATTGCGGCTTCGCTAAGGATCCCCTTATTTGGAACCGCTACTCGCAGCATTGGATTAGACATGATTTATCCCGTCTTTGCGCTACGAAGGTATTCCCCCGAGCGATTTGTACTAAAAGTTTTTTTCTAGGTCCGCCAGGGTGATACCTTTGGCGGTCATTAGGACCTGTAGGTGGTAAATCAGCTGGCTGATTTCTTCTGCGGTACGTTCGTTTCCTTCGTACTCGGCAGCCATCCAGACTTCGGCTGCTTCTTCCACGATCTTTTTACCGATGGTATGAACTCCGGCGTCAAGCCACTTGACCGTATGCGAATCCGCAGGACGGTCAATGGCCTTTTGGCCAATTTCGGCAAGTAACTGCTCAAAGGACTTCATGAGACTAGGTTAACAGAACTAGCGGTGCGAACATCCGCGGTTGGCGGAATCTCGCAATGCTGCGATTTGTGCTGCTCGGTCGGTTGCCTTGAATACGGCACTACCCGCAACGAAGGTATCTGCTCCCAGCTGGGCTACTCGCTCAATGTTGGTTTCATCGATACCGCCATCTACCTGTAGCCAAACATCAAGTTCTTCTGCATCGATGCGCCTTCGCGCTGCAGCAACTTTTGAAAGCGTGGTTTCGATGAGCGACTGCCCGCCAAAGCCGGGTTCGACTGTCATAACCAACAGTTGGTCGAATTCGGCAAGGATGTCCAGGAACGGTTCAACGTCTGTTCCTGGTTTGATAGCGACACCGGCACGGGCACCGATGGCGCGGAGTCTGCGGGCAAGCGCCACCGGATCTTTGCTGGCTTCAGCGTGAAAGGTAACGCTAAAAGCACCGGCCTCGGCATAACCCGGAGCCCAGCGTTCAGGATCCTCTATCATCAGGTGAACATCAAGCGGCTTGGGTGCCACCTGTTGCATCCTGGCAACCATAGGCAGACCAAAGGTGAGATTCGGAACAAAATGGTTGTCCATGACATCGATGTGGATTAGGTCGGCATTGGAGATACTGCCGAAATCACGCTCAAAGTTCACGAAGTCGGCCGAGAGGATGCTCGGGTTAATGCGTGCTGACATATTTAAATCCTACTTTTTGGCTGGAGCAACTAGCGCTTGAATCGCTTGTTATTACTTGGTCTTGCGAAGTAGTGCAATGAACATGGCATCGGTATCTTGGCGTTGCGGCCATAGTTGCACTGTGAGTCTGCCCGGCGTCAGCTCCAGATGTGCATCGCTTTTCAAAGAAGGGTTAACCTTTTGCAACAAGGCGGTGGCATCTAGCAACTCGAGGTCTTCGGCATAGGTTTTTTGTGCCCAGTCGATGATTGCGGTGGTTTCTGCTGGGTGTGGCGAACAAGTCACGTAACCCAAAACACCGCCTGGCTTCAGCCCCTTCCAGGCGCTAGCAAATAGTTCGCGTTGCAACTTGGCAAGTTGGGCCACATCGCTTTGTTGCTTGCGGTAACGACTTTCGGGACGGCGACGAAGTGCGCCAAGGCCAGTACAGGGTGCATCCAGCAAGATTCGGTCGAATGATGCGGGTGCATCTGTTCCCAGATCCCGTCCGTCGCCAGTTCTGACGTAAACCTTTGGATTGACGCGCTCCAGAGCTTGCTCAACTAGCTTGGAGCGGTGCTCCTGCAGTTCATTACAAACTAACTCTGCGCCAAACTGATTAGCCGCGGCGGCAAGTAGAGCGGCTTTTCCGCCTGGCCCTGCGCACAAATCCAACCACTCCTCGGCCGCGCCCTTGGCAGACTTGACGGGGGCATTGATGAGGGCCAACGCCGCCAGTTGTGAGCCTTGATCCTGAACTCGGAGTTTTCCAAGGCGAACCAATTCGATGTCTCCCGGATCGCCATCTGGAAGGACTCCGCCAATCGGGCTAACTCCCCCCAAGGCAGCGCCTGCCGCTAGCAGGTCATCAATGTTGGTGATGCCCGGAAGGGCAACCAAGTTCACAAGTGGCGGTTGGTTGTTGACCCTGAGCAGATCCTCAAGTTCAGTTTCCCTGCCGTCTAACCTAAGTGCATCCTGGATGGCTCGAACAATCCACTCCGGGTGTGAATATGTCACTGCAAGTTGCGCGATGCGATCGGGAGCAGCTTTTAGCAGGATTTCGAGCCAGGTTTCTCGAGGCTTTTCGCTGATGCGCCTCAGTACGCCGTTTACGAAGCCCGAAAGGCTAGGTCGGAGCACTACCTTTGCCAGATCAACGGTCTCACTTAATGCTGCATGGCTGGGTACGCGCATTCCAAGGAGTTGGTGTGCACCAAGTTCGAGGACCATCCGAGCATCGATATCGATTTGGTCGATGTCGCGACCAGCACAGCGCTCGATGATTAATTCGTAGAAGTAGGCGTTTCGAATAGTTCCGAATGCTAGTTCCTGTGCGAATCCCGAGTCGCGTGCGTCGAGATTGGCGATCTTGAGAAGTTTTGGAAGCAGAAGATTCGCATATGCATCGTCTCTGGCAACTGCCAACAGCAGTTCATAAGCAACGCCTCTAGCGCTGTTTGCAGCTTTGGCCTGACCACGGTAATTGATTTGAGCCATTAGTTGCTTTCTGTTGGGGTATCAAAAGACGTAACTTTATGGGCCGCCCCACGAGCCCAATCGGTTGCTGGCATAGCATTCTTACCTGCCGGTTGCACCGTTTTAAGTTGCAGTAGCGTGCCCTGCCCACATTCAACCAAGACGTGCTTGGTGTCAAAAAGTATGCGACCGGTTTGGTGCTCTGCTTCTGCCGTATCGGCAATGGCAGACCAATCGGTTTTGCCCAGCGCCACGGCATCCAGGACTCTAAAGGCTTGTCCGTTTAGTTGGCTATAGGCCGTTGGTTCGGGATTCATTGCCAGTATCAGACGCTCGATCTCAAGCGCGCATAAATCCCAATCAATTTGAGCCTGCAGCCTGGAAAGCTTATTTGCCGGCCGCACTTTCGAACCCTGTAGGTGCCATGGGTCCGAGGATGCCAGATAGCCGCTTTGGTCAGGTTGCGGTTTAGGGCGTGCTATTCCAGCTTCGATTGCAGGAAGAGCTTGGTCTAGCAACGTGATTCCCAGTTCGGTCAGACGTTCAAGCAAACGGCCACTTGTTTCGCCAACCTGAATGGTGGTCTTGACAACATCGATGATTGGCCCGGAATCCATGCCGGAATCGAGCTGAAACAGTGTCACGCCCGTATCGGTATCGCCGGCCAGAATCGAGTTTTGAACCGGTGCAGCTCCTCGCCAGTCTGGCAAAAGGCTGTAGTGAAGATTGATCCAACCGAGCGGCACAGCGCTAAGCGCGAAATCCTTGAGCAGGGAACCATAGGCCACAATCACACCTAGCTCGGCTCCCGTCTTGGCAAGTTCTTGTGCCAACTCCTGAGTCACACGATCGGCCTTGAAAACCGGGATGCCGGCTGCTTCGGCAACCTGGGCTGTAGCTGATGGCGTAAGTACTCGCTTGCGCCCAACTGGAGCATCTGGTCTAGTTAGAACTGCAACAACCTCATGGTTGCCACCAAGTAATGCCTGCAACGTGCGTGCGGCATTGGCCGGAGTTCCGGCAAAGATTATTTTCAAGCTTGGTAGTGCCTTTCCGGCTCTAGATTACTTCTGAATCGTCCATCTTTACCCGAACCGCGCGGCTGATGCGACCGGATTTAGCATTGATGGACTTGTTGCCCGCATTGATCAGAAGGCTTCTGGCTTTGAGTTCGGTGGCAAGGCTCTCGCCTAGCGAGTAGTCAAAACGTATTAGGTAGCGCCATAGGGGCTCGGGAACCGGCGCAGTATTGCTCGCTCCGGGCTGTACTTCGTTAGCCAGTGGGCCAAGGATCTGGAAACCAGCCTCCTTGCCAGCAAATGATTTCGGGTCAAGTCCGGCGACCATTTGATCTACCAGTGCCCTAGGACCTGTAACCGAGGCCATTCTAAAATGTGGCGGAAATCCGAGCTCGCGGCGATTAGCCAACTCTTGGGCTGCCAGTGATTTTTGATCCCATAGAGCGAACTTCTGGCCGATAGGTGTCGCCAGGCCGACGCCTACAGCAACGCCACCGGGAGCTAGTAAGCTCACCGCGTTGCTCCAAAGGTTTACCGCCTGCTCGGTGGCACGCAGCGTATCTTTGGCAAGTAGTTTTTGTCCGTCGAGGAGGATGACAGCGGCGTAACCGCCATCGATGACGGGTTCGGCTCCCGGAGTTGCTACCACAAGGCGTTTTCCAGGCTTGAGATTCTGGATTCGCTTGTCGAACGTGGCCTCGGTCACAGTCACCCCGGGAAAACTCTTGCCCAGTTCCGCAGCGGTTCTGGTGCTGCCTGCTAGGCCCTGTCTGATTTTGGTTTGCCCGCAGGCTACACACTTAGCGTTCAGGTTTATTGCGCTACACCACCTGCATCTGGGTGTGCTGTTGGTGTCGATGAAAAGTGGACCGTGGCAGCTGCTGCACTGAGATCTTTCGCCACAGGCTGCGCAGTAGGTTCCAGTGCTGTGTCCGGTATTGGCTACTTGAACCAATACCGCTCCCCCGGCTTCAAAGGCCTTGCGTGCCGCCTGATAGGAAGTGCTATCGACTCTTAGCCCAGGATCGGTCACGGCGATTTTTGGAGGTGAGAAATTGGCAGTGACGTCGGATAGGTAACCGATTTCCACAAGTCGCTGGCATTCGGCACTTCGGCTATGACCCGCGAGCAGAAGATTGCAACCTGTTTGCTGTTGTCTAAGAAGAGCAACCTCGCGAGCATGAATGTATGGCGAAGTGGGTTCGTTCAAGCTTTGATCCGAATCATCCCAAATCACTATTGATCCGAGGTTGGTTACCGGTGCGAAACCGGCGGCGCGAGAACCAATCACAATGCAAGGGTTTGCCTCCAGGCAGCGCAAAAAGGCCGTGTACCTCGCCGACGGTGTTTGAGTGGTGTCGAAGTTTGCAAGGTAGCTGGACAGTTCTAGTTGCTCGAAAGCGCTTCGGAGGCGCGCTTGATCCCGGAAATCCGGAACCACCACGATGGTGGACTTTCCCTGGGCAAGGTTTTCTAGTGCCGCAGAGACAAAATGCGCTATCCACGCTTGGAGCCCGAGATTCTGATTTTGGGCAACCGTTTCGCCTATGAAGGCCGTTGAAACGAATCTTGGCTCGGCCAATAGAGTTAGTCGCCCATCGTAGGATTCTGGCTTACCTGCGAAGTTGAGTGCCAATTGTGGGAACTTTGCAACCGCTGGAGTTTTTTGTGCCTCAACCCAGCTTTTTTCGACACGTACCGAGCGTTTGGGCACGGCGAGTTTGAATAGATCGGATACAGTTCCCGCTTGTCTGTCGGCTATCACCCTAAGTAATCGGTAAAGCGAAGTTGGTAACACCGGAACAGATGAGGTAACTGCCTCTATAGGGCTGGCAGTGAACTCAGTGGAGTTTGCGAAGTCAACTATGTAGCCCTCGTGGACTGCTCCGCCGCGACCAAATGGAACCTGGACACGAACGCCAATTTGGCACAAGTCTTGGAGTTCAGGCGGAATCGAGTAATCGAATAGCCGGTCAAGCTGCGGCAGAGGAGACTCTATTGCCACCCTGGCGAAACTTGAGGCGGACATGCGGTGAATGCGCTTTAGAGCGCTGCCTGTAGGGCAGCCACTCGGTCGGTGCGTTCCCAGGTGAAATCTGGCAACTCGCGTCCAAAGTGTCCATATGCCGCGGTTTGGGCGTAGATCGGGCGCAGTAGGTCGAGTTCCTCGATTATTGCTCTTGGCCGTAGGTCGAATACCTTGGCGATTGCTGATTCGATTGCAGCCTGTGGAACCTTGGCCGTGCCGAAAGTCTCTACATAAACCGCAACCGGTTTGGCCACTCCAATGGCGTAGGCCACCTGAACCTCTGCGCGATCCGCTAGGCCAGCAGCTACAACATTCTTGGCAACCCAACGCATTGCGTAGGCTGCCGAACGGTCTACTTTGCTAGGGTCTTTTCCGCTGAAGGCTCCACCGCCGTGGCGACTCGCCCCACCGTAGGTGTCGACAATGATTTTTCTACCGGTTAGTCCGGCGTCGCCCATAGGCCCACCGATTTCGAAAACACCGGTTGGATTGATGAAGTATTTGGTGTCTGATAGGTCTAGCCCGGTTTGTTCCAGAATTGGGTCAATCACCGTGCTCTTCATTTGTGCGCGCAGGTCTTCCAGTGTGATACCTGGGTTGTGCTGGGTAGAGAGCACAACCGCTGAAATGCTCTTGGCAACATTGCCCTCGTAACCGATGGTGACCTGAGTCTTTCCATCCGGGCGAAGGAAATCTACCACCTGAGATTTGCGTACCTGCGAAAGCTGCTCTGCAAGTCTGTGTGCGGTATGGATGGCCACTGGCATAAGAGTGGGGGACTCGTTTGTGGCGTAGCCAAACATAAGGCCCTGGTCTCCAGCGCCCTGCTGATCTAGACGGTCTGATGATCCGGATTCACGCGTTTCGAAGCCAGAATCAACACCCTGGGCAATGTCTGGTGACTGTTGCCCGATGCTTACGGATACACCGCAAGAGGAGCCGTCGAAGCCAATTTGGCTGGAGGTGTAACCAATGTCTCTAATCTTCTGGCGAACCAGCTGAGGTATCTCTACGTAGCCCTCGGTTGTGACTTCACCAGCAATGTGTACCAAACCGGTGGTAACCATGGTTTCGACCGCAACTCGTGAGTGTGGGTCTTGTTCCAGCATTGCGTCGAGGATGGTGTCCGAGATCTGGTCACAGATCTTGTCTGGGTGTCCCTCGGTGACGGACTCGGATGTAAAGAAGCGCAGATTTGTCATTATCGGTCAAGTATATCGGCAGCTGCCGACATTTGACCCGCGATAAAGCTCACAACCGCAATCGCTACCTCTTGCTTACTACCCTGCGCATGCGCGGAGTTGCCGTTGGCGCTCAATAGGTAAACCGTGTTCCTATCTGAACCGAAAACCCGACCAAGCGAAACATCGTTAGCGACAATCATTTGGCAACCCTTTGCGGCGAGTTTTACAGTTGCCAGCGTGGCCAAACGTTCCATGGAACCGGCAGTTTCCGCTGCAAATCCAACGATGGTGCTGCCTAGGTTCTCGGAATTAACCCGCTCCACAGCGTTGGCGAGGATATCCGGATTTGCTACCAACTTGAGTTCCAGGTGCTCTCCTGCGGAACTGCGCTTGATCTTTTCTTGCAGCGGATTCTCAACCCTGTAGTCGGCAACGGCTGCCGCCATAACTAAAACGTCTGCGGACGCCAAAATGGCGTTGACTTCGCGTTCGAGTTCAGCAGCGGTGTTTACAGAAACAACCTGGGCAATGCCGCTGGTTGAAACCTGCAGGTTCGCACCGATGAGAGTGACTCGCGCACCGGCTGCAGTCGCCGCGTGAGCAATAGCTACACCCTGTTTGCCACTCGAGTGGTTTCCGATGTAACGAACCGGGTCGATAGCCTCTTGGGTGCCGCCAGCGGTGACCACAAAATGCTTTCCGGCTAGGGCTGTTGCAGAAGTTGCAGAAAACTCCCCCTGAGTGGATTGACTCGCCAGCGCTAGACCAATAGCAACGATTGCCTCGGGTTCGGGAAGTCGACCGGGGCCTGTGTCGGTGCCGGTGAGTCGCCCAGAGTCGGGGTCTAGTATCGTGATTCCCCGAGCTCTCAGGGTGGCTACGTTGGCAACGGTAGCTGCGTTTTGCCACATCTCGGTGTGCATAGCTGGAACCACCAAAACTGGCGTCGTGGTTACCAAAAGCGCGTTGAGCAGAAGGTCGTCTGCCAGGCCAGCGGCATAACGGGCCAGGAACGCTGCGCTAGCTGGAGCCACAACAACAAGGTCGGCTTCTTGGCCAAGCGCCACATGTTTTACGGATTCGACATCGGTGTAAAGATCAGAGTCCACGGTGTTGTGGCTCAGGGCCTCCAACGTTGTCGAACCTATAAATCGCAGTGCGTTGGCGGTGGGAATCACTTTAACCGAGTGCCCGGCTTCTGTGAATCCTCGGATTATGCCCGTGGCCTTATATGCAGCAATACCACCGGTGATTCCGAGTAGGACTCGCATCACGGTGGTATTCCTTAAATCCTTGGGGGCTAAAACTACTCGGCTTCGCGAGTGATTACTAGCTTGTCTTCGTCGATTTCGTGCATGGCAATGGTCAGAGGCTTCTCATCGATGGTGGTCTCAACTAGCGGACCTACGTTGTTGAAAAGGCTTCCCTCGTGAAGTGCCGAGTAGTAGTCATTGATCTGACGAGCGCGCTTCGAAGCGAAGATAACCAATTCGTACTTGCTGTTGGTCTTGCTAAGAAGGTTGTCGATCGACGGGCTTACGATGCCCTGAAGCTTTTCTGACATGGTTCTACTTTCGATTGGTAAAAAGTTTTTGGTGGGCAAATACCGTTTGCCACTACGCCTGAATCAAGTTTACGACCTGAAGGGCACATTCAGCCACCTCATCGTTGATAACAACATGATCAAACTCGC
This sequence comes from Microbacteriaceae bacterium, assembly GCA_947373155.1. Classification (GTDB taxonomy): domain Bacteria; phylum Actinomycetota; class Actinomycetes; order Actinomycetales; family Microbacteriaceae; genus Rhodoluna. The sequence continues at coordinate 13,291 of CANBWO010000014.1, read as the reverse complement.
TTTGTGCTTCCAGTTCTTGCCGGGCGGTCGCTAGTCTCCGGGCCTGCTCCTCGGCCGTTTCTGTGCCACGGCCAGAAAGTCTGCTAACCAGGTCTTCCCAACTTGGCGGGGCAATAAAAATCAGGTTTGCCTCGGGCATGGCCTGTTTCACCTGGCGAGCACCCTGGATGTCGATCTCCAAAATGAGTTTTTGTCCGGCGGCGAGGGCAGCTTCAACTGGCTCACGGAGCGTTCCGTACTTGTTTGTACCGTGAACTACGGCGTATTCCAGCATCTGACCCGCCGCAATTTTCGAGTCGAACTCTTGCATGGACAAAAAATGATAGGCAACGCCATCTTCTTCGCCCGGTCTGGGTGGACGTGTGGTGGCAGATACCGAGAGCTTTATTTCGGGGTGTGTTTCCAGGATGCGGCGGATCACGGTGCCCTTGCCAACTGCTGTGGGCCCAGCGATAACCGTTAACCGATTCATGCCGCTCATGCTACGCCAAACCCTCGGCTAGTTCTTGCTTGGCCTGGTCGATGGCGGTGTCGAGTCCAAGTGCACCAGCTTGCAAAACGCTTCTAGAAACCGAAGCAATTGTTTGGTGAGCGGCCACGCCGAATAGTCGGCCCGCATCAGCTAGCCTGGCGCCCTGAGCGCCGAAGCCCGGTGCCAAAATAGGTGTAGCCACCGGTTGTGCTGTGGTGGTGACCTGCCCCAACCCAAAACGATTCAGGTTGAGCGTGGCCCCTAGAACAGCGCCGAAGTTGCCGATACTCTGACCCGGCAGAGCCGTGATGTTATTCACTGATTCCAGGCCTGCCCAGACACTGGCCGCAACTGAAGATTCCTCGGTAACCATAGCCTGCTGCAAAACCGCAGCCTCCGGATTTGAGGTGGCCGCCAAGACAAACACACCCTTGCCTCGCTCGGTGGCAGCTGCCATAAATGGCTTCAACGAGTCGAATCCTAGGTATGGAGAAACAGTTACCGCGTCGCAAATAAATGGCGCGCTCTGGCCCAACCAGGCCTCGAAATAACCATCCATGGTGCTACCGATATCACCGCGCTTGATGTCCATGATCACAAGCAATCCGGCTTGGGTTGCTTGCTCGCAAACCGCCTCCAAGACGGCGAAACCTTTGGAACCAAAGCGCTCAAAGAAGGAAACCTGAGGCTTAATGATTCCAACTCGTCCCGAGGCCTCATCGATGACCGTATTGCTAAAAGACTCGAGCCCTGCAACGTCGTCGGAGAGACCCCAATCCTCTAACAGCGCAGAGTGTGGGTCGACACCTACGCAAAGTTGCCCATGGGCAACGAACGCGTCGGCTAAGCGAATACCGAAACTACTTGGCAAGGGCTGCCTTTCGATCGATCGCGTGCTCCTGCAAGCTCTTGACGCTGAACGGTCCGGCAATCACGGTCTCAAAGGACCCGATGGCGGCGCTCAACTGAGCAATGGTCGTAAAGATCGCCTTGTCGGCGGCTGTGGTGGCAGCACGAATCTCATATCCATCCTTGATGGCAGTTCCGGTGCTCGGAGTGTTAACCACAACGTCCACCTCACCCGCGGTAATCAGCTCAACGATGTTAGGTCCATCCACAGATTCATCACTGTATTTCTTTACAACCGAAACCTCGATGCCGTGGCGGTGCAGCATGGCGGCTGTTCCAGCGGTGGCCAAAATCTTGTATCCAAGTTGCTGAAGGCGACGAACCGGAAGCACCACGTGTGGCTTGTCGCGGTCGGCTACCGAGATGAACACAGAACCCGATGTTGGCAAAGCCGAACCAGCTGCTGCTTGGCTCTTGGCAAAGGCGGCCGGGAAAGAAACATCGATGCCCATAACCTCGCCGGTGGAACGCATTTCAGGGCTCAGCAGGCTGTCCACGAAGCGGCCATCCTTGGTTGCAAAGCGCTTGAATGGAAGAACCGCTTCCTTGACCGAAATCGGTGCGTCGAAAGGAACATACGTGCCGTCCTTTTCGGGCAGGTGGCCCTCGGCAATGAGCTCCTTGATGGTTTTGCCGACCATCACCAGAGACGCTGCCTTGGCCAATGTGATACCCAAAGCCTTGGAAACGAATGGGACCGTGCGGCTGGCGCGTGGGTTCGCCTCTAGAACGTAGAGAACATCGTTGGCCAGTGCAAACTGAACGTTTAGCAGACCGCGAACGCCCACACCCTTGGCAATAGCCAGAGTCTGATCCTTGACACGGTTGATCTGAGCCTGGCTCATTGTCACCGGTGGCAGGGTGCAAGAAGAGTCTCCGGAGTGGATACCGGCGGCCTCAATGTGCTCCATGACGCCACCCACGTAAAGGGTTTCGCCGTCGTACAAAGCATCGATGTCAATTTCGATTGCGTCATCTAGGAAGCGGTCAACCAAAAGTGGATAACCAGGTCCGATCAATCCGTATTCTGCCGTGCGCTCAAAATAATCGGCCATGGAGTCTTGGTCATAGATGATTTCCATACCGCGACCACCGAGCACGAATGATGGTCGTACCAAAACTGGGTAGCCGATTCGCCCGGCAATTTGCTCGGCTTCCGGAAGGTTCACAGCGGTTCCGTTGGCTGGTGCCAACAGGTTGCCATCTTCTAGGATGCGGCTAAATAGCTTGCGGTCTTCGGCTAGGTCGATGGCCTCCGGTGTGGTTCCCAAAATTGGAATACCGGCAGCCTTCAGACCGTTAGCAAGACCGAGTGCGGTTTGTCCGCCAAGCTGGACCAACACTCCAACTAGTTCGCCGCTCTGCTGCTCGGCGTGAATTACCTCGAGCACGTCCTCTAGCGTTAGTGGCTCAAAGTAGAGGCGATCGCTGGTGTCGTAGTCGGTGGAGACGGTCTCCGGGTTGCAGTTGATCATGATGGTTTCGAAACCGGCATCAGACAGCGCGAAAGATGCATGGACACAGCTGTAGTCGAACTCCACACCCTGACCGATACGGTTTGGACCCGAACCCAGAATCACTACCTTCTTACGATCACTCGGCACCACTTCGGTTTCTTGCTCGTAGGTGCTGTAGTGGTATGGGGTTAGGGCCGGGAACTCCCCCGCACAGGTGTCAACGGTTTTGAATACCGGGCGCAGGTTACTAGCGTGACGAATGCCACGAACCTCTGCCTCAGAGATTCCACGTAGTTGAGCAATCTGGGCGTCGCTGAAGCCGTGTTCTTTGGCTTCCTTGATTACCTCGACTGAGAGGTGCTCTGCGGCAGCTGTGGCGTCGGCCACTTCGTTGATCAAGAGCATCTGGTCGATAAACCAAGGGTCGATCTTGGTGGAATCGAATACCTCTTGAGCGGTTGCACCGGCCCGCAGCGCCTGCTGCACCTGAACAATTCGCCCATCGGTCGGTGTCTTGATAGCCTCAAGCAACTCCGCCTTGCTAGCGGGAAGCTCGCCCCAGTGGAAAGAGGAACCCTTTTTCTCTAGAGAACGCAGGGCTTTCTGAAGTGCCTGGGTGTAGTTTCGGCCGATTGCCATGGCCTCACCCACCGACTTCATGGTGGTGGTAAGCGTTGGGTTTGCAGCCGGGAACTTCTCGAAGGCGAAACGCGGTACCTTGACTACGATGTAGTCCAGACTTGGCTCGAACGATGCAGGTGTCACCTTGGTGATGTCGTTAGGGATCTCATCGAGGGTGTAACCAACGGCCAGTTTGGCCGCGATCTTGGCGATTGGGAATCCCGTGGCCTTAGATGCCAAAGCCGACGAACGGCTAACGCGAGGGTTCATCTCGATAACTACCACTCGGCCGTCGACCGGGTTCACGGCAAACTGAATGTTGCAACCACCGGTGTCAACTCCAACGGCACGGATGATGTCGATACTGATGTCGCGCAGGTTCTGATACTCGCGGTCGGTCAGCGTGAGCGCGGGCGCAACAGTGATCGAGTCTCCGGTATGAACACCAACCGGGTCCACGTTTTCAATCGAGCAAACCACAACACAGTTGTCATTTTTATCGCGCATCAGTTCTAGCTCGTACTCTTTCCAACCCAGAATGGATTCGGAAAGTAAAACCTGAGTCACGGGGCTGGCCTGAAGACCCGAACCAACAATGCGTCGAAGTTCTTCTTCGTCGTAGGCAAATCCGGAACCAAGGCCACCCATGGTGAACGAGGGCTGTACCATCACTGGGTATTTCAGTTCGATTACTGCGGCAAGAGCCTCATCGAGTGTGCCACAAATAACCGACTTAGCTACGTCGGCTCCGGCGTCCAGCACCAACTGCTTAAAGATCTGGCGGTCTTCACCCTTTTTGATCGCGTCAACCTTGGCGCCAATCAGCTCCACGTTGTACTTCTCTAGGATTCCGCGCTCGTGCAGAGCCATGGCAGCATTTAGTGCGGTCTGGCCACCAAGAGTTGGTAGCAAGGCATCTGGGCGCTCCTTGGCGATGATGGTCTCGATTACCTCAGGGGTGATTGGCTCCACGTAGGTGGCGTCGGCGAAGTCTGGGTCGGTCATGATGGTGGCAGGGTTGCTGTTCACCAAGATCACACGGATGCCCTCTTCGCGCAGAACGCGACAGGCCTGGGTGCCGGAGTAGTCAAACTCACAGGCCTGACCGATTACGATAGGGCCAGAACCGATAACGAGAACGGATTTAATGTCTTGACGCTTTGGCATTAGTTGCTTCCCTTTAGGTTCTGGTTGGCCTTGATTACCTCTACGAGGCGATCGAACAGATAGTTGGAGTCGTGTGGGCCAGCAGCGGCCTCAGGGTGGTACTGCACGCTAAATGCAGGGATGTCGAAGCATTCCAAGCCTTCGACGCAGTTGTCGTTCAGGCTTACGTGGCTGACGCGCACCTTGCCAAAACCAGCAGGAGACTCCACGGTTTCGCCGTTTTCTCCCCCGGGAACTCGCACGGCAAATCCGTGGTTGTGGGCTGTTACTTCAACTTTGCCTGTTTTGCGGTCTAGCACAGGCTGATTGATACCGCGGTGACCAAAAGTGAGTTTGTAGGTTTCGAAGCCCAAGGCTCGGCCCAAAAGCTGGTTTCCAAAGCAGATTCCAAAAAAAGGAATCTTGTGACCGAGGATTTCACGCAGCACGGCCACCTGGCCATCGCTGGCCTCTGGGTCGCCTGGGCCGTTACTAAAGAAGACGGCATCCGGGTGGCTTTCTAGCAAAGTCTTGGCATCGGTTTTCGCTGGGAATACCGTGACCTCAAGTCCACGGGCCGCCATGTGCTCGATAGTGGAAGCCTTGATGCCCAGGTCAATGATGGCCACTCGGCCAACGTATTCACCCTGATGCGCCGCGGTATATGGTGCATCGGTGGTTACCTGATCGCTAAGCGACAGCCCCTTCATCTGGGCAGCACCCTTGACGGTGGCCAGTAGCTCATCGATGCTCGCCTGTGCTGCCTCTCCGCTGAAAATGCCCGCCCGCATGGAGCCCGCGGTTCTTAGGTGGCGAGTTAATGCACGGGTGTCGATTCCGCTAATACCAACGATGCTGTACTTGTTCAATTCCTCTGGGAGGGAGCTTTCCGCACGGAAGTTGGAGACCATGCGTGATGAATCGCGGACTACATAGCCGGCGACCCAAATCTTGCTGGACTCTTCATCGCGGCTATTTACACCCGTGTTACCAATGTGAGGCGCGGTTTGCACCACAATCTGCCCTGCGTACGAGGGATCGGTAAGAGTTTCTTGGTAGCCCGTCATGCCGGTAGCGAAAACCAGCTCGCCAAGGGTGGTTCCGGTCTTGCCGAATGGCTTGCCGGTAAAGACGCGACCGTCTTCTAGAACTAGCACTGCCTGGTTAGTCATTCTTGGTCTCCTGGTTGTTGCCGGCGCCGTAAAGGCTCTCTAGGTATTGGAAGATTTGGTTGCGCTCATCGGTGCGCGAAGAGCGTAAGAATGTGCTCATGGCGTAGCCGTCTTGAACCCAGTCGATTTGAATCAGTCCGTCGGTCTCCACAGCACGGTCGATCGCGGTTGAGGCCCTTGAAATACCAGTTACCTGCTTCCCCGCGATGCCGATCGAACGTTCGCCGTTTCTCTCGATCAGGATTCCGTCGGCTGAAATAGTGACACGGCCGTTGCCACGTGCGCCCAATCCGTGCGCTGTGATCCGATCCAGGGAGTTGCCTTTTACAGTGGTTGCAACATAGTTGATTCGAGTCCACTGTTGCGACCCCGATGGGTGTTCTAGCCATTCCAAGGGAGCCGAGAAAATATTCTCTTGCGCTCCGGCACGTGAACGCCAAGCGCGGAATGCAGCCAGAATCAAAAACGCAACCAGCGCAGTGACCAAAATGGCCATGATGGGGTAACGAGCTGGCATTAGTTGCGACCCTTCACTGCAAGCACTCCGTTAGCGACCGTTTGGTAACCGCGGTAGATGGTGTGGACGACAGCCCCTGGAAGCGTCAAACCCTTGTAAGGGTTGTTCTCGCTCTTGCTGTGGCTATCCTTTACCACGCGTGACTGCTTTGGATCGATTAGAACCAGGTTCGCAAAGGATCCGGCCGCGATCTCCTGGCCCTGCTCGGTTAGGCTGCCGATCTTGGCGGGGGCGTGAGAAAGCACCTCTGCAAGACGTTGCCAGTTTGACTCGCCCGAATCAATAAGCACCTGCTGTGCCACGTTTGCTGCAATTTCGAGCCCCAGCATTCCAAAAGCAGCAGCTGGCCACTCGCAGTCCTTGGCCTCGATTGGGTGTGGCGCGTGATCGGTTGCGATGATGTCAATCGTGCCGTCTACCAGCGCCGCGCGAAGTGCCAAAACATCGGCTTGGGTGCGAAGCGGCGGGTTTACCTTGTAAACCGCATCATAGGTTCTGGCAAGTTCGTCAGTTAGCAGCAAGTGGTGCGGAGTTACCTCTGCGGTCACCTGGATGCCACGGGACTTAGCCCAGCGCACAATCTCAACCGAGCCTGCGGTCGAAAGGTGGCAGATGTGAATTCGCGAGCCAACGTGCTCAGCCAACAGAACATCGCGGGCAATAATCGATTCCTCCGCAACGGCAGGCCAGCCGGTTAGCCCCAACTCGGCGCTAACTATGCCCTCGTTCATCTGAGCGCCCTCGGTAAGTCTTGGTTCTTGCGCGTGCTGAGCGATTACTCCCCTGAATGCCTTCACGTATTCCAGCGCTCGGCGCATCAGCACCGGGTCGTGCACGCACTTGCCGTCATCGCTGAAAACACGAACCTTTGCCAGCGAATCAGCCATAGCGCCTAGCTCAGCCAGCTGCTTGCCCTCTAGGCCAACGGTTACCGCGCCAACCGGCACAACATCCACATAGCCTGCGGCCATTCCCAGCGAGCGAACCTGCTCTACTACACCGGCGGTATCCTGCACAGGCATGGTGTTTGCCATGGCGTGTACCGCGGTGAATCCACCAGCTGCAGCACTCTGACTGCCAGTCAGGATTGTTTCGCTCTGTTCAAAACCTGGTTCGCGCAGGTGGGTGTGTAGGTCTACAAAGCCTGGGAGAGCAACCAGTCCGGTGCAATCCACTACGGTGGCATCTGTTCCAGCGGAATCGCTCTGCAAGCCAGCAGCAACGGCAACAATCTTGTCGCCGGCAATAGCAATGTCGGCAATCTGACCGTTAGGTAGTGTGGCGTTTTTTAGTAGCAAATTAGGCATCGATGTTGGTCCTCTCGCCTGAAAGTAGTTGGTAAAGCACTGCCATGCGCACTGAGACGCCGTTGGCCACCTGTTCTAAAACGGTGGAATTCTTGGAGTCAGCTGCCGCCGCGGTAATCTCGAGTCCGCGGTTCATAGGACCCGGGTGCATCAGCAAAGCGCTGGGCTTTAGTCTGGCCAAGCGATCCGCGTTCATTCCCCAGATGCGGCTGTATTCGCGTTCGCTGGGGAAATAACTGGCGTTCATTCGCTCGCCTTGAACACGCAGCATCATCACTGCATCGAGGTCTACCTCATTGATTGCGGTGTCGAGGTCGAAGCGAATGGTTGCTGGCCAAGCGTCGACCGCTGCTGGAAAGAGCGTTGGAGGAGCAATCAGGTGCACCTGTGCGCCAAGGGTGTTCAGCAGAATCAGGTTGCTACGTGCAACGCGACTGTGCAGAACATCACCCACAATCGCAATCTTTAGCCCTGATAGGTCTTTGCCTTTGCTTTCGCTTCCGTAGATGCGTCGGCGAATAGTGAAGGCGTCTAGCAGAGCCTGGGTGGGGTGTTCGTGAGTGCCATCGCCGGCATTAATGATGCTGCCGTTGATCCAGCCGCTGTGAGCTAGAACATTCGCGGCTCCGCTGGCGTGGTGACGAATCACCACGGCATCGGCGCCCATGGCCTCTAGGGTTTGGGCCGTGTCCTTTAGGCTCTCGCCCTTGGAAACACTTGAACCCTTGGCAGAAAAGTTGATCACGTCTGCGCTCAAACGTTTTTCGGCTAGTTCAAAGCTGATTCGGGTGCGGGTGCTGTCCTCGAAAAACAGGTTGACCACGGTCTTGCCGCGTAGCGTTGGTAGCTTCTTGATATCACGGGAGTTGACTCCTGCCATCTCCTCGGCTACATCCAGAATCTCGATGGCCGAAGACTTTGACAGATCGGCTGCGCTAAGCAGGTGCTTTAGTTGGCTCATGATTCGATCACCACGCAGGTTTCTCCATCGTTTTCTGTCAACTGCACATTGATGCGCTCATCGCGCGAAGTGGGAAGGTTCTTGCCAACGAAATCGGCACGAATCGGAAGTTCTCGGTGGCCACGATCAACCAGTACTGCAAGCCTAACTACGCTCGGACGACCCAGATCGTTCAGGGCATCAAGCGCGGCTCGAATAGTGCGGCCACTGTAAAGAACGTCGTCTACCAAGACCACAACTGCGTCATCGATGCCCCCGGCTGGAATGCTGGTTGGGCTGACTGTACGGGTTGGGTTCTTTGCCAGGTCGTCTCGGTACATTGTGATGTCGAGTTTGCCGGTGCTGCTAGCGGCGTCGAACTCCGGGTAGTGACGCTGGATTACCGACGCGATTCGCTCGGCCAGTAGAATGCCGCGAGTAGGAATGCCCAGCAAAGTGAGGCCTTTGGTTCCGTGGTTAGATTCCACGATTTCGTGCGCGATTCGGGTGATTGCCCGATCGATGTCGCCACTACTCAAGACGGTGCGTGTAGTCACGCCCACCTCCTTCTTCGCCTCACAGGACGAACGTTAAAGGATGATTTCTTGCAATACTACCAGTTGATTTGGCTATTTAGCCTGGCGAGTGGCGCTGATTTTGCTCAGCAAGCCGTTGATAAATCCGCCGGACTAATCGGTTGAGTACTCCTTGGCCAGCTCGAATGCCTGATTGAAAAACCTTCTATTTCAATGAAAGCGTTTGGATTTGGATGTCCAACTAGTGACTTAGATGCATGTGAATTGCCGTTAGACCAGAAGCGGCATCCTCGTAATAAGCGGTTTTAGCGCACTCGCTTGGCACAAAAGTTACACCGCAAGGAATTACCGAACTTGGATCAAGACCTCCAATAATTCCGTCAAGCATGTAGTGATTAGTGCTTGAAACATAGTTGAAGACTGGCCCGCCGGAATCTCCGGTGCCATCTATGTAAGTGCTATCTGTAGATTCTGCTCTCACCATGTTTTTTCGATCATAGTTGTTGTATCTGACCACCATGCCGACACCAGTGACCTGTGCGTTGCAGTGCTTACCTGTGTTGGCCCCATTGATGCACACGGATTGATAGAGGCTTGATGTTCCGGCACCCCAGACAGTCAACGTAGAGGCTGCGGAAATGCCACCATGGAACATCTGATCGCTCACTGTATTGCTGTTTGGCTTGATGACCGCCACGTCATTGTCGGGCTTGTAATAACCGGTATTGGTCATGTCTACTTTGCCTATTGCTGCAGTTCCATCGCCCGTGTATGTCGTAATAACTTTTCCAATGGCTGGCTCTACACAGTGCGATGCAGAAAGAAGATAAGGAACGTTATTAGCATCCGACCAAACCCCAGCTGAAGTTGAACATCTTGCCGCCAGCGTTCCGATTGGCCAAAAATAGCCAGCGCCACCCGACCATGGTGAACTATCACTTTGTCTACTCGAGGCGGCAACTACTTCACTCGATCCTTCGACGGTTACAGCCGAAAACGTGCCTGGCAAATCATTTAGTTTCTGCTGGACTTCGCTAATCTGGCTGGCAGAATTGGCGCTTTGAGTTTCAACTATTACTGAGCCTCCGTTTTCGGCTGGGTAAGCAACCGAAACACCAAGCAATGTTCCTTCTTCAACCACGGCATTTGCTGTTGCCTCGAGCTCACACCAGGAATAAGGCGCCGAAGAAACCAACACTTTGACATCCATTGGAAGTGCTGAAACATAATCCTGAACACGACTGTCCACTGAGCCTTTCCAATATAGAAAAAAGCTGTTTTCAGATGATTTGTAAAAAACTTGACTGAGACCAGAAGGGGTTGAGCAGTCAGAAAAATCGGCGAATATTTTGGAGACTACCGACTCCGCACGATCGTAAGTTGCGAGACCTGGAACTTCGGCTTTAGCCGAAGGTCCAACGACAAGCGAAGCTAAAACTGCAATCGCGAAAATGTACCTTGAGACTCGAAAACTCATAATTCCCCCCCCCCGAGAAACGTTTGATGCTTAGCCCTTATCAGAAATCTTTCAGTCTTATTTAGCCTGGCGAGTGGCGCTGATTTTGCTGAGCAAGCCGTTGATAAATCCGCCGGACTCATCGGTTGAGTACTCCTTGGCCAGCTCTACTGCCTCATTGATAGCAACACCGTTTGGAACCTCAGAGTTGTACATGATTTCCCAAATTCCAACCCGCAAAATAGCTCGGTCAAGAGCCGGCATGCGGTCGATATCCCAGTCCAACGAATACGTCTGAATCAGATCGTCGATCTGAGAATGGTTGTCTACTACCCCATCGATGATTTGCTGCGCGTAGGTAAAGATCTCGTCTTGATTCTGACGATCCTCAACCTGACGAAAGGTTGCCCCAAGCAGAATACTTGGGTCTTCCTTGCGCAGGTCAGAGGCGAAAATTGCGTCTACGGCGCGCTTGCGGGCCTTAGTGCGGGCGCTCAAGATTACAAACGACCGAGGTAGTCACCGGTGCGGGTGTCTACCTTGACCTTGGTGCCCTGTTCAACGAACAAAGGAACCTGAATGTTGCGGCCGGTCTCTAGGGTGGCAGGCTTGGTGCCACCGGATGAGCGGTCGCCCTGAAGGCCTGGCTCGGTAAAGGTGATCTCTAGAACCACCGAGGCAGGAAGTTCGACGTAAAGGGCTTCGCCCTCGTTTAGAGCCACTACCGCGTTCTGGTTCTCCAACATGAAGTCGGCTGCATCGCCAACCTGAGCTGGGGTCAGGGTGAACTGGTCGTAGGTTCCAAGGTCCATGAATACGAACCCCTCGCCATCGTTGTAAAGGAACTGCATTTCACGCTTGTCCACGTTTGCGGTCTCTACCTTTACGCCAGCGTTGAAGGTCTTGTCGACAACCTTGCCGGTCATCACGTTCTTTAGCTTGGAACGAACGAAAGCTGGACCCTTACCTGGCTTTACGTGCTGGAACTCTACAACGGTCCAAAGCTGACCATCGATGTTCAGAACCAAACCGTTTTTGAGGTCGTTCGAAGTTGCCATGGTGGATTCACTCATTTCATAGTTATCGCCCGTGGTTCCGGGCATAAAAAAGCCGGCGTGAGCCGCCGAGAAGCTATTGCTACTAGTTTACTCGGCTAACTGGCTAAGTGCCAGTAGGTAGGAGTCGACGCCGAAACCGGCGATTACACCAGTTGCTACACCGCTGATGACACTCTTGTGGCGGAATTCCTCTCGGGTGTGAGGATTGCTCAGGTGCACTTCGATGAGCTTTTTGCCCGATTTGGTAACCTGCACTGCCGCGTCGCGGACCGCATACGAGTAATGGGTAAATGCGGCAGGGTTCAAAACCACGTCTGCTTCGCGATCAACCGCTTCGTGTAACCAACCGATCAGCTCTGCCTCGCTGTCGGTTTGGCGAACCTCGGCGGTTTGGCCAAGCGCGTTCGCCTTGGCGGAAACTAGTTCAACCAAACCTGCGTAATCTACCGAACCATAGATGTCGGGCTCGCGAGAGCCGAGTCGACCCAGGTTGGGTCCGCTGAGAACAAGTACCAAAGACATGGCTAAAGGTTACTCGCAAATCTCTTGAAAACTGGCGAACAGGGTTTCGGTTGGTGGCGCGGTCATGATGGTTGGCTTTCCAATGGCGTCTAGCACCACGAAACGCAACTGGCCCGCGCGGCTCTTTTTGTCGCGCTGCATAGTGGCAAGCAATTGAGCCCATTTGTCTGCCGAATAGGTGGTTGGCAGACCCAGCAGGTTGAAGACGCTGCGATGGCGATCCACCGCGGCGTCATCCAGTCGGCCAGCCATGCGAGCCAGCTCGGCTACGAAAACCATTCCAATCGCGATTGCGGCACCGTGGCGCCACTTATAGCGTTCCGCATGCTCGATCGCGTGACCCAGTGTGTGGCCATAGTTCAGAATCTCGCGGAGGCCTGCCTCCTTGAAATCAGCACCAACTACACGAGCTTTAATGGCGATTGAACGCTCGATAATCTCTCGGAACTCATCGCTCTGCGGGTTCGTAGCAAGTGCAACATCAGACTCAATGATCTCGAGGATGCGCACGTCATCGATGAATCCATATTTTGCAACCTCGCCGAAGCCCGCCAATATCTCGTTTCTTGGCAGGGTAACCAGGGTGTCTAGGTCGCAAATCACCGCACTTGGTGCATAAAAGACGCCAACCAGGTTTTTGCCCTCTTGCGTGTTAATGCCGGTTTTCCCACCGATGGCAGCGTCTACCATTCCTAATAGTGTGGTTGGGACCTGAATCAACTTCACTCCGCGCAACCAGGTAGCGGCCACAAATCCGGCAAGGTCGGTGGTGCTGCCTCCGCCAAATCCAATCACGGCGTCGCTGCGAGTGAAATCACTCTGGCCGAGGATGCCCCAGCAGAACGCTGCCACTTCAACACGTTTGGCGTCCTCGCTGTTGGGAATGCCAGCCAGAATGGCTTCGTAACCTTGAGAAACCAGTTCTTCTCTAAGGGACTCCGCGCTTACGGCAAGTGCCTCCGGATGAATAATCATCACCTTTTGCACGGCGGCTCCCAGGGCTTTGCCAACCTCACCCAGAAGGGCTCTTCCCACAAGTATTTGGTAAGGGTCGGCGCCTGTTACATCAATCTTGGTTACGTGTTCCATTACAGTCCCAGCTTTTGCTTAATTTCGTTTACGGTGGCGCCAAGCGACTGCCCCGAAGTATTTATAGTGAGGTCGGCGATCGACTCGTA
>CANBWO010000013.1 GCA_947373155.1 Microbacteriaceae bacterium | reverse complement strand
ATTGCCGAAAGTACAAGCCTTTCTTGTAGCGTGAAACTTAGTTCGGCATCTTTGGTTGGCGCTGGATTTTGGTCGTTCATTTCTACCCCCGTTGCTTCGTGTTTTGAAATTACCGCTTTGGCTTGGCTTTCTGGTGAGGTGGCGAGTGGGAGTTTCTGCCAGGGCGGCGATTATCCACAGGTTCCCATTTCCACGGGCTGCAGTCAGGTGCCAGTTCCTAGTTTTGGAACATGGATTCAGAAGTCGTTTGGAAGGTCGAGTTTGTCGACTTTCCAAAATTCAGGAAAAGCCTGAAGAGGCTTTCGACCAAAGAGTTCTTAGGTTTGCTCAGCACCCTAACTACTGACTTATCAGAGCTTGGCCTAAGCCTCTTCAAGTCGGACAAGGCGAAATGGCTTGGCAACGGGTTAGCAGAGTATCGCTACAGACTCGACCCAAACGTGCTGGTTAGGTGTTTCTTTGTAATCCAGGACGAACAGATATTTCTGATTCTTAGTTCCTATGACAAAAAGCGAGATGCGAGCGCCAAGCGGCAGCAGCGGGAGATCGCATTGGCAAGAGATATTGCGAAAGGCATCTAGTGTTTTTATCCAATATGATAAATAATCAAACTATGCCCAAAAAGAGAATTCGTATGTCAGCCGATCAGGCTTTGGCCCAGTTGCAGGGTGAGATTGCCTCCTTAGAGCCCCACGAAATAGCTGAAATCGAAACCAGCGTCTTGGGTCACCACACCCGAACGCTTCTGGCAGTGGCTTTGGTTGAGGGCCGCGAAGTCAAAAAACTTAGCCAACAGCAACTTGCTGAAATCAGTGGCGTTCCTCAGCCTGAGATAAGCCGGTTTGAAGGCGGACTCGCAAATCCCACGCTCGACACAATGGTCAAACTGATGGTTGCACTCGACCTTCAGATGGCTCTTGTCCCAGCCAAGTACAAGTTAGTCAAAAGTTAGCGTCGAAGGCTCCGCCGTCCACTTACCCAAACATTAGGTAAACCTTGGCGCGCCCCGCAACCACGGGCTATTGCGACACCAAGTAAACTGTTTGAAGATCACAACGAAGTTTTTCGGCGTTCAACCACGCCCAAATCAGTCCTAACAGGTGGTCCAAAGGGCCACCCCATATAAGAGGAGACACCTTGTCAATCATCGAAGCCATTGGCGCTCGCGAAATCCTAGACAGCCGCGGAAACCCAACCGTTGAGGTTGAGGTCCTGCTAGAAGACGACTCATTCGGTCGCGCTGCAGTTCCATCGGGCGCATCTACCGGTGCGTTCGAAGCCCACGAATCCCGCGATGGCGACAAGGGTCGCTACCTTGGTAAGGGTGTTCAGAACGCGGTTAAGGCCGTTATCGAGACCATCGATGAAGCACTTGTCGGCTTTGATGCCCTAGACCAGCGACTTGTAGACGCAGCTTTGATCACCGTTGATGGCACCGCAACCAAGAGCAACCTGGGTGCAAACGCAATCCTTGGTGTTTCGCTTGCAACCGCTCGCGCTGCAGCCGAGACCACCGGTCAGCCGCTGTACCGCTACCTTGGCGGGCCAAACGCCTACGTACTTCCTGTTCCTCTTATGAACATCATCAATGGTGGTGCTCACGCAGACACCGGCGTAGACATCCAGGAGTTCATGATTGTTCCTCTTGGAGCAGAGACCTTCAGCGAAGCACTTCGTTGGGGTGTTGAGGTTTACCACGCACTAAAGAGCCTGCTACACAGCAAGGGTCTTAGCACCGGTCTAGGCGACGAGGGTGGCTTTGCACCTGAGCTTCCTACTAACGCAGCAGCTCTAGACCTAATCGCCGAGGCAGTTGCCAAGGCCGGCTACAAGCTAGGTACCGACATCGCACTTGCACTTGACGTTGCATCAACCGAGTTCTACAGCGAAGCAACCGGCAAGTACACCTTTGAGGGCCAGGAGCGCACCAGCGCCGAGATGATTGCGTATTACGCAAACCTTGTTGCTAACTACCCACTGGTTTCCATTGAAGACCCACTAGCCGAGGACGACTGGGCTGGCTGGACCGCAATGACCGCCGAGCTTGGCGCCAAGGTTCAGCTAGTTGGAGACGACCTATACGTAACCAACCCAGCTCGCCTTCAGAAGGGCATCGATGAGCTTGCCGGAAACGCGATCCTGGTAAAGGTAAACCAGATCGGTACCCTAACTGAGACCCTAGATGCGGTTTCGCTGGCTCAGCGCAACGGCATGAAGGCAATCATCAGCCACCGTTCGGGCGAGACCGAGGACACCTTTATTGCTGACCTAGCCGTTGCAACCAACGCTGGCCAGATCAAGACCGGTGCACCTGCTCGTTCTGAGCGCGTTGCCAAGTACAACCAGCTTCTACGTATCGAAGAAGAACTAGCCGACGCAGCGCTATACGCTGGCCGCGGTGCATTCCCTCGCTACAAGGCGTAAGTCGCTTCCGTTAAAAACGGCAGCACAGGCTTAACCTAGTTAGATGAATTCAAAGCCGACGCGTCCCTCTACTAGAGGGGCGCGTTTGCCTTTAAAGGGAGCCCGCCCGGTTGGTGCCAAAAGCCCTAACTCGCGCGTGCGCGATGCCGCCGCTGCCTCTGCTGCCGGCCGGTTTTTTAGCAGCATGAGTTACTCAGCCGAAATCGTTACGATTCTTGTCATTCTGGTGGCTGGCGTTTTTGCGTTGTCTCCTCAGGTGAATATTTGGTTCAACCAGCGCCAACAGATTGCAGATTTGCAGGCTCAGGTGGCTCAGGCTAAAGCCGACCTGGCCAATATGAAGGTTGAGCGAAAGCGCTGGGAAGACCCGGTTTACATCCGCAGCCAGGCCCGCGATCGCCTCTACTACGTGATGCCAGGGGAGGTT
This sequence comes from Microbacteriaceae bacterium, assembly GCA_947373155.1. Classification (GTDB taxonomy): domain Bacteria; phylum Actinomycetota; class Actinomycetes; order Actinomycetales; family Microbacteriaceae; genus Rhodoluna. The sequence goes on along the minus strand of CANBWO010000013.1, from coordinate 29,901 downwards.
AGCTACCTGGTGATGGACGCCAACGGAATCAATACCAGCGATGTCTCCGGCACCATGGGCCAAAAATTGGCTGCCAGCCGGAACACCACCAACTTTTCAACCAGCATTAGCCACGCCAAAAAGAATTGGGTCAACTCTTTGATGCAGACCTTTGTTCGCGCTGGCCTAGATGAACCGGTTGCCGCCAAACCTGGCGACCCACTCACCGGAAAGACCAACTGATCTTGCCTCTTACTCCTGCCACAGATTCCGACATCCGTGAGGTATCGCTGCAACTTGGCCGCCCAGCTCGCGATATCGTTGCGATTGCTGCCCGTTGTGTTTGCGGAAACCCGCTTGTGGTTCAGACCAAGCCTCGCTTAGCCGACGGCACGCCTTTTCCTACCGTTTACTACCTGACTCACCCGGGGGCCACCGCGGCCGTGTCCACACTGGAAGCAACCGGCCTGATGGTTCAGTACCAGGAGCGCTTGGCGGTTGATGCGGATTTTGCGGCTGCCTACCAGGCTGCCCACGCCGCCTACATTAGTGACCGCGATGCGATTGCCGCCGCCGCGGGTATGAAACCTGTGGATGAAATTGCCGGAATCAGTGCCGGTGGAATGCCAACCCGTGTGAAATGTTTGCACGCGCTGGTTGGTCACGCACTTGCCGCCGGCCGCGGCTTGAATCCGGTGGGCGATCTTGCCATCGATGAATGCAGCTGGAAGCAAAGCGTGTGCGTCTGTGAACGCCCGGGAGATGGCACCAACGCCCTGCCAAACGGCTAAACTAGAGGCATGTCAGCAAACACTGTGGGCGCAGCTGCGCCAAAAATCCTTATTGTCGGTGGCGGTTACGCCGGTTTTTACACCGCAAAGAAGCTTGAGAAGCACCTTGCCAAGGGCGAGGCCGAGGTCACCATGGTCGACCCGCTTCCTTACATGACTTACCAGCCTTTCCTTCCTGAGGTTGCAGCCGGTTCGATCGAGGCTCGCCACGCGATTGTCTCTCACCGTCAGCACCTAAAGAAGACCAACGTTGTCACCGGCAAGGTCACCAATGTGAACCACGCCACCAAGACTGCAACCATCGAGGTTCCAGGTCTTGCTCCTTACACCATGCAGTACGACCAGATTGTGGTCACCGCGGGTGCTGTATCGCGTACCTTCCCAATCCCCGGTGTAGCCGACGAAGCCATTGGCCTAAAGAACATCGAAGAAGCAGTTGAGGTTCGTAACCGTTTGGTTCAGAACTTCGACAAGGCAGCTAACCTGCCAGCAGGTCCTGAGCGCGACCGCCTGCTAACCGTGACCGTTGTTGGTGGCGGGTTCGCTGGTATCGAGACCTTTGCAGAGCTGCGTTCGTTTGCTAGCAGCCTGATCAAGTTCTACCCAACGTTGGCTTTCGAAGACACCCACTTCCACTTGGTGGAGGCAATGGGTCGCATCATGCCTGAGGTTTCGCTTCCTACCAGCGAGTGGGTTATCGACAACCTAGACGCACGCGGTGCCAAGATTCACCTAAACACTCAGCTTCAGAGCGCAGTGGGCGGCAAGATCGAGCTTTCTACGGGAATCACTTTTGAGTCGGACCTAATCGTCTGGACCGCCGGTGTTATGGCTAACCCTGTCGTTCGCAACACCGACTTCCCGCTGGATGAGCGTGGCCGCGTTACTGGTAAGGCAACCCTGCAGATCGTGAACGGCGAAGAAATTGTGGCCGATGCCTGGACCGCCGGAGACGTTTCTGCTATCCCAGACCTAACCGGTAAGGGTGTTGGCGGTTTCTGCGTTCCTAACGCACAGCACGCTGTTCGTCAGGCCAAGTTGCTTGCCAAGAACATCGTTGCTTCGCTTCGCGGCGAGGGCATTCGCGAGTACTACCACGAGAACCTGGGTGCAGTTGCTGGTCTTGGTCTTGGCGTTGGTGTTTACCAGTGGCGCAAGCTTGCGATTAAGGGCTTCTTGGCTTGGTTCATGCACCGTGGATACCACGGCATGGCTATGCCAATGTTCGAGCGCAAGCTTCGCGTATTTGGCGGCTGGGTTTCGCAGTTCTTCTTGGGCCGCGACATCGTAGGCGACCGAGCAATCTTGGAGCCTCGCTTACAGTTCGAGACCTTCGCGTCTCGTCCAAAGGCCTAAAAGGTTTTGGCAGGTGCCCGGGTCTCGTAAGAGGGTCGGGCATTTGCATTCCCGCAGCGGTGTGCTTTTTTGCATCGATGTGGGCCTCGCCCCCATATCCCAATGGCAGAGGAAGACGACTTAAAATCGTTTCAGTGTCGGTTCGAGTCCGACTGGGGGCACAAGAAAAGATCCAGGCCTTTTGGTCGGGATCTTTACTTTTTCCCCTAGCCCGCGAGCAACTGCGCTCGGGCCCCCACCGGGTTAGCCCGAATCGGTGATTCGGGCTGGGTGGGGCGCGGTTCGCCAAGTTACTCAGGCGCGGTTCGATGGGTGACCCTGGCGCGCTGCTCGGTGGGCAATCCTGGCGCGCTTAGTCAGATTGCTTTTTCCTTTCCGTCCACCCTGAAAGGCCTTTTTTGGGGATTAGGACTATTTAGCGAACAAGTTCACCGTATTTGTTTGAACCCGGAGTGCTTGGCTGGCAAACATAAACGAGGAGAATAATTGCACCTACGATCGGAATCAACGTCAACCAATAGTTTGTGAACGAGCGGTTGGTGTCGTGGAGCCGCCTTGAGTAGATCGCAAGACTTGGAAGCAATGTGGCCAATAGCCAAATCCAATACAAAGGACCATAGCTTGGCAGGCCATTTGCATCAAAACTCACCGACGAAACTACGACCACTAGGCCAATCAAGCCGTTTGCTAGAGCCGCAAACCAAAATTCTGATCTGCTTGCGCGCCCATCAAATTTTGCATAGTTACCCCAATAGGAAACGAATGCCTTACCGAAATTCATTTTTAAATTCCGCCCTTTCTGTTTTTTATTTTGCTATTTGTAACTCTGTTTTGATTCACTCAATTTTCATTTTTATTGCCCGGCGCTAAGGCGCGACAATGATATGGCTAAGTCAAAATCTTGGTTTCATTGTCTTTAGGCACATAAATCTCTTTACGATTTGCGACTCCAAGTTTGCGAAGTATTTTGGAGACTTCAAGTTTTACCGAACCTAAACTTAGGTGGAGCTCGCTGGAGATGTCTGAATTGCTAAGGCCACGCTCTATTAGGTCGCAAATATGCATTTGCCTATCAGTCAATCTTTCTAGAGGCTGACTCTTCATGCTTGACCACATAGTTGGTTTGTGCAAGAAACGTGCAATTGCTTTGGCGACAACGCTCAGAAGGAAAACCGATGACTCCAATGCCTGACCTTCTTGGGCTCCTCTGTTTAGACCAGTCACCGTAAAACCATAAAAGCATCCCGAAAACCAAATCGGTACAACAGCTACGCACTTCGCTTTGGCAACCGAGATGTCAGCTATTTGACTCGACAGGCTTGACTCAAGGGGATCCAGGAACGCGACTCCCGCAAGTCTGGCTAACGCACCTATTTCATCTTGGGGGCAGGAAAGGGTCCGGGGAATGACAAATGAAAGCAGCTTTGAATGCCTGATTTCAAGAGCGCCCTCAGTGTTGACTGTTACGACAGCGGAGAATAGTGATCCCTTGATTGCAAGATTAGAGAGAACCAGCAGATCGAGAATTTCATCAATCGTCCTGCACTCAAAGAGGGCACTTGTCACTTGCCATTCGTAGCTATTCGGTTCCATTGGTCTTCAAGCCACCCCCAGCAAGTTCACGACTAAAACTATGCTCTCTTCAAAGGCGGCATGACATCGTGCATTGTGTACCTTTTGTTCGTTTTTAGCTGATAAATAGACGGCTAACTTTTGGCTAAAAAATGCAACGAGTCCCTAAGCGTAATACCGAACTCCGAGAGACTATCGAAAGGGAAATTATTTTTGGGGGTAGGAGCAATGAACGCTGTTATCCTGGCGCGACCAAATACCCTCAGCGCCTTGAGGGTAAATTTTTCAGATCACTTTTCAGATACAAGCGCCCTGAGTGTTCTATCAGTAAACATGAGAATATTTTTTGATTCTCGGATGGACTGTTGTCTGTTTTGCACTCGACATTGGGTAACCGCGTCGTGAAAGTATCAAAAATTAGCAGGGCAACTGCATCCGTGTCTTTGCTAACACTGGCCATGATTTGCATTTCAACCTCTGGATGCTCTGTTACGTCCTTGAATGCCACAAAGCAAGATCAAATTGCCTGCAACGAAGTATCTGACCTAATTCAAAACTCAGACGGTTCTCTCGTATTAGACGCCGGTTATCTTCATGAGCTTTCCAAAAGGCTAGAGAACCAAGCTTTACCCAAAGCCTCGATGCATTTTGGCGGGCAAATCAAAGCCTTCATAGATGCCGAGAAGAAAACCGAGCAATCATCAATTTTCTCTAAGGCCGCGGGTACTTTATTGCTTGAAGAAGAGGCGGCAAGGATCCTTCGCCATTGCATTTCCATAGAAATGAAGAAATAGCCTTGAATGAAATAAAAATGAGACCCGCTAAATCCTGGCCAGTTGTCCTTGGTTTAATTTCCGTAACTTCTAGCATCCTTTTGGCAGCGCTTCCGCTTATGCGCCTAGTTACAAACACGAACTACGCCACCAGTTTTGCGGGTTGGTTTCTTGGACCGGTCCTGCTTTTTACCTTGTACGGCATCGACACCAATATGCAGCAATCACCAAAAAATCGAGCTTACCTAATTGCCAAACCGGGTTACACAACCACACTTAGATTGCTCGCATACTTGTCAATTGCCGTTGGTTTGGCGCATGCTTGGAGAATTTCTAGTCTTTTGAGCGTGGTGTCATGAAGAAAATTCTGTCAGTAATAATGGGAATTTCGTTCGCTTTTGCTGGGCTGATTAATGGTCAAAACGTTGCTTTAGCGGCAGATGGTCCTGCAGCGCTTAGTCCTTATGGAGATTCAACAATGCAGGACTTGGCAAGTTGCCTTAGGACTGCAAACAAATTGGACGTTTTTTACCTAATAGATAACTCAAAGTCCTTAGGTGCTGATCCAAAGAGCGGCTCTCCCGGAACAGATCCAAGTTTCTTGCGCGCAGACATTGTCGCTCAGGATATCAAGCGATGGTCCGACATTCTTAAAATCCAACCCAAACTACAAATAAGCGTAGCGGGTGCGTTCTTCGCCGGAAGTTCCAGTCCTCTAACGAGCTGGACAGACCTTACCGCGACTAACGCCGGCAGCGTTGCTTCATCTTTCAAGCAGAAAATCAAGGCAAAGGCGCTTGACTACTACACCAATTGGACTGCCGGCCTGCAAGAGGCTTATTCCCAGCTTCAGGGTTCGTCTGCTGATTGCAAAGCTGTTGTTTGGTTTACAGATGGTGGTCTTTGGTCGCAAGACCCAAGAGTGAAAAGCCTCAATGACCTGAGCACCTTGTGCGGGCCAGGGACTTCACCATCCTCAATATCAAGCTCGCCAAGCGCCGACGGTCTTATGGCCAAAATACGTAAGTCAAAAATCAACGTCTTCGGCATCATGCTGTCTCCGAATGCTGATTCTTCGGCAACTGGTGAAAAAAATGAAGGCTATTACAAATCGTTAATGTTGCCAGTAATCGAAGAGACCGGTCCGAAGCTTCAAAGCGTTAATGGGCTTCCAGGTGGGAAACTCGTGTGTGGAGAACTTGCTTCTAGCGAGAACCGAACATATTCAACAGGCGCATTTTTGAAAGCTGTCAGCGCCGCTCAAATTGCCTATAGCTTCTTGCTTCTAAATAGCAAGGTCGCCGGAGGTACAGCTCAACAGGGTTCAACAACGGGTAAATTTTGGCTCGATCCTGGAATCCGATCCTTTGAAGTTCTAACATCCGCTAAAAATTGGCAAATTATCGATGCGACGGGCAAGGTTCAATCCACTTCCGAAGGGTCGCAATACCTCGGCACGACAGGCCGAGTGGAAATTCCAAGATTGACCAAGTCGCAAGCATGGACGTTCAAGAGCGACTCCCCATTCACTGTCATTGTTTATCCAGAACTCTATTTGAGCCTGCACGATAATGCTGTTTTCTCGGGGCGTAAGAATTCAATCAGCGGACAGTTTGTGAGCAATCTGAGCACTGGTGTCCCAGCGACGCTATCGGATTTCACAAAGGCAAATATTTCTGCGTGGGTAAACGGCAAGCCAGCTAAGGCGTCTATTACGCCGAGTGGTGTTTTTCAGCTTGATCCATTTACTCCAGAAGCTGGTGCGCAGTCGTTGGCTATCAAAGCCACCCTTAGCCTCCAAACCGAGCACCACCCAGATTTGGCTCCGCTCAACTTTGCATTGACAAAGCCAGTACTCCAGCCACAGTCACTACCAATGGTTTCTAAGATCATTTTCCGTAAACCTCTAGTGGGTTCAAAGGGGCGGGCAATCGCAAAATTTTTAGTTTCGGCACCCAACACTGGAGGACAGGGGGTTGTCTGCTTCGCGCAGCCTAAAGTTCTAGCCGACAATCAGGACCAATCCTCAGGAGGGGCAACTCCTCGTTCAAAGCACTGGAAAATCAATTTTAAGAGCCTAGACAAGAGAGGCTGCATTGCCGTAACTGAAGGTAGCACTAAGAATTTGGCGTCCGTTTTCACTAATGACATCCAAGCTGATTCTTCGGTTCAGTTGCTGTTTGACTACTCTCTCGCCTCAGGAGACGGATTCCAAGTGAGTGACAGCCAAAACGTCATCCTCAATACAAAGAGAAATACCCAAGGCGGCCTTTTTTGGCTTTGGTTCATCGGATTAAGCATCCTCAGCATTCTGATTCCATACTCAGTTTTGTACATCATTTCTTCACCGGCAGCTCGGATTTACTCTTCGGCTGGTTTAGACCGTGGAGTAGCGAAGTTCACTTACTATCCAGATAGCAAATACGTTGCAAACAGCTCGGGTTCAAGCTCATTCGACCCCATAGAGGCGAGCAAGCTGTTTAGTCAACTTTCAAGAAGTTTGCCAATCCAAGGTATGGCCTCATTCACAGACGATGACACTGGTGCCCGAATAGTGGCTTACCGGGCGAAGTGGCCTCTAAACCCTCCTAAGTTTGTTTTCATTCCGCCGCTCGGCAAGTTGGGAGTTCCAGTGGGAAAGAACTCAGACTCAACAAAGATTACTTTTGAAAACTCGAGATTGACTGACGGGCAGTTGTCTAATTTGGCGTTTGTAATTTTGGAAAATGATGCACAAACCAAGGCCAAAGCTAACGGCCAAATCGCGGGTGAACTTGTTGTTTTCAACGCTGATCAATCCGGCGATTACGCCGGGGCATTAGCCAACGTTATGTCCGGTGGATTCTTTGCCCAAAATGTCGATTCATTATTAGCGGCCCACCCTGGATCTAGCGGCGCAACTAAGGGAAACGTCGCCGCAAATAAGCCAAAAGGAAAGAAGCAACCTAAGTCCAAGATTTTAGCAACTCAACAAGGGCCTATTGAAAAGGTAACTAAAGATTACGACGAATACAGTACGCCTTCGTCTTCTTCAAGCCCAGGACAAAATCAGAATTCTGCAAGCGCAGATCCGTATTCAGACATTTAGAAACCAAAGGAGAGCACATGATCACGCCACACATTTTCATCGGAGTCGGAGGATCTGGCGGTAAGACTCTACGAGCAATCAAGCGCGAACTCCGCGAAATTCTTCTTGCTACCAAGGAATGGGGACCAGACCGCGGATTTCCTGAAATTTGGCAATTCTTACACATCGATACACCTTCAATACAAGATGGGCAGTCCTTCCCGGCACCGCTCCTAAGGCCAGATGAGTATGTGGGTTTAGTGCAGCCGGGCGGTTCCCTTGATGCAGTAATACTAAATATTGAGAGCAAACCCTGGGAGCCTCTTGTTCGTGAAGAAATTCTGACTCCCCTTCCAAAACGAGGTGAATACACAGGCCAAATCGACAAGGGAGCCGGGCAATATAGAGGAATCGGAAGAACGGTGGCTCTCGCCCGTCTTGACCAGATCAAGCAGAGCGTAGAGTTAGCAAATAATAAAATCCAAGGCGCAAGGGCGCAGTCCCAGTTGGTGGAATTGGGTCGCATTTTTGGCGCTCAGGTACAGCTTGAGGATGTACAAACTAAAGTCTATTTAGTTTCTTCCCTAGCCGGAGGTTCAGGCTCAGGGCAATTCATGGATGTTTGTGAAGCAGTAAAAGCGGCAGTCCCAGGCAAAGGTTGGGTCAACGACCAAACGGCGATTCTTTTTGCTCCAGATGTCTTCAACGACCCAAAGATAAGCGTATCGGCAGGAATTGCCCCAAACTCGCTCGCAACTTTGAATGAGGTGATTAGCGGATATTGGCGCAGGAAGAGAACTGACATTTCGGCGGCGCTCTATAACCGATTTGGTTTCGCTCAAAATGAAGATGGAACCTTCAACGTCGGGCCAAAGAGTATCTACCTGGTAGGTAAAACCAATGGACTAGTTTCTTTTGACTCTCAAGATGATGTTTACAATGCTGCCGCAGTAAGCCTTGCCAAATTAGTCGTTGATTCGAGTGTTCGTGAGAATATCGACCACTACATCAAAATGAATGAGCAGACTGTCGGCGATCCTCTGAGAATCAAAGTTAGCAACCACCTTTCGGCTCCGTTCAACGCAATTGGTTTTGCTCGCGTAAGTTTGGGCGATAGGTCTTTCGCTCGCTACTCCGGCCAGAGATTAGCACGTGCCGCGGTGAATCAAATTGTCTACGGACATCGAGAGGGGATGGGCAAGGCCAACGAGGAGCAGTGGGTAAGCAAGATTGTTGCAGATGAATGGGAGAAATTCTGGGGCAAGCTAGAGCTTGATTCAAAGGCAATCGTTGAAGAAATTCAACCTGTAGCTAAGCGCCAAATGTTCCGAGCTTCCCTTACAGGAGACCTGCAAAGGCAATCTGGTCTGGCAGTGGACAATAAAGGTCTGAAATCGGCAGCAGCCTGGGTGCAAGATATTTTGAGAAACACTAAGAAGTTGACAAATGAACAAGAACGCGCTTGGCGAAGTTATCGCGAGGTAGATCTTTGGTCAGAGAACACTCAAAAGAAAATATTGAGCTTCACAAACGAATCAATTTCTAGAATTGGCCTTAGGCCAACTATCCAGCTCTTGAAGCAGCTAAGAGATCAACTAATAGTCAACTCCAAGCAAGAGGACATTCTTGCGTCTGTAATTGACACGTCTCTACAAAACGATCTTTCTGATATTTTGAGAAACTCTGGCGCATCCGCCCAAGCTCAATTGGGTTCTGATAGTCAAGCAGTTCAGAGCATGTTAGACCTGTCTGGCAAAGGCGCAACAAGTAGTTTGATGCAAGATACGAAGAAACTAGGCCACGCCCTGGAAGCGGACTTGGCTCGCAATATGCTCCAGCCCCTCATAGATGAACTGGACGGCAAATACAAGCTGTTATTGAGTCAAATTATGGATCCATCATTCCATTCAGAGGGTAAAAGTATTTTTGACACCTGGCCAAGCGGAGATGGAGTGCCAAATCAGTTCAAACCAGCGCCAAACGAACTTTACCTAATTGATTGGGCCGAATTTGAATCAGTCTTTGGTCAACTTTTAGTTGAAAGCGTGAACGGGGAGTTGGGGAAGGTGCGTGCCGCAGTAGACACTTCAGTAAGGCTCCTGATCCAAGGCGCCTATTCTGGCCGCACCACAGACCTAAATGACGAATGGAATGTTGAGGACGGGGAAGTTCGTCGATGGATACCTCGTGACGGAAGTGAGTCCGCGCCTCGAACCTGGAGCGGCTCGTTTGCGGGTGACCTTGACGAATGGGAGGACATCGCCCAAAGATTTGTGCACCGCAAAGAGACATCAATGGCTCGCTACCTAAGCCAGACTCTCGCGCAGTGGCTTGCCGCGGAAAATGAAGATGCGTCTGAGAGGCAGAGGCGCGAGAATTCGTTAGTCGAACAGTTCTCTACCGTTTTGAAAAATGCAAAACCATTTGTTCAGGTAAACAATGTAGTTTTGCCATTGGTTCACCCAAATTCATCGCTCAGCTATTCATCGAGTATATCGACCCTTCCAATCGCACTCAGCGCTGCAGACTCAGGGTCTATTGGGGGGAGGTTAAAAGACGTTCTATCCACCGCAGGTATGTGGAACACAGAGGTTGAAAAACGTTTTCAACCTGAATCATCTGTGAAAGAAGTAGATGTATTTGTAACTCTAAGTTCAGCACTTCATCATGTTGTGTTTGATAACTTGATGATTCCGATTTCGCAGGCTTGGAAGATTTCTAGTCCAGATAAAGCACAGAGGCAGTCGTTCCTCCTTCGACGTCGTGGGAGAAATATTCCGGAAACGATCCCTTTGGCTCCTGAGGTTCTAGATCAGTTCATTCGTGGTTGGTTTGTAGCGAAGGCTCTTGGACGGTTGAAAAGCGAGCAGACGCTGCAGGGATTAAAGTTAGGAATTTGGAATCAAGACCCTGCGTCACCTGTCTACAATGATTTTCCGCATCCGTCATATACCGCCGGAGAAATTCAGAACATAGACGTAATTCCAATCATTGCTCAGAGCGTCTCTTTAGCGCTCGCACAGGTTAACGAAACTAAGCGTCTGGACCCAATGTTTCCTTACTGGTCTGTGATGGATTTAGGCGGTGATGTCGAACCATATACCAGCGGAACACCAGAGCTACCAGGTGCCATTAGCGCTGCCCTGGCAATGTGGATTGAGTCCGGAACTCTTCCATACGGTGCCCCAATGCCAAGTGATGACCGTGCTGGCAACCCAAACATGACACTTGACCAGCGAAAAGCCCGAATTCTCAATTTCCTTCAGAACGAGCAGGATGATTTCACAAAAAATGCGTTTGATCTAGCGCCTGGAGTGAAACATACTTCATTGGTTTGGGAGATGCGCCGAGAAATTCTCAAGGCAATCGCAGGACTTCGAACACAAATTGCTCAGGTTGGCTCGCAGGGGAGCCTAATATAATGGCCCTCACATCAAAAATCGCTTTGATAGTGCTTCCTGATTTTCCAATTGCAGCTGAGGTACTTGAAACTGCGCAGAGTTGGATCTCAAGCGGGCTAATTTCAAATTTCTTCTTTACTACCCCATCACTGCTAGGGCCAGATTTCAAGAAAGATTGGAAGATTCAGGTCAAGAGCTGCTCGGAAGGCATAGATTCTGATGCTTTCGACTTACTTGAACAGTTAGGAAGAAGTCAACCAGACCGCCTTGAACTATTGACCACTTGGGTTCTGGGTGAAGCAGAACCAAGCCAAGACCTAATTGATTCAACATTGGGTGTGGAAGAAATACTTCGAAATGTCTTATCGCAACGGGTTGACCCTGCGAGTGGGCGTCCGATAAGACCCTTGGCAACAATCGCAATGGCGGTTTACCCATTCAGTTGGAGTGCAGATGAAAAATCGGCATCATTAGCTTCTAAGATCAGAAGCGACCTCATCGTGGTCTGCTCGCCGGAAGTAAGAGCCCAACCTTGGGCGGCATCGGCGCCATTGAAAATTGATGATAATTTCCGACCCTTTGTAGTTGCGCAAATTGCAGCAGTGTGTGGTTTGTGGTCGGGCTTCAGCGACTCGATTTTTTCTATTGTTGAGAAGAATTCCGATCAATTAGCCACGGCTCAGCCATTAGTGGTTCGAACTATTGGCTCGATTGTGGTTGCCGAAGGCGTTGCTGAAAAAGTGGTATTGGAGGCACTTCGAAAAGCGTCCGATCCCAATTCCTCTCCTTTCATGAATTCCTCAGATAACGGCTCCGAGCGGCCGCGCGCAATTTCGCCATCTCAAGTTGATTTAATCAATGCTGAATTAGAAAAGTATCTAAACCGTGTCCTCGGTTTTAGTTCAACTGCCTTCAGATACGACACCGGATCGTCTAACCGTGACTTGGATCTCAGCCGGAGTTCCATTGAAGCTTTGAAATTCTTTGGACAATTTTGCATAAAAGCACTTGCAGCTCTGCCCCTTTTTGCCTGGTACGGAATTAGTAACTTTGGTTCGAGTCTGGTAAACAAACTCATGGGCAATGCTCGTGACTTTTATCCGGAGAGCTACTCAGGCCTAGACAAAGATGTACTTGGTTTAAAGGCGGAGCTCTTGAAGGGTCTCGGTCAAGAAGAGAAACTAGCGCAGGACGCAGCTTCCACAGCATCCTTTCGTCAAGAACCGGACGTCTGGCGCGAACTTCGGCGCATCGTTTTTGCATCATTAGATGGAGGACCAGACGTTAATGTGAAATCTGTATTGCCGCTCCTTGAGAATGTTTTCCCTGATCCAGATAAGCAATTTCAAACAATTCCTGAACACAGGGAGTTCATTGAAGGCTCCGCGGAAGCCTTGAGTGCTTTGCAAATCTACGAGCTGAACGGGACCCTTGCAGAGAGAGTAAAGGAAGTTGATTTAAATATCCGCGATATTCACCTAGAGGTCCAACGAGAGCAGTTCAGACTAGCTAATTTGCATGCTGAAACTGAAAATGAATTTCAGGATGAATCAGAGCCTGAATTTGCTGAAGATGATCACGACGACGATACAGAACTCGAAGACGAAAATTCTAGAGATGATGCTAATGACTTTGATGAAGTCATGGGCCATGAAGAAGAACTGGCGGTTGAGGAAAACGTCAACCCAACTCAATCCGATGTGACAACTAGAAAAGTTGTAGCTGAAGTAGAAAAGCCAATGGCGCCAAAAAAATATTCCATATTGTTTGGATCTGAGGATCCAAACCAAAATGGCTCCAGTGAAAGTGAGGCTAGAAATGGCAAATGACGAGTCGCCTGAACTATTGGCTCTTAAGGCTGAACTTGAAATACTCATGGACAGACGTGCAAGGCTTGTGGATTTCGATTCGTTCCTTAAAACGAACCTAAATTCTTTCAAAAACTCTTTTTTCTACAAGCTAATTGGTTTGATAGATAGCGAAGTGAGTCGAGCCCAAGCAGACTCTGTGGCATCAAGCATTTCTCTTGAAGATCAATTGGACAAAGAGGACAAATTTATTGGATTTAGAAAGCGATTTCACAAGTCGGTTGGAAGGCGATTTGTGACTTATGCATTGCCGATTTTATTGATACTTGGCTTCTCTTGGGTTACAGATTTACTGGATTCGCTGGCATTTGCTACACCTTGGGGGCTTCTTATCTACCCGCTTATAGGTTTTGGTGCCTTTGGTCTTGTCTTAGGCATCGTGCTAAGGAACCAGAGGAAGAAAGGCAAGTTGTTGTGGCCGGCCAAGAGAGTTGCTAAGTGGCTAGTTCTCTCAGGCATTTTGGCCCTATCGATTTCGTTTTGGCCTGTGGTGTCAATCGCCATTTTTTGGATTTTGCGTCTCGCTGTTTGGCCATCAAAATTCGTCGCCGTTGTAGCTCTATCAGCACTGTTTTTAATCGTTTTCCTTCAAGCGATTTTGAAGTACCATTTCGACTATCGAGACTATTTTGACAAGCTGCAAGTGCTAGCTGTTCGAGTGAAGTGGGCCAGCGAGGCGTCGGTTCGGGCCCATCACGAATTAGCGAGATTGAGAATTCAAAGACAACAGGTTATCGATTGGTTAGTTATTTTATCAAGGCACGCGTATACTCCATGGCGTCTGTTGGATGCGCCTCAGGCAGACTCTAAATGGAACCTTCTAGCAAGTAATCTCCCAATTTCTATGCATGTAGGTCAAGCTGTCGATGTGAAATCGGAGGCGGGTTCTTGGTCAATCCAAATGTCCCGAATGGTGAATAGCACAATCGAAAGCCTTACGGAGCCAGGATGGCGAAGCAGAGCTCTGGACACGCTTATAGAAGAGTCAGAGAAGTTTAGGGGTACGGCCAGAGCCATTGACTGGGAAGCTCTCGATTTGGACACCCCGGTGTCTCCAAATGGTTCTCGAGCGGAGTTGCTCAGGCTTCTTCAGGACGAGGATTTCTTGGGTCACATTGGAGATTTGAACGTTGAATCCAAGAGAAGAGATGTGGAGAGGTCGCTCTTGGATGCCGCGGAGCTACGAGTGACGGACATTAGCGCGAAGGGACCCCAAGGTTCAGCGGAATCGGAGTACGAATGGGATCAATTCTTATCCTTGCCGATGGGGGATTTGAGTTTTGGCTCGCCTGCGTTAGCGAAGTTCGCCTTTACTGAAAAACTTCAGCTCGATGGGCACCATGCAAACGTCGAATCGTGGGTATTTGTGCCTAGCAGAATTGCCAAAAGGATTGCCGAATCTGGGCAAAAGATTCCCAAACAAACGAAACTTATTTCAAGTTCCAGAAATGAAGGCCACGAGTTTGACTTAATTGTTCGAATAGACGTGTCGGGTATTACAACTGGGATACCTCTAGGTGCTCTTCGAGTTGCCTCTTTTGAAACTTATCAGGAAACAGAATCCCTGCATCTAGAGACTTGCGTATACTGCGGTTCGCCGCATTGCCCTCGTCTAACGAACCCCTCGTTGACTAGCTGCGGATTGAGCGCAATCTAGTGCAGCAAAAAATTTGCGCAAATTGCAACTCTAAAGTGAGTGGTTCGGATTTTCACTGCGCCGTTTGTGGTTCTACGAATCTAACTGTCCTTCATCCGCCTAGATTAGGCCTACCGCAAGAGCCGAAAAACATTGAATACTATTTCGTAGAGTCCGAGCCAAAGTTTTTGGATTCTGCTGACATGCTTCAAGGATCTACCGATGCTCCAAGGTGGCTTAGGTTAGCCGGCGCCGCATTGGACGGGTTCCTCTCATCAATAAGTTTCGGAGTGGGTTGGTTTATATGGCTTTGTTTCATCGCCAATAAAGGACTGACACCTGCCAAACAAATTTTGGGAATGCGAATTGTGGATGTTCAAGGCGGATTTCCTGCACCGGGGTGGAGGGTATTCCTTCGGCATTACCTACCATTGGTAATCGGAATATTTCTGGCACCGTTTTCAATCCTTGGTTGGTTTAGCCTTCCGTATGCATTTGCGTTCCTGTTGGGGGCCTTACAGGTTGCGAGTTTTGTAATCCCATTAGTTGATTCACTTTTCATTTTTGGGCCAAGGCGTCAGAGGCTGATGGACATATTTTTTAGCACTAGAGTTGTCCGCGGTTAAGAGTCGTTTTTAGTGCGAAACCCGCGTTTCGAGCTATACGCACCGGTTCGCCCAAAGCAAACTGAGAGTTTCATGAGAACTCTCTGAACTGTCGCAACCCCGCAATACCATTAGAGACGGATGCACCACCTTGAGTGGGGTAGGCGCCAAGTGGGCGCCACCGCTGCATCCAAGGAGAAACTGAATGAACACCGCAGCCTGGCTAATCCCAGTTGTAATCGTTGCAATTCTTGCTATTTACCTTTGGTCTACCTACAACGGTTTGGTCACCCTAAACGTTCGCGTAGACGAGGCCTGGAGCGACATCACTGTCCAGCTCAAGCGCCGTGCAGACCTTATTCCTAACCTAATCGAGACCGTAAAGGGCTACGCCAGCCACGAGTCAAGTGTCTTCGAGAACGTGACTCGCGCTCGGGCAGCCACTGTTTCGCCTGCCAACTTGGCTCACCCAGCCGAGGCAGCCAAAGCCGAAGGCCAGTTCGCCGGCGCCATGAAGAGCCTTTTCGCCGTTGCCGAGGCATACCCTCAGCTGCAGGCTAACCAGAACTTCCTTGCACTTCAGGCTCAGCTAACCGACACGGAAGACAAGATCATGGCCGCCCGTCGTTTCTACAACGGTGGCGTTCGCGAGTTCAACACCAAAATCAAGGTCTTCCCAAACAACATCTTTGCCAAGAACATGGGCTTCACTGTGCGCGAGTTCTTTGAGGTAGCCGATGTGGCCGCCATCCAAGACGCACCAAAGGTACAGTTCTAAACCAACATGTATAAGGCAATCGCTGCGAATAAACGCAACACTGTCATCATCATTGGCTTGTTTGTTGCCCTACTAACCGCCATCGCGGTCTGGTGGGGCAACTACTCCGGCAACGGATCAAGCTCAATCATGATTGTTGGCTTTGTGTTGCTCTACACCCTGTTCCAGTACTTCATGGCCGGCTCACTTGCCGTTGCCATGAGCGGTGCGATTCAGATTGAAAAATCCGACAACCCGCGCCTGTGGAACACCGTTGAGAACCTGGCCATAACCGAGGGCATGCCAATGCCAAAGGTTTACATCATCAATGATCCGGCTCCAAACGCTTTTGCAACCGGCCGCGACCCAAAGCACGCCATTGTGGCTGCCACCACGGGTTTGCTTGAAATCATGGATGACAACGAGCTCCAAGGAGTTATGGCTCACGAAATGAGTCACGTCAAGAACTACGACATCCGCGTGAGCACAATCGTGTTCGGCCTGGTTAGCGCAATTGGCATCTTGGCCGACATGGCCATGCGTGCAGCGTTCTGGAGTGGAATGTTTGGTGGCGGCAACCGCGACCGCGACCGCAACGGCGGAGACAACGGAATGGGCCTTGTGCTGATTCTGATTGGGATTGTGGCCAGCATAATTGCGTTCTTGATTGGCCCATTGGTTCAGGCAGCGGTTTCGCGTCAACGCGAATACCTAGCCGATGCCTCGGGAGCCGAAATCACTCGATTCCCAGAGGGTCTCGCCAGTGCGTTGGAGAAACTGGGTCAATACGGCAAACCAATGCGCAAGCACAGCACATCGATGGCCCACATGTACATTGCAGACCCAATCAAACCTGGATTTGTTGAACGTGCCTTTAGTACCCACCCGCCGATTCCTGAGCGCATTGCGCGCCTCAAGAAGATCGGAAGTGGCTTCTAAAGCCCGGTTGCCGACACGGTAACTTCGTGTGGCACGACAATGGCGGGGCTACCAAAACTACACAAGAGCAGCAGCAAGTGTGCCAACGGGCTCAACGTGAACAGCGTTGAGCCCTTGCCATTTCTGCACCTCTACCAAGTGGCGCGAGATAGCGGCTCCCGCCGAGTCGATCTGCTTGGCATTGAGCCAAGGTTCCGCCCACGCCGACTGCACCCGCAAAATACCAGCCTGACGATCACTTTTTAGGTCCACGCGTCCCACAATGCGCCTATTGTGAAGAACCGGCAACGAGTAATAACCGTAAACCCGTTTTTCCTGCGGCACGTAAATCTCAATCTTGTAGTCCAGGTCGAACAGGCGCAAAGCGCGGTCGCGATTCCAAACCAAAGGATCGAAGGGGCTCACAATTGTTGTGGGATTGGTGCCGGCAGCCCCACCCTCGGCGGTCATGGCTGCCACTGCGTTCGCACTCAAATAGGCCAGGTCTTTCCAGCCGGCCACCTTGGCGGGCGTCAGAATTCCCGCCTCGGCTAGTTCCTGTACCCAGGTGCCGGTATTGCCAATGCCCCCGCGCTTGAATCGGTGATAGTCCTCTAAGTCCTTGGCCGTTGCAACACCAAGTGCGCCAGCAGCCTGAACCAGCAGATTCTTGCACGCAGATTCCACCTCAAAGTTTGCCATGGCATCTAGCACCGATGAGTGCAGCACCTGCTCTGGTAGAGCATACCTGCGGGTAAAGCCATCGCGGCCACCACTTACTAGCTCACCAAACAGGAACAGGCCTTCCAACCCCGTCTTCACATCGCTCCAGCCCCACCAAGAACCTTTGCGCTTGGTGCGACCATCTTGAGCGTTCTCAAACTGGCTCACAGTCAGCGGCCCGCGCGTGCGAATCTCGTTCTTGATCCAAACCAGTAGGTCGGCATGAGCCTCAACCCATGACACCCAGCGTGCCCGAGTTCGCCAATATTCTTGGCGCCATCCGTACAGCGGCAAATCCACAGCCTTGATCAGGCTCGCCTCGTGAGCCCAGGCCTCAATCAGATGCGGGTGACCGCCATCGCTGTCAAAATCTTGCAGAGCATGCAGTTCGTCTTTATCGAACCGGCCCATTCGGCTAAAAAGCGGCATGTAGTGTGCGCGCTCAAAAACGTTCACGCTGTCGATTTGCAGCAACCCAAGGCGATCCACCACATCGATGACCGAACCGGCCTTGCTGCGAAGCCCAATGGAATCCAGCGTGAGCATGCGCGCCTCGGCAACACTCAGTTCCAGCATTTATGCCACGCTCCTAGAAAATTCCTGCGGGTGGCCAGCAACCACCTAAAACCAGCCCGCGTCAACGCAAACTAGACTTTTACCAGCATAAAGATTAAGCGAGGCCATTCATGTCAACTCACGCACCCGTGGTTGCCCCCACCCTGCAGGACTTTGAGGCCGCCCGCCAGACCGTAGCCGACGTAGCTATTGTGACTCCCGTGCTGCACAACCACTTTTTGAGCACCGAACTGGGCGTAGACGTTTACCTGAAGGCCGAAAACCTGCAGCGCACCGGTGCTTATAAGGTGCGCGGGGCCTATAACCGCATGACCAAATTAACCAGCGATGAGCGTGCCCGCGGGGTAGTGGCAGCAAGTGCCGGAAACCACGCTCAGGGTGTTGCTTTGGCGGCGGCAAAACTGGGCATCAAAGCCACCATTTTTATGCCGAACGGCGCATCGCTGCCCAAGGTGAACGCCACCCGCGGATACGGAGCCGAGGTAGTGCTTACCGGTTCCAACTTTGCGGAGGCCCTCAAGGCCGCGCAGGAGTACACCAAAGAGAGCAACTCGGTCTTCATTGCGCCCTTCGATAACATCGACATCATCACGGGTCAGGGAACGGTGGCAATGGAAATCCTGGAACAAGTTCCAGACGTCCAGAACATCATTGTTGCCATTGGCGGGGGTGGCCTTGCTGCCGGTGTTGCAGTTGCCACCAAGCTGGAGGCGGCTCGTCAGGGTCGCAAAATAAAGGTTTACGGAGTGCAGAGCGAGCACGCGGCCGCTTACCCGCCAAGCCTGAAGGCCGGCAAGCTGGTTGAGATCCACACCACTCCTACCATCGCCGATGGTATTGCTGTTTCCAAGCCTGGGCGAGTGCCTTTCGAGTTAATCCAGGCGAACATCGACAAAGTTGTAACCGTCTCGGAGAACGAGATCGCTAAGGCGCTGCTGATGCTTCTAGAGCGCGCCAAGCAGGTCGTTGAGCCAGCGGGTGCTGTGCCAGTGGCTGCACTGCTAAGCGGCGCTATCAAGCCAAAGGGAACCACTGTGGCAATCGTTAGCGGCGGAAACATCGACCCGCTTTTGATGCAGAAGGTAATCCAGCACGGTTTGGCGGCTTCTGAGCGCTACACCAACATCAGTGTGATGTTGCCAGACCGCCCAGGCCAGTTGGTTCGCACCGCAGAGGCCATTGCGGCTGCCGGTGGAAACGTGGTTGAGGTAGTTCACACCCGCCACGGTAACGCGCTTCAGATCAGTGCTGTCGAGTTGAACATAAGTGTTGAAACCGGTGGTCACGAACATCGCGTGCGCCTGATGAAGGCCCTAAAGGATGCTGGGCTAAACCCAAAGCTGAACGAACCGAGAGTTGACTAAAGCGGCCCAAGGGTCACATAAACAGGCCAATTTTGGTGCCAAAAAAAAGTTTCTAGAGCGAGAAGTTTCTAACGCCTAGAACTTTGACCTCAACCTGCTTGCCACGTGGGTCGTAGAAGCTGCCGCTTTCGCCAACTTTTTTACCCATGATGGCGCCGCCAATTGGGCTGGTAGGTGAATATGCAGTGATGTCGGTTCCCTCGGCGATTTCGCCGGAGCCGAGCAAAAACTCTTTTTCTTCGCCCTTGAGCAGAACGCGAACGATCACACCTTGCTCAACGACTCCGTGCGAGGCAGGGGCCTCGCCAACGGTGGCGGTTGCCAGAATGTTCTGGAGGCGGTCGATGCGAGCCTCGATGCGACCCTGCTCTTCCTTGGCTGCGTGGTAGCCGCCGTTTTCCTTTAGGTCGCCTTCTTCGCGGGCTTCTTGAATCTTCTTGGCAATCTCGTGGCGACCGGTGCTCATCAGCTGTTCTAGCTCGCCGCCGAGGCGGTCGTAGGCGTCCTGGGTAAGCCAAGTGGTCGGGGCGTCGTTAGACACGATTTACTCCAAAGGTTTGGGGCAGATGCGCACACACCTTGCCCAATATGTTCAAGTGCCCAGCGCAATGGCTGGGCTTTTACTTAAAAAAGTTTACTTCAAGTGGCAAAAGTCCACCACACCCTGGGTTGCTGGTTGGGTGGTGGTGATTTGCAGGTTTACGCTCACGTTTGCCCCGCGGGTGGCTACTTGGAACTGCTTAGAACCCACCGATGACCCGGCCTCGTTCGCAGCACTAACCTGGCAAACCACGGTGGCGCTGGCTGGCTTGGAGATAACTACAGAAACTATGGAACTTATGTTGCTGTTTGCCGTGAAGCTATTTATTTGCCCCGATGCCTGCGAGTTGGTGCTTGGGGGAGTGAACGCCACCACAAAGATCCAAATCACCAGTGCAATGCCCAGCAATCCACCAACACCGATAACGAGGTTGCGATCGCGTTGGGCACGCTTGCTGCGCCCGTAACGCGCCTCGATGCTCTGTGGTTGGTCGGTCATTCTTCAAGATTAGACTTAACTCATGACTCTTTCGTTGGCTTTGCTTATTGGTGTTCTCACTACCGCACACGGCGACCCACTAAACCCAGACCCAAGCGTCTCCGCCGACCCAGCAAACACTTTTTACAGCCCGGGCCTCATAGGCTTTTTGGGCACTTTCATCCTTGTGGTTGGCGCCATCGTGATCATTTTTGATTTGGTGCGTCGCATTCGCCGCATGACTTACCGTGCGCAGATTCAGGAGCGTTTGGCCGAGGAACAAGCTGCATCCGAAGCAAAGGCGTCTAGCTCTGCATCTACTCGCTCCGTTGCCAAATCCAGCACCGATGCCACCCCAGTTGCAAAACCTACGCGCACCCGGCCGGCCCCACCGGCAAAGCCAACCCGCAAAAAGGCTTCTGAATAGGCTTGAAGTTCACCCTCGGCCGGTGAGTGTGCGGGTTTTGGTTGCTTGAGTTAATGACCGAAATTTAGGTACGTTTTGCAACTCAAGCCTTGGTTTGCAACTCAAGCCTTGGTTTGCAACTCAAGCCTTGGATTGCAACTCAAGCCTTGGTTTGCAACTCAAGCCTTGGTTTGAAGCGTGAAGCGTGAAGCGTGAAGCGTGAAGCGTGAATCGTGAAGCGTGTTGCGTGTTGCGCGATGCGTGATTCGTGAAGCGTGAAGCGTGTTGTGTGCAACATCAAGCCAGAAAATACCCGCATTTGCGCGCTTACTCAGCCAAAACGTACCTAACTAGCGCTCATAAACACAAGTGCCTCAAAGTAGGCCGGCTGCTGCCGCTCTGTGAACTAGCTCGGCTCGTCGGTGTGTATTTAGTTTTCGCGCTGCGTTTTGCAGATGGAACTTGACGGTGCTTTCGGTCACGTACATCTGAACCGCAATCTGCTTATTGCTCAACCCTTTTGCCACAGCCCGAATCACATCTAACTCTCGATCAGTTAGGTGTTCCGCTTGCCCCCGGCTAGATCCCAACCCGCGCGCCACCATAGAGCCAACGCCCTTACCCAACACGGTCTCACCGTCTTGAACGGCTTTTACTCCCTTACCCAGTTCGTCGGCTTTCACGTCGTCTTTACATAGGTAGCCGGTGGCTCCGCGTCGCAGAGCTTCAACCACGATCATCTCGCTGAGGGTGTTGGCCAAAACCAGCACTTTAGTGCCTGGGTAGCGGTCGGTAATTTCTTCGCAAATCTTTAGCCCGCGAGTGGTGTCGTCACCAAGGTCCAGGTCCATAATCAGCACGTCCGGGCCGTGTTCGTCCACTGCATCCAGGATCGCCTCATAGGTGGTCGCCTCGGCCACCACAGCCATTCCGGCGTTGCGCTCCAGAATCGAACGAATGCCAACTCTGGTGATTACGTTGCGATCGGCTACCATCACCCGCGTGGTTGCCATGGGGGAGCGGCGCCCTAGCGGCACATCTGAACGTCCATCGTTGGCCATATTTTGACAATACTCTCCTACCTAGCCGTTTGGCTAGGTAGTTACCTAACCGTTAGTTGTGCAAACGGCTAGTCAGACCCCGCCGTTATCCAAAAGAAATCAAACCAGGCGTAGTGTCCAAATGTTGAGTCAGCAAGGGTGCTGACCGAGAGGAAAAAAAGCAATGACCGTTTATGCACAACCAGGTCAAGCCGGGGCAGTCGCCGACTTCAAGCCTCGCTACGACCACTGGATTGGTGGACAGTATGTCGCACCATCGTCTGGCCAGTACTTCGAAAACGTGACCCCGGTTACCGGTCGCGTTTTTTGTGAGATTGCCCGCGGAAACGCCGCAGACATCGACAAAGCCCTTGATGCAGCTCACGCAGCCGCCAAGACTTGGAACAAGACCAGCGCAACCGAGCGCGCAATCATCCTGAACAAGATTGCCGACCGCATGGAGGCCAACCTAGAGAAGATCGCGGTTGCCGAGACCTGGGACAACGGAAAGCCTGTCCGCGAGACCATGGCTGCCGACATCCCACTGGCAATCGACCACTTCCGCTACTTTGCGGGCGCTATTCGCGCTCAGGAAGGCAGCCTTGGCGAGCTCAACCACGACACCGTGGCCTACCACTTCCACGAGCCTCTAGGTGTTGTTGGTCAGATCATTCCTTGGAACTTCCCAATCCTCATGGCCGTCTGGAAGCTTGCTCCAGCTCTTGCCGCTGGAAACTGTGTAGTTCTAAAGCCAGCCGAGCAGACTCCTGCATCGATCTTGTTCCTTATGGACATCATCGGTGACTTGCTGCCAGCGGGTGTCGTAAACATTGTGAACGGATTTGGTGTTGAGGCTGGAAAGCCTCTGGCCTCCAGCCGCCGCATTGCCAAGATTGCATTCACCGGTGAGACCACAACCGGTCGCCTAATCATGCAGTACGCATCCGAGAACATCATCCCAGTCACCCTGGAACTTGGTGGCAAGTCGCCAAACATCTTCTTCCGCGACATCGCATCGGAGAAGGACTCGTTCTACGACAAGTGCATCGAGGGCTTCAACATGTTCGCACTGAACCAGGGCGAAGTTTGTACCTGTCCTTCGCGTGCACTCATCGATGCGCCAATCTACGACCAGTTCCTAGCAGACTGCATCGTACGCACCAAGCAGATCATCCAGGGCAACCCACTGGACACCGCAACCATGATTGGTGCCCAGGCCTCGAACGACCAGCTTGAGAAAATCCTGAGCTACATCGAAATCGGTAAGCAAGAAGGCGCCAAGCTTGTCCTCGGTGGCAAGCGTGCCGACCTTGGCGGCGACCTTTCGGGTGGTTTCTACATTGAGCCAACCATCTTTGAAGGCACCAACAACATGCGTATCTTCCAGGAAGAGATCTTTGGCCCAGTGGTTTCGGTTGCCAAGTTCGACGGCTTCGAAGAAGCCATGGAGATTGCCAACGACACCCTTTACGGCCTCGGCTCGGGTGTTTGGACTCGCCACATGAACACCGCATACCGCGCTGGTCGCGAGATCCAGGCCGGTCGCGTTTGGACCAACTGCTACCACGACTACCCAGCCCACGCTGCATTCGGTGGCTACAAGTCCTCCGGTATCGGTCGCGAGAACCACAAGATGATGCTCGACCACTACCAGCAGACCAAGAACCTTTTGGTTAGCTACAGCGAGAGCAAACTTGGATTCTTCTAAAGAGCAAACCGTGGGTGGGCGGGGTCTTATGACCTCGCCCATTTACGGCGTTCTGCCCCAAAGAATTGCCACCACCGAGGCGGCCAACGAACTGCTGCGAAAACTGACGAACATTCACGGGCCACTCATGTTCCACCAATCCGGTGGCTGCTGCGATGGCTCCGCACCGATGTGCTACCTAGCCGGTGAATTCCGGGTGGGTGGAGCCGACGTGCTTTTGGGTGAGTTTGTCATCGATGGCATTGCTCAGCCGATTCTGGTTTGGATCAGCCTGGAGCAGTTTGAGTACTGGAAACACACTCACATCACAATCGACGTGGTTCCCGGCCGCGGCGGAGGGTTCTCGTTGGAGACGCCAGAGGGCATGCGTTTCATCATTCGTTCTCGTCTATTCAGCGATGAAGAAGCCCTCGAGCTCTACCAAAAGCCGATTCTGCTGGGTAGCGGCGATTGGAAAGTGGTTTAGCAGCTCTTAGTCGTCGAACGGATCCGCGATACCGATGTACACGGTCTCGAGGTATTCTTCGATTCCTTCGCGGCCGCCTTCGCGACCCACACCGGAAGCCTTGACTCCACCGAATGGCGCCGCCGGGTTCGAAACAATGCCGGTGTTGAGACCGAACATTCCGATCTCCAGGCTTTCAGCCAGACGCAAACCACGGTTCAAGTCCTGGGTAAAGGCATAGGCAACCAAACCGTATTCGGTGTTGTTTGCCAACGCGATTGCCTCGGCCTCGGTCTTGAAAGTCACAATCGGCGCCACTGGCCCGAACACTTCTTCCTGCAAAATGCGAGCGTCAGAGCTCACTCCGGTGAGCACGGTTGGTGGGTAGAAGTAACCTTCTCCGGCTGGTACGTTTCCGCCGGTTAGCACCTTGGCTCCCTTGGAAACCGCATCGGTGACTAGCTCGTGAATAGACTCACGGCTCTTTTCATCGATGATTGGGCCAATGTTGGCTCCATCAGTGAGGCCGCGCTGAACCTTTAGTTCGCTCATCTTGGCCGCTAGTTTGGTGGCGAATTCCTCGTGAACGCTCTCGTGCACGATAAAGCGGTTAGCTGCGGTGCAGGCCTCGCCCATGTTGCGCAGTTTGGCTAACATGGCGCCGCTCACTGCCTTGTCTAGGTTGGCGTCATCGAACACTAGGAACGGAGCGTTTCCGCCGAGCTCCATAGAGACGCGCAGCACGCGATCGGCCGAGTCCGAAATCAGGCGGCGACCAACCGGGGTTGATCCGGTGAAAGAGAGTTTGCGTAGGCGGGCATCCTTGATGATTGGGCCGGTCACTGCACCCGAGGAAGCGGTTGGGATCACATTGATGACTCCGGCTGGAACGCCGACTTCTTCGAGGACTTTTGCGAAAAGGAGCGAGGTCAGGGGAGTGAGCGCTGCCGGCTTAAGAATCATGGTGCAACCGGCCGCGATTGCCGGTGCGATTTTGCGGGTAGCCATGGCCAACGGGAAGTTCCAAGGGGTTATGAAAAGGCAAGGACCAACCGGGCGCTTCTGAACCATGAGTCGCATCTTGCCGTCTGGGGCGGTGCCAAATCGGCCGGCAACGCGAGCGGTTTCCTCGCTGAACCAGCGCAGGAACTCGGCACCGTAAAGAACTTCGCCCCTTGCCTCGGCAAATGGCTTGCCCATTTCCATCGACATCAAAATTGCGAAATCATCGGCGAGTTCCATCACACGATCGAATGCTGCCCTGAGGATTTCAGCTCGGTAGCGTGGGGCGGTTTTGGCCCAGGCGGCTTGGGCGCGGTCGGCTGCATCCATGGCGGCCTGTCCATCTGCCGCGGTAGCGCTGGCAATAGTGGCAATAACCTTGCCGGAGGCTGGGTCTGTCACGTCTAGAGTGGAACCGTCTGACGAGTCACGCCAGATTCCATCCACCAAGATGCCTTTTGGCACCGATGCTAGAACTCTTGCTTCGTCTTGAGCTGTAATCGCCATTCGGATCTCCCTTGATGCCGTTCAGTAATACTAAACATTTTAGGCAGAAATGCTTAGGTTCACCAACGGATTGTGCGTCTTAAGTTAACTTTTTTGCTGGTTTGCAGGTGGTTTGTGCCTAGTTGAAAAGTTCCTTGTGCTGAGCCAAGGTCACTCGAGTTCTTCTGATGTGCCCCTCGAGAGCGTTTTCAGCTTGGCGCGAGTCTTTGCGAACGATTGCATCCAGAATGAGCTTGTGCTCCAGGTGCGTCACCTCAGAAGACGCAAAGTCGCTCAACTTGGCAAAGGCGCGGCGATAGTGCTGGGTGGTGTTCCAAATTCGCTCCACAAACTCGCGGAGCATGCCAGGTGCGGCACCCGCGTAAGAAAGCAGGTGGAACTCGCGGTCGAGGCGCAAAAATTGCTCCAAGTCCGTGGCCTTCTCAATCTCGCTGACCAATTCGGTAAGTCGCTTTACCTGTGTATCTGTCAGGTTCGGAATGCTCTGCGATAGCAGCAGCGGTTCCAGGCGCTCGCGCACCTGATAGGCCTCGTAGCACTCGCTCTCGGATAACTTAGAGACCCAAGCTCCCGCATTGGGAACCATGGTGATGAGTCCATCGCCTTCTAGCTGCCGAAGCGCGTCTCTAACCGGCTGGCGGCTGGCACCAAAACGATCAGCGATGTCTTCTTGCCTAAGCCTCGCCCCCGGTACCAAGGTGCCGTTGAGGATTTCTTCCCGAAGGGTCTCGACTACTCGGATGGGTGAACTGGATGCCACAGTTTTACCTTTGCGTCTATTTCGTAAGCCTTGCCCCTGGGGTAGCTGCATAACTCGAACTGCATTCCCCAAGGGCTCAGGAAGTAAACCCAGGTTTGGCCAAGGCTGGCGTTAGAACTCTTAGTTGGCTCGCCCAAAACCCGGATGTTGTTTTCCTTTAGGTAGGCAACCGCCGCATCCATGTCATCTACATAGAAGCAAAGGTGGTGGCCACCGATGTCGCTGTTTCTAGGTTGCGGCTTAGGCCAATCTAAATCAGCAGATTGGTACTCGAAGATTTCAAAGTTGGATCCGAACGCGCACCTAAAGAAGCGAATCTCCTTCATGATGGTCCGCGGATTCACGTTTAGGTGCTCCGCCATCCAGTTGTCTTCGCTCTGAAACGGGCCAAGGCTGTAAACCAGATCGCAACCGATTATGTCCCTAAAGAAAACAGTGGCTTCCTCGATGTCGGGCACGGTGAAACCAATGTGGTCGGTTCCTCTAAGCGAGGGGATTCCTTTGCTCATTTCGACTCCTCGAATCAGCGATTGGATACATCTTTGATTCTAAATCTAGTGGATTGCAGTATTTTTTGCTTTTTATTGCACAGATTGGATACATTTGTTACAAGCAAGCCTGAATTCAAACCTGCCTGACATTGGAGTCAACGATGACTGAGAAGATCCAACTATCCCCAAAGGAACCTTGGGTTGAACTGCGTACCACGCCAGAAGACTGGCGAAATGCAGATCCTCACCTTTTGGAAAACATGCTGGGTCAGATGCACTTGATTCGCGCATTCGAAGAAACCGTCCTTCAGCTAGCCGGCGAAGGACTAGTTCACGGACCAGCGCACTCCAGCATTGGTCAAGAAGGTGGAGCTGTGGGCTCCATCGTTGGATTGCGTGGCACCGACGCGGTAAATGGTTCACATCGAGGTCACCACCAGTTCTTGGCTAAGGCCATCGGTTACGTTGCCCCAACCGGCCTAGATGTGACCAACCTGGTAAACCCAGCCATTCAGGATGTTTTGCAGCGCACTTTGGCAGAGATCCTGGGTCTGGCACAGGGATTCTGCCGCGGACGCGGTGGCTCTATGCACCTTCAGTGGAAGGAAGCCGGAGCCCTTGGTACCAACGCGATTGTTGGTGGCGGTGTTCCACTGGGTGCAGGTAATGCCTGGGCGCAGCAGCACTCCGGAACCAGCGACCTAACCGTTAGCTACTTCGGCGATGGAGCCGTAAACATTGGTTCGGTACTAGAAACCATGAACCTAACCGCAGCGTGGGATATCCCGCTGGTGTTTTTTATAGAGAACAACCTATACGCGGTATCTACTCACGTGTCTGAGGTAACCGCCGAGGAACGTCTTTCGGGGCGTGGAACCGGTTTTGGTATCCCAAGCTGGCGCGTAGACGGCATGGACCCGCTTGCGGTTCACCTGGCAATGCAGGAGATCTCCGCCCACGTTCGCGCTGGCAAGGGTCCCGCCATCATTGAGGCCGAGGTCTACCGTTTCTTCCACCAGAATGGTCCATTCCCTGGCAGTGCATTCGGTTACCGCCCTAAGGACGAAGAAGAGGCTTGGCGTAAGCGCGACCCACTGGTTCGCGTTGCAAACGAGATGATTGCGATTGGTCTGATTGACCAGGCTCAGGTTGACCAGGTTCGCGCTCAGGCTCAGGCCGCCATGGAATTGGCTGTAAACCAGCTACTTGAGGCAGATCCAAACGGCAAGCCAGGCGCGCGCAAGATTCGTGCCGAGCTGTGGCCAAGCGCCGACTTTGTGAACGTGGGTGTTCGCGGCGATGCCAGCGAGCTCCGTGGCGCAAGAACTGCAGAATTTGCAACTCACACCGGACCAAAAGAAGAAGTGCGTTTCGTGGATGCCGTTGCTGCGGTCATGGACCGACGCATGGAGACCGACTCGCGCATCGTTGTTCTAGGTGAGGACGTTCACCGACTCAAGGGCGGAACCAACGGTGCCACCAAGGGTCTGGTGGAGAAATACCCGGAGCGCGTTCTGGGCACGCCAATCAGCGAAAACGGCTTTGCTGGTTTGGGTGGAGGAATGGCCATGGATGGTCGCTTCCGCCCCGTTATCGAATTTATGTACCCAGACTTCATGTGGGTAGCTGCCGACCAGGTATTCAACCAAATCGGCAAGGCTCGTCACATGTTCGGCGGCGACGCCACTGTTCCGGTGGTAATTCGAACCAAGGTTGCCATGGGTTCCGGTTACGGCTCTCAGCACCTCATGGACCCGGCCGGCATCTTTGCCACCGCTCCTGGTTGGCGCATCGTTGCCGCTTCTAACCCGTTTGACTACATCGGTCTTATGAACGCAGCCTTGGCATTGGAAGACCCAGTTTTGGTTATCGAGCACGTTGACCTATACGCCTCTAAGGGCGAAATCGCAGTGGGCGACTACGACTACCAGATTCCTTTCGGCAAGGCCGCTGTGAAGCGCGAAGGCAAGGACCTAACCGTCCTCACCTACCTATCCATGGTGAGCCACTCCCTAGAGGCCGTTGAGCAGACCGGTGTGGATGCCGAGGTAATCGACCTACGTTGGCTAGACCGCGCCAGCATCGACTGGGACACAATTGAGGCAAGCATCAAAAAGACCAATGCTGTGATGATTGTGGAGCAGGGCGCACAGGGAACCAGCTACGGATCCTGGTTATCAGATGAAATCCAGCGTCGATACTTTGACTACCTCGACCAGCCGGTGCAGCGAGTGCACGGTGGCGAGGCTTCACCCAGCATTTCCAAGGTTCTAGAGCGTGCGGCAATCGCCAAAACCGAAGAAGTGGTCAAGGGGCTGCAGTTGGCGGCTGAAGGATTCGGTAAGAACTAATGGCATCTCTAATTCGCATGCCAGAGGTGGCTGCCGGAGCAACTGAAATCGTCTTGTCTAAGTGGCAGGTACAGGTTGGCGATCAGGTAAAAGTTGGCGACATTCTGGCCGAAATGGAAACCGAAAAAGCGGTTGTTGACTATTCGGCCGATGCCGAGGGTTCGGTTTATAAAATCTTGGTCACCGATGGCGCATCCGTGGAAGTTGGATCTCCAATTCTGATTTTGCTTGCCGCGGGGGAGGACCCATCCGTGGGTGACGCCCTCTTGGGTGGCGCAGCTGCGCCCGTTGAGCCGGCTGCGGCCCCAGTGGTTGCGGCGGCTCCCGTGGTTACCCCAGTGGTTGCGCCAGTGGCGCCTGTTGCCACCCCGATTGCCGCACCGATGGCTTCAACTCCAATTGTTGCCCCTTTGGCGGCCGTTCAGACTGCTGGTTCTGCCAACGACGCTCGCCGTTTCATCAGCCCAATCGTGCGCAAGCTTTGCGCCGAGAACGGTGTGGACCCGAGTCAAATCGTTGGAACCGGACCAGACGGTCGAGTGGTTAGACGCGACCTGGAGCACTTCCTCGCTAATCGCGTTTCCGGCACGGCGCCAGCTGCGAGTGAGTCCACGGCTCCAGCTGCGAGTGAGTCCACGGCTAAAGTATCCGCTTTGGCTAAGCAGGAGCACTCGAGCAGCTACATCACTGTTCCTCACTCCGGTATGCGCCGAGCCATTGCTCGTCGCCTCACCGAGAGCAAATCCACCGTTCCGCATTTCTATGTGACCGCGGATTGCAAGGTAGA
>CANBWO010000012.1 GCA_947373155.1 Microbacteriaceae bacterium | reverse complement strand
CAGACTCAAAACCTAAAGCTGCTTGATTTTCTGCCCGGTCGCAGCCACCAACCCAGCCAAATCCTCTGAGCCTTTGCGATTTGCCGCGTGAATGATGATCCTGGCGCAAGCATCGGCGTCGGCAAGCGCATCGTGGTGATTGAATTCTTCATGCCCAACCGCGTAAGCAACCGCGTTGAGTCGGTAGCTCTCCAGATTGTATGTACGCCTACTAATAAGAAGCGAACAGGTGTAGGTGATTGGTGGCAACTCCACCGACACCGCAGCGGCGCTGGCACGCAAAACACCCATATCGAAAACCGCATTGTGCGCCACCAGCACGTCGTCTCCAATGAAATCCAGCATTAGCGGCAATACCTCGTGCCATTCTGGGCCGTCGGCTACATCGCTGGGATGAATGCCGTGCACATTGATATTTCCCTGATGGAACCAGTTGTGTGGGCTAGGTGGTGCAAATAAAGCAGAGAAACCATCGATGATTTTGCCATCGCGGACCCTCACTAAACCAACCGCACAGGGGCTGGCGGGGGAGCCATTTGCGGTCTCAAAGTCGATGGCGGTGAAGTTCAGTGGCATTAGCCAATTAAACTCGTATCTTGTGGCTCTAACAATCGGAATCGTGGGACTGCCTAACGTAGGCAAGTCAACCCTCTTCAACGCACTCACCAAGAACAACGTTCTGGCGGCAAACTACCCGTTTGCCACCATTGAGCCAAACGTGGGTGTGGTCAATCTTCCAGATGCTCGATTGGGCAAACTGGCCGAGATGTACGGATCGGAGCGCCTGCTTCCGGCGCCTGTTTCATTCGTGGACATCGCGGGTATCGTGCGTGGCGCCAGCGAGGGCGAGGGTCTCGGAAACAAGTTCCTGGCCAATATCCGTGAAGCAGACGCGATCGCTCAGGTTGTGCGTGGCTTTGTAGACGGCGATGTTATTCACGTCGATGGCAAGGTAGACGCCGCAAGCGACATCGAGACCATCAACACCGAGTTGATTCTGGCCGACATGGAGACCCTCAATAAGGCTCGCCCACGTATCGAAAAAGAAGTAAAGGGCAAGAAGGCTGAACCGGCCGCATTAGAGGCCATCGATGAAGCACTCCAGGTGCTAGACACCGGTAAGCCGCTATCCCAGAGCACGGTTGACCTAGACCCAATCAAGGAACTTGGTCTGCTAACCGCAAAGCCAATCATTTATGTATTCAATGTGGATGAGAGCATCCTCACCGACGCCGCTAAGAAGAAGGCGCTCGCCGACTTGGTAGCCCCAGCCGAGGCCGTTTTCCTAGACGCCAAGGTTGAGAGCGAGCTCATTGAGCTGTCGGATGAAGAAGCTGCTGAGCTTTTGGCGTCGCTTGGTCAAGACGAGAGTGGTTTGAACCAGCTGGCGCGCATTGGTTTTGACACCCTTGGTCTTCAGACCTACCTAACCGTCGGGCCAAAAGAGGCTCGTGCC
The DNA here is from genome assembly GCA_947373155.1 of Microbacteriaceae bacterium. Lineage (GTDB taxonomy): Bacteria > Actinomycetota > Actinomycetes > Actinomycetales > Microbacteriaceae > Rhodoluna. The sequence goes on along the minus strand of CANBWO010000012.1, from coordinate 31,441 downwards.
TGGACGATCCGCAAGGGTTGGAAGGCGCCTGCAGCCGCCGGTGTAATCCACAGCGACTTTGAGCGCGGCTTTATTAAGGCCGAAATCGTGTCTTTCAACGATCTAATGGCAGCGGGAAGCATGAACGATGCCAAGGCTGCCGGCAAGGTGCGCATGGAAGGCAAAGAGTACGTGATGCAAGACGGCGACGTTGTGGAATTTAGGTTTAACGTTTAGATTTACTGAAACGTAATTAATAACGCCTTGCGCTAATAACGCAGGGCGTTATTATTTCTATTGTGATTGTTTCATTTGCCAACTCCGCCACAGAAAAAGTTTGGCAGCGTGATACGGTCAAGCGGTTTGGACCTGAACTGCAGCGAATGGCTTATCGGAAAATGTTGATCCTTGATGCTGCTGATTATTTGATTGACCTTAGGCGCCCACCAGGTAATCACTTAGAGTCGCTGGACGGTCATAGGTCTGGGCAACACAGCATCCGCGTCAACGATCAATGGCGTCTTTGCTTCACATGGACTTCAGCAGGCCCTGCTGAAGTTGAACTGGTTGATTACCACTAAGGCTGGAGGTTGAAATGATCAAGGCACACGCACCAATACACCCAGGGGAGATTCTCCTGGAGGAGTTCCTAAAGCCCTATGGCGTTTCTCAGTATGAGCTCGCCAAGGTAGTTGGCGTCTCGGCAAGGCGCATTAATGAGATTGTCCATGGCAAGCGCGCAATTTCGCCAGATACGGCTCTTCGCCTCGCGCGCGCTTTTGACATCAGCGATCGCTTTTTCTTGAATCTGCAGAATCGCTACGACCTCGAGATTGAGCTAGATCGAATGCAAGAAATACTTAGCGCCATCAAGCCGCTTAGGGCAGTTGGCTAAGTTGATTCCACCAACTGATCCTGCGTCTTAGGCCCAGTCTCGAGCGCTTCCAAGATCCGCCGACACTGCTGGGACTCGAGGGATTCTTCGATGCTTCTCATGGTTTGTGCCCTAGTGAACGCAGAATTCGTTGTTCTCTGGGTCAAGCATTTGAATCGATCTGTTAGGGCCTTGGTAATGCTCGCCAATCTGTTTTGCTCCCATGTCAACCAATCGAGCTACTACCGCGTCAACTGATTCCGGTTTAGCGTTTACATCCCAGTGAACCCGATTTCGTTCGGTTTTGGCGGCACGCACACCGCGGATGTAGATTCGCAAACCAGTGTTAGCACCTGCAATTTCTTGGTGTATTGCGCTCGCAGTTCGAAAAACTCTTTTACCTTGGAATTCCACGAGAGAGTTCTCATCTAGCATTCCCGCGGCTTCAAGGTCGTCAAGAAAACTTTCATCGGGGTATTCGACAACCCAACCCAAAGCTTTGGCCCACCAGTCTGCCTGAGCGTGCACGTTGTTTGCGTCTAAAACAATCTGGATGCTATGAGATGTATTGTTCAAGAATTCCTACCTCTGTTTGGCAATGTCCAAAACAGTATTACTGGTGATCAGCAATTTCCCACACGTGACCACTCGGGTCTGCAAAGCTTGCGGTCCGAATGCCCCAGGGGCGATCCATCGGTCCGTTCAAAAGTTCAACTCCTGCAGCGGTCAACTGGGCAACCACCGCATCAACATCTTCCACGCGCAGGGTGTACACAGCGCCGACTCCTGCACCAATCCCGCCAGTTGCAACCGCCGCCGGGGCAACTAATTCCGCCGCTGCAGACGCCGCCAACAGATTGATCATGGTCTGGCCGCACTTATAAACGGTGGACACTTCATCGCTGTAAACCTGAACCAATCCGAGTTTGCCACCATAGAAATCAATGCTTGCTGGCAAATCTGAAGCGATTAGCGTCACAGCAAAAAGCCCTCCGGAGAAGGCGTCTAAAACCGTGTTTTCCATAATCAGAGTCTAGGGTTCACGCATGTTTTGGTTTTGTTTCGCTAGTCTGAAACAAGGTATTTCGCATTCAAATAGGAAGTGACAAGGTTGTTGCTTACGCAGATTCTGGCAAACAAGGGCTTCATTAGCCAAGAGCGTCATGCCGGGGCTCCAACCGATGTGGTTCAAAACGAACTCTTTGCTATTCGTTTGCTAGAAGACAAAGAGATCACGCCAATCCAGCTGCTGGCCGCCCGAGCCGAGCGCCTGCACGTTCCATTCGCCGATTTATCTGAGTTCGTGGTTAGCAAAATTGCCGTTGCGCAGGTGTCTGCAGACCTGGCCCGCCGCCACAGTGTGATTCCGCTGCGAATTCAAAACAACGAGCTCTTCCTCGGTGTTTCATCGCTGACCAATATTTTGGCCTTAGACGAAGTACGAGCCGCATCCGGGCTTACAGTCCACCCTGTTTTGGTGGACCCAGAACTTTTGCTTGAGGCTCTGCAGCGCAACTATCGCCTGGATGACGATCTGGGTGAAGTTTCGTCGAGCATCGAAGACACCTCCAGCGGAGTTCTAGAACTACTCGAAATAGACACGGTGGCCAACGATGCCCCGATCGTGCGTTTTGTGAATGCAATCATCACCCAGGCCATTCAGGATCGTGCCTCAGATATCCACATCGAACCTGGTGAACACGATCTTCGAATTAGATACCGCATCGATGGCGTGCTGCACGAAATGCAACGTGAATCTAAAAAGATCCAGCCAGGTGTAATCAGCCGAATCAAGATCATGTCCGAGATGGACATTGCAGAGCGCCGCAAACCCCAAGATGGGCGAATGACGTTTGGTGGCTTTGGCGATAGCCGAGACTTGCGTGTGGCAACCCTGCCAACGGTCTGGGGTGAAACGATTATCTTGCGTATTTTGGATAACGGTTCGGTGTCCCACTCAATTTCTAACTTGGGATTCCTAAAGCAAAACCAAACTATCTTCGAAAGGTCTATTACCAAGACCAGTGGAATGATTCTGGTTACCGGTCCTACCGGTTCGGGCAAGTCAACCACTCTTTATGCCACGCTTTCCGAGGTATCGACCCCGCAGGTCAACGTCATCACGGTAGAAGATCCGGTTGAATACCGGATGGCCAATATCAAGCAGGTGCAGGTAAATCCCCGCGCTGGGCTCACGTTTGCCTCGGCGCTGCGATCGATTTTGCGCTCCGACCCCGATGTGATTCTGGTTGGTGAGATTCGAGACCATGACACCGCCCAGATTGCCATGGAAGCCTCGCTTACCGGCCACCTGGTTCTTAGTACGCTTCACACCAATAATGCTCCGGCGTCTATTACCCGTCTGATTGAACTCGGAGTTGAACCGTTCATGGTCGCTTCCTCTATATCAACGGTTATTGCCCAACGCCTTGCTAGAAGACTGTGCCCTAACTGTAAAGCTGAGTCGGAGCTGTCCGAGGCAATGGCGGCCTCACTCAAGAGCGACTATGCGGCGATCAACATAAACATCGATGGCATTAAATTCATGAAGCCGGTGGGTTGTAATCACTGCTCCAAAACTGGCTATCGTGGGCGCCTCGCGATTCACGAAGTTCTAGAGGTTACCGAGGAAATCGCGGCTGCAACCATGAGCCGTTTGTCCTCGGGTGAAATTAGCAAAATTGCAATGAGCCAGGGAATGCTAAGCCTTCGTCAAGACGGACTGGCAAAAGCGGCGATGGGCCAAACCAGCTTGGAAGAGGTGTTCCGTGTCTTGGGATAACAGTCAGGGTCAGGCAACTGGCCAACTAACCAACCCCTCACCATCATTATTAGACAATGTGCTCAAGTTCATGAGGGCACAGGGGGCTTCCGATTTGCACCTTTCTCGGGGCAAATTTCTGGCGCGAGTTCATGGCGAACTGAAACCACTGCAAGGGATTCCGGTTCAATCCGCGCCAGAGGTGGTTCAACTTCTAAGCACACTAACCACCAAAGCCAACTGGGACCACTATATAGCTAAGAAGGAGCTGGACTGCGCCTACACCACCGCAGAAGGCGACCGATTTCGTGTAAACCTGTTTGTGCAACGCGGTCAGATTGGTGCGGTATTCAGGTCTATCCCAACCGAAATCAAAACCTTGGATCAACTTGGCATGCCACGTCAGATTGGCAAGTTAGCAAAGTTGAACAGGGGGTTGGTGCTGGTCACCGGGCCTACGGGCTCGGGCAAGTCCACCACGCTAGCGGCTCTGGTCAATGAGATAAACGAGACTCGGGCCGAACACATCATGACGGTGGAAGATCCGATTGAGTTCATTTATGAAAGTAAAACCGCACTAATCAATCAGCGCGAGGTTGGTGCAGACACCGAGACCTTTAGCGACGCCCTTCGTCACGTACTTCGCCAGGATCCAGATGTCATTTTGATCGGCGAGCTTAGAGACTTAGAGACAATTAGTGCTGCACTTACCGCTGCCGAAACCGGGCACCTGGTGTTTGGTACCTTGCACACTCAAGATGCTTCTCAAACCATCGACCGCATCATCGATGTATTCCCACCGCACCAACAGGCTTTAGTGCGAACGCAGTTGTCTACCACGCTAAAGGGAATCATTTGTCAGAACCTGGTTCGGACTGCCAACGGAAATGGCCGAGTTGCCGCGACAGAAATATTGTTCTCGACACCAGCCATCAGCAACCTAATCCGCGAGGGCAAAACGTACCAGATTTCATCCGCCATTCAAGGCGGCATAGAGGCGGGTATGCAATCGATGGATCAATCGCTGGCAAACCTAGTGAAATCGCAGGTGATCACAGCTGCTGCAGGTATGGAGCAAGCGCATGACAAACTTTCATTCGGCCAACTGGTGCCGGGGGTAAATTTTGGCTGAGTTAGCAGTGCCCGTTAAGAAGGCTCCATTTTCGAGTTTCACAGACCGCAAAGAGCCTTCGGTAAAAGATTTGGCAGTGATGTGTCGCCAAATGGCAACCATGGTCAGCGCTGGCCTCACCATAATCAAGACCATTCGAATTCTTGCAGTACAGACCGAGAACAAGAAGCTAGCGGTCATTCTAGAAAAAGTCGCCGTAGACGTCGAAAGTGGTTATTCACTTTCCACCAGCCTGGCTAAGTACCCCGAGACCATGCCACCGCTCCTTATTGGTCTTGTTGCAGCGGGCGAGTCGGGTGGGTTCCTGGATCAAGCGCTAGAGAACATCGCTGGCACTCTCGAACGCGATAACGAACTCAAATCAACTGTCAAATCAGCCCTAACCTACCCAACGGCTGTTTTGATCATGGCTCTGATGGCTGTGATTGCAATGTTGATTTGGGTAGTTCCTGTTTTCAAGACCATGTTTGATCGCCTAGGCGGTCAGTTGCCCTTACCAACGCAGATTCTGGTGTGGTTGTCACCAATCGCCGCTTGGGGTTCTCCGGTCTTGGTTGTTGGAGCATTTTTCTTTGCCCGTTGGTGGCGCAAGAACAAGAACGAAGACAAAGTTCGTCAGGTTATTGATCCATTCAAAATTAAGTTCCCTGTTCTTGGCCCGTTGCAACGCAAACTCTTGATGGCTCGTTTTACCCGAAACTTATCCAGTTTGGTCGATGCCGGCGTTCCAATGCTTCAAGCTTTTACCTTGGTTGGCGAGACCTCAGACAACTGGCAGATGAAAGAGGCTCTGGCACGCATTCAGTCAGCTGTGCGACTGGGTTCATCGGTGTCTGCGCCAATGAACAATGAAGCAATTTTTCCCCCGATGGTCACGCGCATGATTGCCGTAGGAGAGGAGTCTGGGTCGCTTTCCACCATGCTTTCAAAAATCGCAGACTTCTACGATGCAGAAGTGAAAGCAACGACAGCGCAGCTAACCGCTTTAATTGAACCTTTGATGGTTGCGGTGGTTGGTGTGATTGTTGGTGGAATGGTGATCAGTCTGTATCTGCCGATGTTCACGATCTACAATTCGATCCACTAACTCTTTGATAAATATTCGGGAAACCGAACATTTATGTATCGCACATTGCAAATAAATGTCTGTATGCTAACGAATACCTAGTCATTTCGAATAAAGGGGCACAACGTGGTTCAGGTCATCACTGCAAAGCTAGAACAGCTTTCGAAGCAAAACAAAAACAAAGACGCTGGTTTCTCGCTAGTAGAGCTATTGGTCGTTGTTTTGATCATCGGTATTCTTTCGGCGATCGCCATCCCGGTATTCCTAAACCAGCAAGACCAGGCTCGCACTGCGGCACTAAAGTCTGACCTGGCCAATGCCAAGCTTGCAATGGTTTCGTATGCCTCTGACAACGGTGGCGACTACTCAGCTGCAACCATGACAGCGCTGACCGGCACCTATGGTTTCAACCCATCAGACAATGTCGCAGTGACTATTCCAACTGGCAAGGTAACCGCAACTACTTTCTGCCTACAGGCACACCACAGCGTGAGCAACAAGACCTGGCACATCTCAGAAGCAAGCACTCCAGCCGAGGGCGTCTGCCCATAGTTGTAACGCTTGGCTAGAAGCCTGAGGGACCCGGCTTTGACATGAGAAAGTTCAAGACATTGAATGACGCTCGGTCAGAGTCGGGTTTCACTTTGGTTGAGGTTGTTGTGTCCCTGATGCTCCTCGCGGTAGTGGGCCTGGTAGTAGGTGCATCACTCATGGAGGCTTCGAGTGCCAGCGCTAAAAATGCCATGCGGGGCACCGCCAATGAACTCTTGAACAAAGAGATAGATCGAATCCGAACCAACGTGGTCACGTGTTCAAGACTTAACCTTTTGCTGAACGGGAACTTTGGCGGTTCAAGTACTACAACCACCGATGGCAAACAGTTGGTGTCTAAAGTGAAACTTATTGGCTCGGCCGACTGCACTAACCAAACAGTGGCTGCCGAACTTGAGATCGACATCATGAACGGTTCGGTGATTTTGGCCAAAGCCAACAGCGCATTCGAAGTGAGCCCCGACTAGTGATGGGTGCCCAGTTGCTTTCAATCGAAAAACAAATAGACCTTCGTTCAGACGCCGGGTTTAGCTTGATTGAACTAGTGATAGCAATGTTCTTGGCATCATCGGTTTTGTTTCTCATCGCCGTCTTAGTTTCTGGAATATATTCGGTGCAAAACAGTGTGATGGCGTCCTCTCATTCGTCTTCCGAAAGCCAGGCTTTTGCCGAATCGTTTAAATCTTCGATTCGAAGCTCAACTGGAACTCAGCTAACTTCGGTGACTGTTGGTAATGATAAAGGCCAACTACTGGTTGCTCGAGTGCTGGTGTCGAACGATAAGCAGAATCTGGCACCGGCAGGACGCTGCACACAGTTTCTTTGGTTGAACGGCAGCATCTACCAGTCCAGCGGCACAAGTTCGGCAACAATGCCCACGATAAACAATTTGCACGGCTGGTCTTCGGTTGTTTCGGGAGTTGAGCCCGTGCGCTCTGGACAGGGAGTTTTTTCGCAAGTCGGGCTTGCGACCAGCGTTGATTTTGTAACCTCACTAGATCATGGACTGGGTTCAGTCTTGAGCACCACCCAAACTGCACCTGAGATAACCCAGCTTGGTACTCCATGTTTCTAAGTAAACGGGTCCGGTTTCAAGGCAAAGGCAACGACGCCGGCACAACGTTAGTGCCCGTGGTGTTGGTGCTGGCGCTTGCGATGTTGATCACCACTTTGATTGGGCAGCAACTTTTTTACTCCATCACGCTTACTTCGCAGAATTTGGCCTCGACCGCTGCTCAAGCCGGCGCCGAAGGCGGCATAGATGTAGCCAAGGTGAAAATAGCTACCGGTACTTGTTCATCCAATAATTTCTCGGGGAGTCTAGGAAAAGAAACTTACCAAGTCACCATTGAGAGCATCCAGAAAAGCGGTTCTTCCTGGATTGCCTCCTGCCCAGACGTGAATACGGCGAAGGTGCGCATCACCGGTGTCGGATCGGCTCTAAATGCTCTTGGAAAGGTGGGTTTCAACCACCAATCAATTACGGTCCAAGAAGTATTTGACTATCGAATTGTTACCTCGTATCTGAACACCACCGTAGCCGCTGGAGCGGCGCTTCAAACCTACGGGGGAGAGGGCATGCCCGGCACAATCGCACCGGCTCCAGGTGTATCCCAACAGGAAGTGGTGCTTTCAACGGGAAACGAGCTGTGTGAAGGAACTAAAGATGTTTATGCAGACGTCTTTATCCTCAGTGGAGGCGTGAGTATGGGCTCATCCTGCACAATTCACGGCAATCTTTGGGCTTTGGGCAACATCCGTCTCACTGGAACTAACTCGGTAACTGGAAATGTCTACGGTGGAGCTGACGTTTATGTTGGGAACAACGCGACTGTAGGAAATGTCTACGCCACTGGCACCTTGACTATGAACGGAACAGCGACTTCGGTCTATGCGGGAGGGGCTACCTCAGCCACCAGGTCTGTAATCACGGGTACCGTTACATCTAACCTCGACGCGTTAACAGCCTTTGGTTTCATGGAAATAGCCAGCACGGCGCGCATCGCTGGGCGCATTTCCTTACTCGATACGGTGCCATGCACTAGCGGTTGCTTCAGCACCTATCGATCGGGCGCCAGCACCACTTTTCCCGCTTCCAGCACCGTGCAGTCCACCAAGTTGCAGATTGGTGTTCAAAGCGCCTACGCGGTCAGTTTTAGAACCGTGGTGGGAACCGTTCCTTTCCCAGCTACGCCACTTTCCGGATGGACAAGCATTGCTTTTTCTCTGGCTCAGTGGCAAACCACCGGATTTTTGGACGTAAAGCAACAAACCACAAGTTGCGCACTCAACGCGACTGAGATGACGAATATTGCTGGAAAGACCGGCCCCTACCTAATCGATGGAATCACAAAAGCCTCTGGAACCTGTGCCTCTTCTGGAATTACGGGAAGCCTAAGCGTGGCGCTTTCCACGGACATTGCCTTGGTAGCAAACAAGTTCAGCTTGTCCAACCTGGCTCTCAGCTCGGCCGACGGCCTTCCTCACAACGTTTGGTTGCTTGTGCCAGACGGACCTGCCGGTGGGACGTCAGGTCCTGACTGCAGTGCACCCCGAGGCAGTATTTCGGTATCCGGAAGCATTCTAATCAGCCCCGACATCAGCGTTTTTGCATACACTCCGTGTTCTTTGCGAGTGCCATTTAGCTCCATCTGGCGTGGGCAGGTTATTGTTGGCAATATCTCTGAAGAATCAGCTCCGAGTCAATTGATTTACAACACCATCGGGATTCCCGGCTATGACCTTCAAACAGGCGTCCAGGTTCCAGTTGCCAGCTACACAAGGTCAATGAAACTTGCGCTCAAGAGAAACCTGAATTGAGAAGATTATGAAAAAACGCGTAGTTGGCATAGATGTAACTAGCCGAACAATCCGTGCTGTTCAGGTGTTGCACAAGACCGGCCAGCGCCCCGTGGTCGAGAAGTTCATCGAATTTCCTCTAGATACCTTCGACGCCGATTTGACTAAGAGCCGGGCAAGCAACCTTGCCAAGCATTTTCGTGATCTTTGGGCAGAAGCCGGCTTTAAAACCAAATTGGTGGCCGTTGGAATCGGTGGAGCAGATGTCTTTGTAAAAACGTTTGTTGCGCCGGACCTTCCGAAACACAAGTTAAAGAAAGCCCTGCCTGAACTAGTTAAGGCGGAACTTCCAATGGCTGTCGAAGAAGTCGTTTTGGATTTCTATGCCAACGGTCGTTTTGAATCCGAAGGCGAATCCAAGCTAAACGGTCTTTTGGTGGCAGCAAATCGCGAGACTGTAGACGATTTCATGGAAGCAACCCGAGCGGCAAAGTTAAAAATTGTCTCAATCGACCTGATTCCGTTTGCCCTTACCCGTCACCTTGCCAAACGCAGGATCCAAACCGGGGTAAAGGCCTTTGTTAGAGCCTCGAACTCGTATATCAACATTGTGGTAACCGAGGGCAACACAATCGCCTTCGTTCGCCTAGTGCCTTGGGAACGTCCCGGTACATCGCAGTCCCAGCTGGCTGACACAATCGATGCAGATAGCAAAGGTTTGTTTGTCGATAGCGCTAATCCCATTACTTCGGACATCACTGTCATCCAAGCCCAAGAGCAGCAGCAAACTGCGTTGCAGCGCCAAGCGGTACGTGAGCTCGAGGAAACGGTAGCGTTTTTCCACCAGAACTACCCCGACAAACACATCGAAGAAATTCTGGTTTCCGGTTATCGCCTTGACAACAAGGCATTCATCGATGCTCTTTCCAAAGGGAAAAATGTTTGGGTAACTGGTGTTACTCGCTCGGGTCTTGGCCACAAACGCTCAACAGTTTCTACCGTTGAAGATCCAGACTTACCTGATCATCTAGCGGTGGCATTGGCACTGGCCGACGGAGTAGAGCTATGAGTTCGAAGCCTATGAAGCCAATGGCAACTCCAAAAAACGCGATCGATGTGACTCTGCCACCAAGTGTGAACTTTGTTCCCGAGAAATACGCCGAAGCCGAGTTAGACGCCATTGTTCGCCGCAGGCTGTTCTATATCGTCAACGGAGTTTTCCTGCTCTGCGCTCTCGTATACCTGGGTGCCACGGTGAATACTTTCTCGGCTGATGTATTCCTTAAAAACTCACAACTTCGCCTTGAGGAAATAAGAACCAGGCAGACACTTTTCAAGGAGATAAGCGCAGAAGAGGAGCACATCAAGTTCTTGCAGGCGGCCAAGATTGCTGGATCCAGCGCCGAAGTTCTTTGGAAACCGCTTATCGACCAAATTGTTGCCACCTACCCGGCTAATACCAAAACCAACAGCATCGATGTGTTACCAATTGGCAACACGATTGCGGCAGTTGGATCGGCAAACCCCAAAGACGCACTTGTGCAAGTTAATTTGTTCCTCCTCATGAAGGATTACGGGAGCGTTCAAACATGGATGGACCAACTGACTGCCATCCCAGGATTCACAGACTCCAAATTGAGTTCGATTGCTGCTAACGGTGGCACTTACGAAGTGAAGTTAGCTGTGTTTTTCACTCACCAAGTCTTGGCCAAACGCAATCTTGATCAGCCGGCGATTGGCGAGGTGGACAACTAATGAAACTTGCCAAACGTTATCGCCAGATGATTTACGCCGCAGTTATTTGTGTCGCTGCAGTTTTGGGCACCATGACCTTTGGTGTAAACCCGATGATTGACTCGGCAAACAATGCCACCCTGGAAACCGATGAGAATGACGGACTTCTGAACGTTGAAATCAGTCGCATACATCACCTCGAAAACTTGGTTCGGAACAAAGCCGCGGTTGACGCACAATTGGCTGCTTATGAGTATTCGATGCCCGAGGAAGCTCATGTTTCTGAAATGGTGGATTCGCTCAACTCAGCTGCAAACTCAAATGGGCTCGTGGTGACGTCCCTGACAGTTGGCGATCCAGAGAAATACGTTGTACCCACACCGATCCATAAGGAAGCGGATTTACAGCCATCGTTGATCAAGGCCAGTTCTTCTCTCAAGGACATACCGGTCACTCTTGCGGTCGATGGTAACTTCAACGCTTTGGTGGCATTTTTGAACGATGTTCAAAATTCTTCTAGGGTAACTCTGGTTCGTAGCCTTCAGTTGCAGCCTGGATTGAACCCAGATAGCTACACGCTGCAAATATCGGCCTACGTTTTCACTGTTTTTCGAAAGTAGCAAATCTTGAAACTCGATTTTCTTTATGCGGTTGAACGCGAATACCCGGTAAGCATTCAGCGCCTTTGGGCAGCCTGGGTAAACGCCCAAGAGCTTCAGAACTGGTATCACCCTGCTGATCTTTTGAACCTTCCTGGTTCGGCCGTCTCGGAGGCTACTGTTGGTGGTCGTTGGAGCATCGCTGTCGATGTGCCGGCTTACAACTTTGCTGCTTATTTTTACGGACTCTATACCGTGGTTGAGCAGCACAAGACCTTGGAGCACACCATGTGCTACACCCAAAGTGCCGAGGAATTCGCGGCGCTTGACGATACCGCTCCGCATCACGTAGTTCGCGTTGATTTTGAAGATCGTGGCGAGAGTTCTTGGGTCAAGTTCAGCCAGTTTGGTGAACTGCCAGAGGGCCAGGTGGATGCCACCAAGGCTGGCATGACCAGCTACTTCGACTCGCTGGCCGCGCACCTCGCCCAATAGGCTTGTGGCATGAATGCAATCGTAAAGACTCAACCACTTCCCGCAATGACCCTGGTTGGAGTAAGCCGGGATTTCATCAGTGTTTTGGGTGTGAACTCTAACGCGCATGAGATTCTGCCTCAGCTCTGGGGCGAACTCTTCGACAAACTAGAAGACCTAGATGAGTTTGAGTTCACTTGGTCGGTTGGAGTTCTTGAACCACCAAAGGGCAAAAACCCAAAGCCGGGGCAACTGTCTTACTTTGCCGGATTGTTGGTTGAGGAAGTTCCTGAAGACCTAGCTGGGATGCGCGTCCTTGACGTTCCGGCTGGAAATTTTGCGGTGTGTGAGCACATCGGCGACGTTGAAGATATTGGTGAAACCACAGCCTGGTTCTACAACGAATACTTGGATTCCAGCGGACTTGTCGAGCGCGAAGCGCCTCACTACGAGATTTACGACGAACGATTCAATCCTGAATCACCCGAATCGGTGATTATGGTTTGCGCACCTATCGAATAGGGTTGCCAATCGCCCAGTAGGCTGCCTACTAGGCAGGCAGGTTTGCCTCGATCAGGTCCACAATGGCCTGGTCGTCTGGCAGGGTGGTTGGCCTGAAACGGTGGATTTCACCGTTTGGCAAGACCAAAAACTTTTCGAAGTTCCACAGAATCGGGCCACTCAACCCCATGCGATCCTTGGACTTGGTTAGCACCTTGTAAAGCTCGTGACGATTCTTGCCATTCACCATGATCTTGCTGGCCAGAGGGAAAGTCACCCCGTAGTTCATCGAGCAAAATTCTGCGATGTCGCCCTCGGATTTCAACTCCTGTTTGAACTGGTCGGTTGGGAATCCCACCACCGTGAAGCCGCGAGATTCGTACTTGTTCTGCAGTTCTTCAAGCGCCGCGTACTGCGGGGTCAGACCGCATTTTGAGGCTACGTTTACCACCAGAACCACTTTGCCGGCGAACTGGCCGAAGGTGGTTGGTGTGCCATCGATGAGATTGAAGCCGGTTTCTGCAAGGGTCATGTTGTTGTGAACACAATGCAACCCCAAGTTATTTCGGGGTAATACAACGAAATGGAATTGGTCGTTTTCAAACCATTTGGCAAACTTGTGAAAAGACTTCAGAGGAGAACGCAATGTCAAAGTTTGTAAAGTACGGAATCAAGGCGCTAGCCACCGCGGTTTCGGTCGCTCTAGTTGCAGTTTTGGCCGCATGTTCGGCCACCCCGGCAGCAACCAGCACTAGCTCGGCGCTAGAGACCGTGACCGCCGGCAAGCTAACTATTGGTACCGGAACTCCTGCCTATTCGCCTTGGGTGCTAGACGATAAGCCAGAGTCTGGCAAGGGCTTTGAAGCCGCCGTGGCCTATGCCGTTGCCAAACAGCTTGGCTTTGCATCCAAAGACGTAGTTTGGGTCCGTACCAGCTTCGACGAGGCAATCGCCCCGGGGCCAAAGAACTTTGACTTCAACCTCCAGCAGTACAGCATCACTCCAGAGCGCGCCAAGAGCATCGACTTCAGCTCGCCTTATTACCAGACCGCTCAGACTGTGATCACAGTAAAGGGTTCCAAGGCGGCTTCAGTCACCTCTACCGCCGGGCTAAAGGGTCTTTTGCTAGGCGCCGCAACAGGAACCACCTCGTACACCGCTATCACAGATGTAATCAAGCCATCGCAGAAGCCGTTGGCATTCAACAGCAACGATGATGCCAAAGCAGCCCTCACCAACGGCCAAGTAGACGCGATTGTGGTTGACCTTCCGACTGCAATTTATCTAACCGCGGTTGAACTGACCGGTGGAATCATCGTTGGTCAGTTGCCAACTGCCGCGAAGGGAGACCAGTTTGGCCTAGTGCTAGACAAGGGCAGCAAGTTGACCAAGTCGGTAGATCAGGCCTTGGCTGCGCTGAAGGCCGACGGCACACTGGCGGCTTTGGAAGCCAAGTGGCTCACCACCGCTGCGGGCGTGCCAGTGCTCAAGTAGAGTTTGTGAGTGGTCAGCCCGGTAGAACTGGAACGTCGAGCCTATAGGCGAGGCAAGCAAAACCGTTCTACCCTGATTTCGGTTGCCAGCACAGTTTTATTTGCCGTGGTTGTCTGGCTTTCGCTGGTTGGGTCACCGGGTTGGTCCCGAGTTCAAACTTCTTTCTTTGATTGGCCAACACTAGTCGGCTCATTCCCTGCGGTGCTGGATGGCCTCTGGTTGAACCTCAAGGTCTTGGTATTTGCCTCGATCGGTGTGCTGATTTTCGGGCTTATTTTGGCTTTGATCAGAACTCTGAGATCGCCCATTTTCACCCCGCTAAGACTTTTGGTGGGTGGCTATGTAGACCTGTTCCGCGGAATGCCGCTGATTATTGTTCTTTATCTGGTGGGTTTCGGCATCCCGGGTTTGCGATTGGAATGGTTGGGTCGCGTTCCTGCCGAGGTTCTCGGTACCGTGGCGCTAATCCTCACCTATTCGGCCTATGTGGCCGAGGTATTCAGGGCGGGCATCGAGGCGGTACATCCATCGCAGCGATTAGCCGCCAGGTCACTTGGCCTCACCTACGCGCAGTCAATGCGTTTGGTGGTCTTGCCGCAGGCGCTTCGCAAAGTAGCTCCGCCATTGATGAACGACTTCGTGTCGCTACAAAAAGACGTTGGTTTGATTTCGGTTCTAGGCGCTGTAGACGCGGTGCGAGCGGCTCAAATCGAAGTTTCCCACTTTGCCAACTTCACCCCTTACCTAGTGGCCGGGCTCTGCTTTGTGGTTCTAGCCATTCCAACTGTGCGCCTAACGGATTGGATCAGCAGGCGCCTAGCTAGCCGCGAACAGGTGGGTGGTGTGCTGTGACGGAAATGGTTCTGGGTCCGCAAATCCTCAGCGTTCGTGGTCTTTACAAGGCCTTCGATGAAAGGCAAGTGCTTGCCGGAGTAGACCTTGAGGTTTACCGCGGTCAGATTGTTGCGTTGATCGGCTCTTCTGGATCTGGCAAGTCAACGCTGCTGCGTTGTATAAACCTGATCGAGCAGGTCAGCGATGGTCAAATTTTCTTGAACGACGAAGACATCAGCGACCCTCGGGTAAATCAAGATCAGGTGCGTCGCCAGGTTGGTCTGGTATTCCAGGCTTACAACCTGTTTGCGCACCTGAGCATTCTGCAGAACATCACCTTGGCGCTTCTTAAGGTACAGAAGTTGAGCAAGGACCAGGCTAATGAAACAGCCATGGCCTTGTTGGAACGAATAGGACTAGCCGACAAAGCTCACAGTTACCCGGACAAAATCTCGGGTGGTCAACAGCAGCGCGCGGCAATCATCCGCGCTGTGGCTTTGAACCCGGCACTTTTGCTTTTAGACGAGGTAACCAGCGCACTAGATCCCGAGCTAGTTGGTGAGGTCCTCGAGTTGATACGTGAACTGAAAGCCCAGGGCACCAGCATTGTCATGGCAACGCACGAGCTATCGTTCGCCAGGGACGTTGCCGATTGGGTGGTTTTCCTCGATGGTGGGGTAGTGGTGGAAGAAGGGCCGGCGGCCGAGTTCTTTGGCAACCCCCAGCAGCCTCGCACCCGAGAATTTCTCACGCGCCTAAACTCTATTTAGGAGGCAAAAGTGAACGATTTAGATATTCGCGCCATGGCGGCGGCAAGCTACAACGAAGCCTTTGAAGCCGTTGAATCCCAAGATAACCCGGCCTGGGCGCTTGAGCTAGCCGCTACCTCCTTGAACCTGTGGCGTCGCGTGGGTAACGAACAAAACCTCTCGATCGGTTGCTGGTTGTATTCACGGGCTCTCAGTAAAGCCGGCGCACACCAGGCTGCAATCGCTGTTGCCAACAACATGCTTAGCCATCTAGCGGCCATCGATGAACCTGCCGACTGGCTAGTTGCTTCTGCCCACGAGGGATGGGCTAGAGCCTTGGGCGGTGCCATGGACGAACGGTTTGAGAGTGCGCTCAAGCAGGCACTCGCCAGCATCGATGCAATTAAGGAACTTGCCGACAGGCAGTTGATTCAATCTCAAATCTCGGACCTGCTCTAATGGCTCGCAATCCAGCGCAAGCCAAAAGCGGTGGAGGAAAGCGCAAACCCGCCAAAGACTTTGGCCCAAAGGTTGAGGTTCGCAACGCGAATCAACAGGGTTGGACCGGAAAAGTTGACGCGGCAAAGTTTGAAGCCATGAGCGCCGCAATTATGAGGGTTGTTCCGCGCTCGGTTCCAGGGCTTACCCAGACGGAGATTAGAAATAAAGTGGTGTTTCACCTTCCGGATCACATCTTTCCCGGTGGCGAACGCGCCGACTGGTGGGCCAAGACGGTGCTTCTAGATCTTGAAGCTGACGGAATATTGGAACGCGAAAAGCAGGCTCGACCATTTCGTTGGCATCGAAGTTAGCAAGGGAAAATAATGACATTTGAAGGGTTCAACCCCTATTCAATCAAATTTTTTGAAGAGCTGGCAGTAAATAACAACCGCGTCTGGTGGCTTGCCAACAAGTCTCGATTCGAGGCAAACGTGCGTAAGCCGCTTTTGGAACTCATGGAGGAGCTGGGCTCCGCCTACGGCAGCCTAAAAACCTTCAGGCCAAATCGAGACACCAGATTTGGGGCAAACAAGGATCCCTACAAAGAGCAGATCTCTTTTGTGGCATACGGTTCTGCCGGTACCGCCTGCTACCTGGAACTTTCAACCAGAGGGTTGTTTATCGGTGGCGGCTATTGGCAACCCGGGAAAGACCAGCTCGAGCGCTTTCGGGACCTTGTGGATGACAACAAACTCGTTGGGGACTTGGAGGCTACCTTGGAGGAACTAGCCGAGTCTGGCTACCTGATTAGCCGGGAGGGCGCCCTGAAGACATCGCCTCGAGGGTTCGACTCGGACCACCCGAAAATCGAGTTATTGCGGCTAAAAAGTCTTGCCGTTGGAAAATCGATACCGATTTCGGAATGGTTTTTCACCTCGGATGCCTTGAACTACATAAAGCAAGAGTGGGACATTGTGATGAGCTGGAATGAGTGGCTAATCAGCAGCGTCGGTGCAACCACCGAACCACCTCGCGAAGGTCGTTGATGAACATTTGGGCACATATGCTGACCGTTACCTGTGAGTTGCGCATATATCGAGGTTCGCCACTTACACTTAGGGCATGACCGTTTTGGCTGGCCGTCAAACGGCATCCCAGTTCACCGAAATCCTTAACCGCGTTAAGGTCGCCGGACTCCTCAAGAAGAAGCCTTCCTTTTATGTGATAAGGCTCATCGTTATTTCCCTGTTGGCATCTGCTCTTTGGGTTGCTGGCGGATTTGTAGGCCTTCTTACCAACCAGCACGGTGCCTGGATTCTGCTTGGCTTTGCCATTGCTGGTTTGCTAGGTATCTTGAGCGCACAGTTTGGTTTTATCGCACACGAAGCCGCTCACCGACAGATCTTCCGAAGTAATAAGGCAAATGACTGGGCTGGCCTGGTTCTGGCTAACTTGTTTGCCGGTCTGAGCTATGGGTTTTGGCAGCGCAAGCACAACAAGCACCACCAGAAGCCAAACTTCATCGATGAAGATCCGGACATCAACATTCGTGTTCTGAGCTTCACCGTTGAGTCGCGCGATCGCAAAAAGGGGTTTGAGCGCTGGTTGAGCGACCGCCAGGGTTACCTGTTCCCACTTCTTTTGTTCTTCACCGGCTTCGACCTACTGCTAGACAGTTTCTCGAGTCTGGCTCGTAAGGACCGCAAACTAAGCATTCGCCTGCTTGAGTTTGGTCTAATGGCTGTTCGTCAAACCGCACCGTATCTAGCAATGGGATTCATGTTTGGTTGGCTCTGGGCTATCGCGCTTTGGGTTTTCATGATGATGGTCTTTGGTTTCTTCATGGGTGCGGCTTTTGCTCCGAACCACAAGGGCATGCCGCTGATCGAAAAAGACGCCAAAATCGACTTCTTCCAGCGCCAGGTTCTCACTAGCCGCAACATTCGCGGCAGCTGGCTAAAGGACAACCTCATGGGCGGCCTGAACTACCAGGTTGAGCACCACTTGTTTCCATCGATGCCTCGCCCAAACCTGGCCAAGGCCCACAAGATTGTAGTGGATTACTGCCAGGAGCGCGGAGTTCCGCTGGTAGAAATGAACCTGCTTTCCAGCTACGTGGTGGTTATCAAGTACCTGAACAAGGTAGGCCTCAGTGGTCAAACCGATCCTTTTGTTTGCCCAATGGTGGCTCAACTCAGACCTCGCTACTAAATGAAAAGACCCCGCAAATCGCGGGGTCTTTTCATTTGGCTTGGTTGCAACTAGAAGTCGGTGCTTGCCAGTTCGCGCTTGCCATCGATGATTCCGGCCACAATCACCGATGCCACGTGCTCGGCGGTCATGCCAGCTGGGAATGCGGGAGCCGAACCAAATATGGCTCTGCCGGCAAGACCTGTGTCAGTGTGTCCCGGGCGTGCATCTAGCACGGTGATTTTGTGGCGTCGGAGCTCTAGCCCAAGACCGGCAAGGTAACTGCTGAAAGCTGATTTGCTAGCTGAGTAGGCAGACATGCCTAGGAATGCTTTCTCCGCTACCAAACCGGAAATGCCAGTGATAAACCCGGAACCTGTTTCTGCTGCGCGAGCGATGAGCGAAGGCAACAGGCCAGTAATCAACATGGCCGGCCCCTGGTAGTTCACCATCATTAATTTTCCCGAATCCGTGGTTGGGGTTTCTAGAGCCGAACCAAAACCAACCAGGCCGCTAGCTATAACCACGCCATCGATGGGCGTACC
The DNA here is from genome assembly GCA_947373155.1 of Microbacteriaceae bacterium. Classification (GTDB taxonomy): domain Bacteria; phylum Actinomycetota; class Actinomycetes; order Actinomycetales; family Microbacteriaceae; genus Rhodoluna. The sequence goes on along the minus strand of CANBWO010000012.1, from coordinate 12,717 downwards.
AAGCGAAAGCAGGTGCTCTGCAACTCCCTGAATGCTGGCCGGGTTGGCCAAGTCGAGCACCAGCCGAAGCGCAACACCTGCGGGAATCTTTTCGGCCGAGTCCACCGAGCTGGCCGTTGCCAAGACATTCACCCCGGCTGCGATTAGTTGCTGTGTGATTTGGTTGCCCAGCGCACCGGATGCGCCAACCACCAAAACGTTTTTGGAAACTAACTCGACCATTTTTCAACCCTACCTTTGGGCGGGGAATACCGCCTGATTGCCTGTAGTTGAACTAAACATGACTCCATCCCGTTTTGATTCCACATCTGACCTAGCACCTATGGCAAATAAGCGGGTGATTGTGACTGGCGCCAACTCAGGACTCGGGTTAGAGAACGCCAAGGCACTAGCCGCGATGGGCGCCCACGTAGTCATGGCGGTTCGAAACCTAGACGCCGGAATCATTCGCGCCAAAGAGATTGAGTCTCTTACCCCGAAAGCAATGGTTGAAGTTGCCCTACTAGATCTTGCTAGTCAGGATTCCATAAAGGCCTTTGCGAAATCTCAGGTTGGCTACACCACCGACGTACTTGTAAACAATGCGGGAATCATGGCTCCTCCCTATTCACTTTCGATAGACGGCTGGGAGAGCCAAATGGCCACCAACCATCTGGGTCACTTTGCCCTTACTGGCCTGCTCATGCCATCCCTGTTGCGTTCTCCGCACGCCCGCGTGGTGAGCCTTTCATCGGTGATGCACCGTTTTGGTCATTTTGACACAGCAAACATCGATGAAATCACTGGCGCCAAGAACCAAGCACCCGCTAACGACCCCTGGCGCCGCTACGCAGCCACCAAACTTGCGTGCCTAATGTTTGCTCGTGAACTTGATTCAAGAGCCAAGGCTGCGGGTTCAAGCCTGCTCTCGTTGGCAGCGCATCCGGGTTGGGCCGCAACCAACCTTGCCAAAGACACCGACACCAAGTACATGAACTTTGCTCAATCCGCTAAGGACGGTGCTCGCCCACAGATTGCCGCTGCAACTCGCGACAACCTGGTTGGCGGAGAGTTCTTTGGTCCGCGTTTTGAGCTATGGGGAGATGCCGTCAAGATTCGCGGTACTCGACACTCCAGAGATCGCGCGCTGGCGCAAAACCTATGGCAAAGCTCCGCCGCCATCACGGGCGTGGACTTTAGTTTTTAACCAGCGAAAAACCCTTTGGGCAAACTGGCTTCAAACCGCTCACCTTAGCAATCAAGGTTTTCTTTCCTGACATCTTGCTGCACGTGATCGTGTAAGACACTGGTTCTACCGACACATTTGGCGGAACCAGAACCGGGTTGGTTGGCAAACTGGCCGATTGTAATTTGAACTGAATTTTTATGGGCGCCGCAGTTGATGAGGTGTCATATATCAGATCGAGGGCTTGCCAATTGTTGTTGGCGCTGTTGATTACCCTAATGTCCTGAGTAACGCTAGCGCCGGTGCCGTCCGACTTGGCGCTGTGGCTGGCAGAAACGGTGATCGACTGGTACTTGGTCGAATCTCCAGCGGCAAAACAACCGGCTGCGTCTTCCCTTAGGTAAAAACGCGTGAGCGCTATGTGCGGCGCCCCGCTCAGGCTCTTGGGGTAGTCCTGATTTACTATCAGCGCGGTAGTTGGATCAATCAGATTCAACGAACCCAGGCTGGGGGAGTCGCCACTAACCGCGGAAATAATGCCGTGGAGGCCGCTTAGACAGTTTTCGGCAGGAGCGGTGTTACGACCGGCAGTCATAGCGAACTGCCAAACCAGGTTTTCGCCCGTGGACTTACCACTAGCGGTTATGGGCAACCCCAAACCGTTTTCTGGATTCAAAATAAAAGTTTGGCCAGCCTTTGCCCAGGCGGGAACAGGTTTGAGCACACCGCTAAAGAACGGCACAGAGGCCGCGTTGCCCGAAACGGTTAGAAGCCTGGAGTCGCCGGAGATGGCATCGTTGAAAACAAGGTTATTTAGATGCCCTTTCAGGAGGTCGGCGCCGGCATCCTTGGTATGCAAGTGGGTGGGTAGGCGAAGGCTAAGACTCAGGTTGCCCTTGGGCAGGTCTGTGATTTGCCCGCAGAGGCCCTGATCTAGCCACGCGCAGCTGCGAAACTGCTGACTCGAGTTGGTTTGGCCGCCCATTGTCGACGCGTAGACATCCCACAGGCTCAACGCTTTATAGGCAGAACCCTGCACGGTTTTATAGGCACGGATGTCGGTCTGCACGCTGGAGACATCTGGAATGGTGCAAAGGTCGCAGCCAAAGTTGGCAAATGAGTTGACCGAAAAATGAAGTTTCTTGTCAGCGCTGTCCCAGAGCGAGATCGAACCGGTACGAACCTTGTTCACGGAAATAGGAAGTGGATCATTGTCTAGAGCAGTAACGCTCTTCATCAATGTGAGCGGGTTGCCATCGAGCGAGACGCCTGCGATGCAGTAAATCTCGGTATCGGACTGACACGGACTTAGATCGAACCAGGTCGAAGGCGCGGGACCTTTGCGGCCACCATACCCCCCAGCGGTTAGGTGCTCGGTCCAATCTGAGGGAACCGTGTTGTCAACAATCAATCCAGCTTGCCCGGAAACCAATTTGGGAATCGGAGGCACCTGATAGTCGGCGCTCGCCGGCATCGATGTAAGAAAAACCAAACCAATTGAGGCAATCAGGGCCAATATTTTGCATGCCAAAGCGCGAGAGGTGCGTGAAGAACTGGTCAACTCAGGCCTCCGATGCCAAGTAAGCGGTAGAAGGCTAATTTAGGCTTGGGGCCTTGCGCAGGGTCAGTGAATAGGTGGATGCCCCTAGGCAAAGCACCGCGGCGGTGATCCAAGCGATGAAATAGTCGCCCTGGGAGTCGCGAATCCAACCGGCGAAGGCGCTAGCGATTGAGGCGCCAACCATGTGACTGGCGAAAACCCAGCCATAAATCAGCGATGAGTTTTGCAAGCCGAAATACCTTCTACAAAGCTCAACCGTTGGAGGTACGGTGGCAATCCAGTCGAGGCCATAGAAGACGATGAAAAAGAACAGCGGTGGCTGTACATCTGGACCCAGAACAAACGGCACGGTAAATAGCGCAAGGCCGCGAAGGCCGTAGTAGGCCACCAGCAGGTAGGCCGAGTTGATGCGGTCGGTTAGCCAACCGCTGGCAATCGTTCCAATGAAGTCGAAAATCCCCACAACCGCAAGTAGTCCGGCAGCCATGTTGGTAGGCATTCCGTGATCGTGTGCGGCGGGGATAAAGTGTGCGCCAATCAGACCGTTGGTGGTCCAGCCGCAGACAAAAAAAGTGGACGCCAGAGCCCAAAATGCCGGCTTTTTGACGGCCATTTTCATTGCTTCAAAGTTGGCGCGCACCGTTACGGGTGGCTTTGGTGCGGAGTCTGAAACCGAACCACCGTACGGCGCATCTGGGGGAGTCGGGGCGCTCTTGAATGACACCGCGAAAATGGGAATCAGAACGGCTGCAAAAGCGGCCACAACCAACGATGCGCTTCGCCAACCCGCGGTTTGGGTGAGGTTCGTGAGGCTAGGCAGGAATAGCAGTTGTCCTGTTGCGTAGGCGGCGGAGAAAACACCCGTGATCAGTCCTCGGCGTTTGACGAACCAGGCATTTGCCACCTGTGCGCCGAAAACCAGTGCCAAGCAACCGGTACCCAACCCAACCAGGATTCCCCAATCCAGGTAGAGCTGCCAAGGCTCGGTCATCACTGTGGTTAGGGCGGTTCCCGCGGCGATGCTGGCCAACGCGGTTAGGGCCACAACCTTGGTGCCAAATTTGGCCATGAGAACAGCAGCAAATGGAGCGGTGAGGCCGTACACCAAAATGTTCAGTGCAACCGCTCCGGAAGTAATGGTTCTGGTCCAACCAAACTCCATCTCCATGGGCATGTAAAGCACCGATGTGGTGGAGCGAAAAGCCGATGCGCAAATCAGCACCAGAAAAGTGGTTGCGGCAACAATCCAGGCTTTGTGAAGTCTCATTCGCACATTCTAGGTCAGAATGTGGCCCCGGTAATGGAGCCCATGGCTTTAGTCAAGGCGGTGAGTGCCGCGGTTGATTGATCGGAGTTTGGGGCGTGCCCAAAGCTAAATCGCACCGCTGTGCGGCACAGGTCATCGTGAATACCGAGTGCCTGTAGTACGTGCGATGGCTCCTGACTGCCAGCCGCGCAAGCGGAACCACTCGATACGATCACACCATTGCGTTCCAGTTCTAGCAGCAGGGTTTCGCCATTGACCCCATCAAAGGTAAAAGCAGCGATGGCTGGGTGTCGCAGGTTCGAATCTTTGGGGCCGGTGAGTTTGGCGTTTGGAAAGCGCGCCAAAACAGTGGTTGTGAATTCCTGAGTCACAGCCAGGGCCTGAGCGGTGGCTTGTGAGGCAGGTGATAGGTGCTGGAGAGCAGTTGCAATAGCTACCGCCCAAGCCACATTTTGGGTGCCACTACGACGACCGAATTCCTGACCGCCACCGTGAGTCACTGGTTCTGGGTTGAACCGGTTTTTTAGGTAAAGCAAACCGCTTCCTTTAGGCGCGCCAAACTTGTGTCCGCTCAGGCTCAGGGCGTCTACCCCGAGGGCTGTGACATTGAGGTCGAACCAACCGGCAGCCTGAACCGCATCGGTGTGAAATGGAATCTTGTTTGCGCCCGCAATTTCTGCCAACTGTGCGATTGGATGCAATGCACCGGTCTCGTTATTGGCCAGCATGAGGGTGATCAATGTGGTGTCTGTTCGAATTACCGCGGCCAGGGTTTCGGGGGAGACTATGCCGTCTGAGTTCAGATCTAGGTAACTGATTTCAAAACCGTGCTGGCGTTCCAGGTAATCCAGGCACTCCAACACCGCATTGTGCTCGGTGCGGGCGCTGATGATGTGCTTTCCACGCGGGTTAGCAAGAGCAATGCCTTTGATCGCCAGGTTGTTCGACTCGGTGCCGCCGCTGGTGAAAACCACCTCGGATTTCTTACAACCCAGGTAATCGGCACAGGTTTGGCGGGCCCAGTCCAAAGCCGAGGCCGCGCGGAGCCCTGGTTCGTGGGCACTAGAAGGATTCCCGTACTCTGCCGTTAGGTAGGGCCAGGCAGCCTGAAGTGCTTCGGCTAAAACCGGAGTGGTGGCTGCGTGGTCGAGGTAGAGCATTGGTTTGGCTAGTCGATCCTGATGTCAAGGCCGAGGTCGAGCGACCGAATCTGATGTGTCAGCGCCCCGACTGAAATCACGTCTACGCCAGTTGCGGCAATGGCTGCTACCGTATCTAGGTTTACGCCACCGCTTGCCTCCACTACAGCCCGCCCAGCGATCTTGGAAACTCCGGTGGCCATGTCTTCCAAAGTGAAGTTATCCAGCATGATGGTGTCTACCTTGGCGGCAATTACTGCATCGAGTTGGTCTAGGCGATCCACTTCAACCTCGATGTGGGTGGTGTGTCCCAGCTCAGTTCTTACGCGAAGGAGTTCGGTGGTCAAATCTTTGCCTCCCCGAGTCAAAATCGCTAGGTGGTTGTCTTTGGCCATCACTGCATCGCTCAGGCTGTAGCGGTGGTTGTGCCCGCCGCCAACGCGAACCGAGTGCTTTTCAAAAGCCCGTAGCCCAGGTGTAGTTTTACGGGTATCCACGATTCGAGCCTTGGTACCGGAAACCGCAGCAACGTACTTGGAAGTAGTGGTGGCGATGCCCGCCATTCGCTGCACAAAGTTCAGGGCCACGCGCTCACCGGTTAGCACCGCGCGGGCTGGACCAGAAACGGTAGCTAGGGTTTGACCGGCCACAAAGGCTTGGCCGTCTGCAACCAGCAACTGCACTGTTACGGACTCGTCTACCAATCGGAATGCCGCCGCAAAGACCTCGGAGCCGGCCATGACGCCGGGTTCCCTTGCCTCGAGTGTGGCAACGGCTAGAGATTCGTCGGGAATCAGGTACTGGCTAGTCACGTCTCCCCAGGGGGCGTCTTCTTGAAGGGCACGACCCACGGCCTCATCGATGATTTGTTTGGTCAGCACGTTAGGCCTTTCTAACCGTGATTGGTCGGGCTAGCTCTGGTTTGGTTTCAGGGTAGTCCAAGCGATAGTGGGCGCCGCGGGATTCGTGACGTGCCAGAGCAGAGGCGGTTACCGCTCGTGCCAGATCCAGCAGGTTGGCGTCTTCGAAGTCGGTGAATAGGCGTTTGTCGGCATCGAGTGGGCGCCAGTCTCTAAAAGTTCGGCGGGCTTGGCGTAATCCCAAATCCTCGCGGGCAAGACCTACCAAGTCCCACATTTGGGTTTGCAACTCAACGCGGTCCACAATCTGGCTGCTGGAGCTATAGCTCAGGTCCACATCGATGTTGGTAATTGGTGGTTGGTCGCGGAAGCGCTCAAAGTTGAAATCAACCGGCCAGGCTTCGCCCAACACATCGATGGCTCGGTCGGCAAATACGATGCTCTCCAGCAAACTGTTCGATGCCAAGCGGTTGGCTCCGTGCGAACCGTTGCACGCCACCTCGCCCACCGCAAAAAGACCGGGGATGCTGGTGCGCCCAAAGGTATCGGTGGCGATTCCACCCATCCAGTAGTGGGCAGCCGGAGTCACGGGGATCGGCTGCTTAGTCCAGTTGAGTCCGTAAGACTTGCATGCCTTGCTGATGCTCGGAAAGCGACTTGAAAGGAACTCGGCACCGAGTTTGGTGGCATCCAACAAAATCGGCTCGCCACCCTGTGCCATCATCTCCTGTTGAATTCCGCGTGCAACCACATCTCGCGGGGCAAGCTCTGCCAGCGGGTGAATCTTTTGCATAAAGCGCTGACCCTTGTTATTGATCAAAACAGCGCCCTCGCCTCGCACCGCTTCGCTTATCAGGAACGAGCCTGGAACGGCAAGTGCGGTGGGGTGGAACTGGAAAAACTCCAGGTCGGCAAGTACTGCGCCGGCACGCAAACCCAGGGCTGCGCCGTCTCCGGTGGTCACCGATGGGTTGGTGGTGTGGCGATACAGCTGTCCCGCACCACCGCTGGCCAATATCACCACGTCGGCTTCTAGTTGCTCGGGGCCATCGCTGCTAAAAATGCTCAGACCAATAACCTTGCCGTTTTCGAGGACCAGATCTGTGGCCAGTGTGTATTCCCGAACCGTAACCTTTGAGGCTTGCAGGGTCTTGACCAGTGCATTGCTGATTCCGGCACCCGTGGCATCGCCGCCCACGTGCAAAATTCGGGCGTGCGAGTGCGCGGCTTCTAGACCGCGGGCAAGTTCGGTGGTTTCGGGTTGGCCAGCAGGTGCGGTGTTGGCTTTGCGATCGAATTCAACACCGAATGCAATCAACTCATTTAAGCTGTGCGGGCCCTGTTCGCAGAGCGCTTGGACCGCAGGATTCCAGCAGAGTCCGGCACCGGCAAAAAGTGTGTCCTCAATGTGTTCTGCGATGGAATCATCGGTGCTGGTAACCGCGGCGATGCCACCTTGTGCGTAGTGAGTGTTGCTTTCGCCGAGCACATCCTTGGTCACGAGGGTGACTTGGTGCTGGGCGCTGGCTTTAACTGCGGCTACCAGGCCCGCCACTCCGCTACCAACAACTATTACCTTGGCCATGGCTATACCGAAGGCTTTGCTGCCAGCATGCGCTCCAGCGCCACCTTGGCGTTGAGCTGAACCTCTGGATTAACGCTGATTTGGTTCACCACTCGGCCCGCCACCAGTTCCTCAAGCACCCAGGCTAGGTAGGCGGGGTGAATGCGATACATGGTGCTACAAGGGCAGATCACCGGGTCTAGGCAAAAAATCTTGTGCTGCGGGTACTGGGCGGCCAACCGCTGAACCATATTTACCTCGGTTCCGATTGCAAAGGTCGTAGGTTCGGTGGCTGCGTCAACGGCGCGGCGAATGTAGTCGGTGCTGCCGTTTTCGTCGGCTGCCAGAACCACATCCATGGGGCATTCCGGGTGAACAATCACGCGCACACCTGGGAAGTCAACGCGTGCCTTCTCGATCTGGCCAACGGTAAAGCGTTTGTGTACGCTGCAGAATCCGTTCCACAGAATCACTTTGGCTTGCTCAAGGGCAGTCTCGGTGTTGCCACCAAGTGACTTACGGCCGTGCCAAAGGGGCATGTTCTCCAGCGCGATTCCCATAGAGAGAGCGGTGTTTCTTCCAAGGTGCTGATCTGGGAAGAACAACACGCGCTCGGCACGCTCAAATGCCCACTCCAAAACAGTCTTGGCGTTGCTGCTGGTGCAAACAATGCCACCGTTGCGGCCACAGAAAGCCTTGAGAGCAGCCGATGAGTTCATGTAAGTCACAGGAATCACAGGTACCTTGCCCTCGGCATTTGGTCCCATTCCGTTCGGCCCGCGGCTGTATAGCTCGGTCAGCTGCGCCCAACACTCCTCAACGCTGTCGGTATCCGCCATGTCCGCCATGCTGCAACCCGCGGCCAGATTCGGCAGGATTACGCTCTGGTCGGCGTTACTGAGCACATCGGCGGTCTCGGCCATAAAGTGCACCCCGCAGAACACAATGGCCTTGGCTTCGGCGTGTTTGGTGGCGGCAACCGCTAACTGGTAGCTGTCTCCCAGGTAGTCGGCGTGCTGAACGATTTCGTCTCGCTGATAAAAGTGGCCCAGAATGACAACCGAATCCCCAAGGGTCTTTTTTGCAGCGATGATGCGCTCGTGCAGTTCTTCATCGCTGGCTTCGCGGTATTTTGCCGGGATCTGAGCCTGGATGGGGGAGTTGGTGGGAATCACGTCTGCTACCGAAGCACCAGGCCCGTAATCTGGCATGCCCTTGTCGAACTCCCATGGGCCGCTGGCCAGGCTGGTGCTGCAGGTGGTGTCCTGGCTTTGGCCTTTTACGCTCAGCTGAATTCGGGTATTTACCGAGGCGGTTACGGTCATTTTGTGCTCGTTTCGGAGTTGTGGCGGATTGCCGATTTAGAGGTAAGTGGGCCCTGATCGGTTAGGTTCAGGGTTTTGTCGTAGGTGTAAAGCTGAGGTGGGCGGTGACTACCGCCAGAGACGCGCTGGCCGGTTGGCACGATGGACTTGCTGGCTTCGATGGTGCGGCGGAAGTTGGCTTTGTCCAGGGGCTTCTGAAGCACGATTTCGTAGACCTCGCGTAACTGGCTCAGAGTGAATTCCTCACCCAAGAAACCGTGTGCCACGCGGCTATAAGAAAGCTTGGTTCTTAGTCGCCAAAGCGCGTATTCAACAATCAGGTTGTGGTCAAAGGCAAGGTTTGGAATGCAATCGGCCGCAAACCATTGAACGTTTCTGCTCTGAATCGCCTGGTCGGCTTCCGAGCTCTCTACCAGCGCCCAATAGACAATCGAGACCACGCGCTCCTCGTTGCTGGAGCGTGCGGGATCGCCAAAGGCATAGAGCTGCTCTAGATATCTAGGTTCAAGGCCAGTGGTCTCGCGCAGGTTGCGGGCGGCTGCATCGGACAGGTCTTCGGTTGCGTTTAGTGGGCCACCCGGCAGCGCCCAGTCTCCAAGATGAGGTTCGCGAATACGCTGCACTAACGGGAGCATGAGGGTGGTGTTTCCGGCCGCGTCTTGCCGGAGCGCAAAAATGACTGTGCTGATTGCCAGCTGAGGTGGTGCAGCCACCCTATGGGTCATTTGAATCCCCGCATCGATGAAGACCCAAACACTTTGGGTAAAAATGACACTAACCCATTGATTTACTTATTGTCAACTTGACGTTAACTGGGTTAACCACCTGCTGAGCGCAATCTTCATAAAGCGGTGGATAGAGTATCCGAAAAGGGGTTGAGATGAAGAAAATCAATGGCGTTGCAAAGGCGATTCTGGGTCTGTGGCTGGCAGCTTGGCCCGCCTACCTTTGCGCTACCTGGGCTGCGGTGGGTTCGGCCACGGCGGCATTCGCAACTTTGCCTCAGGCGGTCGCTCTCATAGTAGTTTTGGCCAGCGCTGTTGCAATCTGGGCACGTACTTCGATTCTGAACCGCGTTGGCTCATCGGTGGTTGTTGTGTCTGGGCTGGCCGCTTACGCGCTGTTCCTAGTCAACCTTCAAAGTTCACCAATCGCGCAGGCTTCCGGTTCGGCCGGCGCGTCTGGCGTTTCACCGGCCACCCGGGTTATCGAAGTTGTTACTTGGTTCTTGTTCATCGCCGGCTATTTCACATTGCTCTTCGGCCTAATTCGTCAGTCGCGGGCTCGTCGCACCTGGTTGGTTTTTGCAGCGATGTACTCCGCCCTGATTTGGGCTTGGACGAACTTCACGGGTACCAAGCTCCTGAATGGAAGCGTGCAGCGATTGTTCGACTTGGCAATCCTGGAGGCGTTGTTTACCTTGAGCACGCTCTTGATCGGCCTGATATTGATGATTGATTTGATTTGGAATCGAGTGAGCGCAAGGCGTTCTGCAAGAAGCTAAGTTCGGTCCAACGGCTAACCGCATTACAAGTTTGAGGCACTCTATTCTTAGAGTTACCTGATTTCCAAGAGAAAAGAACCTCATGAGTGCAGTTGTCGGACACTGGATCAACGGAGCCGAGTATCCAAGCGCGTCTGGTCGCACAGCCCCGGTTTATGACCCGGCGTTAGGCGTTGTTACCAAGCAGGTTGCTTTAGCAAATCAAACAGAGATTCAGAGTGCCATCGCCTCTGCCAAAGCCGCCTTCCCGGAATGGCGAGACACATCACTTGTAAAACGGCAACAGGTTATGTTTGCTTTCCGCGAGTTACTAAACGCCCGCAAGGGTGAATTAGCCGAAATCATTACCAGCGAGCACGGCAAGGTTCTAAGCGATGCTCTTGGTGAAATTACGCGCGGCCAGGAAGTCGTGGAATTTGCTACCGGTATTCCGCACCTACTCAAGGGTTTTTACAGCGAAAACGTCTCAACTGGCGTAGATGTTTACAGCACCCGACAGCCCCTTGGTGTCGTTGGAATCATCAGTCCATTCAATTTTCCTGCGATGGTCCCAATGTGGTTTTTCCCAATTGCGCTGGCTGCCGGAAATTCCGTGGTGTTGAAGCCCTCAGAGAAAGACCCATCGGCGGCAATTTGGATCGCCAAACTCTTGAAAGAAGCCGGACTGCCAGACGGAGTATTTACTGTGCTGAACGGCGACAAAGAGGCCGTGGACGGTTTGCTCACTCACCCGGATGTGGCCGCAATTTCTTTTGTGGGTTCAACCCCGATTGCTCAATACGTTTACGAAACCGGATCCAAGCACGGCAAGCGGGTTCAGGCTTTGGGCGGCGCCAAAAACCACATGTTGGTCTTGCCAGACGCCGACCTTGACCTAGTTGCTGACTCCGCCATCAATGCCGGTTTTGGTTCTGCTGGAGAGCGTTGCATGGCGATATCTGTAGCCGTGGTTGTGGAACCGGTGGCAGACGCGCTGATAGCCAAGATCGTGGAGCGCATGAGCAAACTACGAACGGGAGACGGCCGCAGAAACTGCGACATGGGCCCGCTGGTGACCGAGGTTCACCGCGACAAAGTGGCTTCTTACATAGACATAGCAGCCGCCGATGGCGCGAAAGTTGTGGTTGACGGCCGTAACCAGGAGTTCGATGGAGCCCCCGAGGGCTTCTGGCTTGGCCCAACCCTGATTGACCAGGTTCCGGTCACCAGCAAGGTGTACACCGAGGAAATCTTTGGTCCGGTGCTGTCTGTGGTTCGAGTAAAAACCTTTGACGATGGCGTGGCCCTGATCAATAACGGTGCATTTGGCAACGGAACCGCAATTTTTACCAACGATGGGGGAGCCGCACGTCGCTTCCAGAACGAGGTCGAGGTTGGCATGATCGGAATCAATGTGCCGATTCCAGTGCCGGTGGCCTACTACTCGTTCGGTGGTTGGAAGAACTCCCTGTTTGGCGATACCAAGGCCCACGGAGTCGAGGGAGTACATTTCTTTACTCGCGGTAAAGCAATCACAAGTCGCTGGTTGGACCCAAGCCACGGTGGAATTAACCTAGGCTTCCCACAAAACTAGAGCTTCAAGCTGCAAGGCGGCTGGTTACAGGGCGAAACCGTTGAGGCTGACCTGGTGAAGTTTGCTATTGGTAGCCAACACGCTTGAGCTGTCCTCAGTGAGTGGGCCATCGATGGCACTGAATTCACCCCCGGCTAGCTCCACAATGGGCACCAGCGCAGCGATGTCGTAAATCTTGAGGTCGTGTTCGGCCACGATATCCAGGGAGCCCTCGGCCAAGTACATGTAGCTTAAAAAGTCGCCGTAGGCGCGGGTTCGCCAAACCTGGCGACTCATCTTCATAAGCGGCTCCATGAAGCCAAAACTGTCCCAAAGCTGCAGATTGTTGTAGCTAAGTGAAGCGTGCTCTAGGTCGCTAATGCCGCTCACTGCCAGTGCGCGCACGGAGCCATCAAGGTCTCTGGTCCAGGCGCCAACACCTGGGGCGGCCCACCAGCGACGGCCGAGGGCCGGTGCCGAGACCACGCTCAACACGGGTTTTTGGTCAATCGAGAGAGCAATCAGCGTGGCCCAAACCGGCACCCCGCGCAAATAGTTTGCGGTGCCGTCAATCGGGTCAATAATCCACTTGCGATCCACGCTGCCGCTGTTGCCAAATTCCTCACCGATGATTCCATCGGCTGGTCGTTCCGTGTTCAAAATGTCCTTGATGGCCGCCTCGGTTGCCTTGTCGGCATCGGTGACAGGGCTGCGATCTGGCTTGGTTTCAACCTTTAGGTCGAGTGCTCTAAAACGCGCCAGCGCTACCACATCGGCTGC
>CANBWO010000011.1 GCA_947373155.1 Microbacteriaceae bacterium | reverse complement strand
ACTGCGTCGCCTGGCTTGACCTTCCAAGAAACGATCTCGGCTTCGGTCAGGCCTTCGCCAACGTCTGGCAAGTTAAAGAAAGCAGTCTGGCTCATTTGGGGTTGCCTCCTAGTAGGCCAAAATTCGGTCGACAGCCTCAAGGATGCGGTCGGCGTCTGGCAAGAACAGTTCTTCGAGTTTGGCTGGTGGATAAGGAACGTCGAATCCGCCAACTCGAAGCACCGGTGCCTCAAGGTGGTAGAAAGCTTGCTCTGCAACGCGTGCCGCGATTTCACCGGCCACGCTCACAAAGTTGCTTGCCTCTGAGGCCACCACCAAACGACCAGTCTTTTTGACGGAGTCAACAATGGTGGTGAAGTCAATCGGCGAAATGCTGCGAATGTCGATTACCTCTAGGCTGATGCCCTCCTCGGCCGCGATTTCGGCAGCCTGAAGAGCAACGGTAACCATGGGTCCGTAGCAAGCAATAGTGGCGCTGGTTCCCTCACGCAAGACGCGAGCCGCGTGCAGCGGCATCGGTGCTGTGTCTAGGTTTACCGGGCCCTTTTGCCAGTACCGACGCTTTGGCTCAAAGAACATAACTGGATCGTTGCTGGCGATTGCCTGCTGAATCATCCAGTAGGCGTCGTTCGGGTTGCTTGGGCTAACCACGCGTAAACCGGCGGTGTGAGCAAAATATGCCTCCGGGCTTTCGCTGTGATGTTCAACAGCACCGATTCCGCCGCCGAATGGAACGCGAATAACCACTGGCATCTGGTGGAAACCTTCGGAGCGGTTCTGCATCTTTGCCAGCTGAGTGGTGATCTGGTCGAAAGCGGGAAAAATGAAGCCATCGAACTGAATCTCGACCACCGGACGGTAGCCACGCATGGCCAGGCCAATAGCGGTTCCCACGATTCCGGACTCCGCAATAGGGGAGTTCATGATTCGCTTGGGGCCGAACTGGTTCAGAATGCCCTCGGTGACACGGAAAACACCGCCAAGTTCAGCGATGTCCTCTCCGAATAACAAAACTTTAGGGTCGCGAGCCATTGCCTGGCGCAGACCCGCGTTGATTGCCTTGGCGATTGGCATTTCTACAAAGTTGCTCATGCGGCACCGCCTTCGTGGTTTACCTGAATCACATCGTTGGTCTCGATAATCTGAATCGAGCTGGTCTGGTGCGCTAGGTGACCCTCGGCTTCGAAGGATCCCTCATAGTTCTCAAGCCAGGCCATCTGTTCCTCGATCAGCGGGTGAGGTTCGCTGTAAACGTGGTTGAACATGGTTTCAAACGGTGGGTTTGGCAACGCAAAGGTAGCCAGGCGAATCTCTTCGGCTAGGGCGTCGCCCGAGGCAGCCACGTCGTCGAAGAAAACCTGACCAACACCCTGCTCACGCAGGAAAATCTCTAGGCGCTTCAATGGATCGCGCGCCTTCCAGTACTCAACTTCCTCGTTGGTGCGGTACTTGGTTGGGTCATCGCTGGTGGTGTGTGCACCAATGCGGTAGGTCAGAGCCTCAATCAGGTATGGGCCAAGGCCGTTGCGGGCATCATCCATGTGCTTTGCGGTCACCGCATAGCTAGCCAGAACGTCGTTTCCATCGATGCGAATTCCGTTGACTCCAAAGCCTTCACCGCGACGATAAAGCGGCACGGTGGTTTGGCTGGCGGTAGAACTAGAAATTGCCCACTGGTTGTTCTGGCAGAAAAATACCTGCGGGGTCTTGTTGATAGCCGCGAAAAGCAGACCCTCGGAGACATCGCCCTCTGCGGTTGCGCCATCGCCAAAGTAGGTGATTACGGCCTGGTCTACCTCTGGGTTACCGGTAGCAACATGGCCATCAAAGTTCACACCCATGGCGTAGCCGGTGGCGTGCAATACCTGTGAGCCAAGCACGATTGCGTAGAGGTGGAAACGAGTTTCGTCTGGGTTCCAACCGCCGTGGTTAACACCACGCAGCATCTTCAGAATCGACATCAGGTCGATTCCGTGGGTTAAGGCCACACCGTGTTCGCGGTAGCTAGGGAAAATGTGGTCGTTTGAGCCAACTCCGTAGCCCGAACCAATCTGTGCTGCCTCTTGGCCAATCGCCGGAATCCAAAGACCCAGTTGACCCTGGCGCTGAAGCGCAGTGGCCTCGTTGTCGAAACGGCGAATGCGCGCCATGTCGCGGTAAAACTTGAGGTAATCGGCCTCGGTTAGGCGATTTAGGTATTCACCATAGTGTGCCCATTCTTCTGGCACATGCAGCTTGCCGTCCGGAGAAAGGAACTGCACCATAGGTACATTCGAGGCGTCTTGGGTACTCACATAAACCAATTTACTTGTGAAAGTGAAAGAATCTAACCATGAAGCGTTTTGTAGTTGGAAGTATTATCAACGGCTTGGGTCTTTGGCTGACCACGATTGTGGTGCCCGCAATTGCCATGCATCCCTACGGTGGCACCAATGAGTGGTTCCTGATTCTTTCGTACCTTTTGATTGGCGCGATCTTTGGGTTTGTGAACGCCATCGTTGCACCGGTAATCAAGGTTCTGGCGTTCCCCATTTATATCCTCACCTTTGGCTTGATCTCCTTTGCCATCAATGGCGGAATCCTGATTTTTGTGACCTTCTTGAGCAACCAGATTCACGGTGGCGGACTTAGCATCGATGGCTTTGGTGCCAGCGGTCTTACCTGGGCTGCTTTCGGTTGGGCCATTTTGGGAGCCATTGTGATGAGCGTGTCCAGTTTCTTTGCTCGCTGGTCGTTCAAGATTCTGCGTATTCTCTAGGTTGTCGCGTACCCAAACTCAAAGCGGTCGTGGCTTGGCCCCTCATCTCAAAGCGGACGTGGCTAGAACCGCCAAATCCAAAGTGGCATGGCTAGAACTTAGGCCAAGGATTCTGGGTGAGTTCATACCAGGCACCGGTCACCGCCTTGCCTTGATTGGGCTGCAGGATTTCTTGTAGTTTTCGCTTGAAAGCGGCAAACCCGGCATCGCTGCCTTCGATTCGCTTGGCGTCTAGGCCGTAACCCACCAGGTCGTGGCCGTTTAATCCGGTTGGCGTCTCGATGTGCGCCGTTACCAGATTTCCAGAAGCAGGGTTGGCCGAACCATCCAGCCACGGCACCGGATCAGTGGAGTTTTCAAGTGCAGCCACATTTAGCGATGGCGGTAGGTCGCGAGCCGATATGGGTCCGGCTATCGAAACCAAACCACGAACGTTGAACCTCTGTGGCCGGCTTGCAATGTTTGCAGCGATGGTCGCCCCTTGCGAGTATCCGACCAGGGTAACGGTGTCTCCCTTGACAGAACCAATGCCCGCCTTATTCAGCGCAAGTAAAACGGATCGTTCCGAGGCAGCTTTACCGGTGGCACCAATCGCAGTTACGGCGCTGGTGAGGTTAAAGGGGTTATTAGTTGGCACAAAAGACATCTGCCGCGTTCCCGGAATGTAAACCATAAACTCTCGTGCTCCCGAAGAGGTGTGCACCTGCTCCACTCTGAGCAAAGCTTGCGGGTGTTCGGTGGATTGTAGCCGAGCCAACAAATCTGGCAGATTACCCGGGGCAACCTGGCTGAATGTACCTTTGCGATCAGCAAAAACATTTGCTCGACTAAATCCGGGGATTACAGACGCCTGTTGGCTGGCTACCGCAGCCAAGACAGGCACAGCAGTTGCCACAAGGTTCGGAACCGCGGTAGCCACAAGATCTTGTAGTTTCAGGGGAACCGAGTGCTCGCAACTGTCGTAGGAGTTAGCCGCCGCAAGGCAAGAATCTCTGAGGTGGTTGAGCTTTTGCAGCAAAATCGCAACTTCGGCTAACGCGATTGCCCCCGAAACGGGCCTGAGACTAAGCGCGCTCAACACCTCGGTTTCCAGGGCAATAATTGCCGAACTAACTACGGCGGCAATCCTCTGGATTTCCAAAGTATCGGCCAAGATTCTTTGAGTAATTTCAGACCTCCAGCGCCAGCTCTGCGAGCCAAACCAACTCGATTGCCCTGGAGGCCGAATCTATTTGGTGCAGGATTTCTTGTAGTTTGTTTGCCAACTGGTTCGCCGCCGGTCCCTGCCATCCCAGCGATGAAGGGTGTGCGGCTGTTAGCAAGTTTTTAGCCCAGTTCAGGGTCTGAATGGCGGGTATCACGCTTCTAATTTGCGAGGCGATTGGCGGCGATAAACCCCCAGGATTCAAACCCGTTCATAACCCGCCCGAGGCAGGCATTGTGGATAGGGCAAAATAGAGGGGTGAGTAATCTTTCAATCCAGCCGCTAAGTCCTCTAGATGGGCGCTACCGCGCCGCAGTATCAGACCTTGGCCTGCACCTTTCCGAAGCCGGACTCAACCGAGCCCGCATCCATGTAGAGGTCGAGTGGCTGATTCACCTAGCCAACCGCGACGTACTGAGCACTGGTCGCGCACTTAGCGAAACCGAGATTGCAACACTTAGGGCATTGGTGACTAACTTTGGCGACGCCGATGTTGCCGAGCTGGCCAAGACCGAGGCGGTTACCCAGCACGACGTGAAGGCGATCGAGTACTACATCCGCGAGCGCCTTACCCAGTTGGGTCGAACCGACCTTCTGGAACTAACCCACTTTGCATGCACCAGCGAGGACATCAACAATCTGTCCTACGCAGTGACGGTACGAGATTCAATCAACCAGGTTTGGCTTCCCAAGGCCGAGGCGCTGCTTACCAAGTTGCGTCAGATGAGCGCGCAATACGCTCAGGTAGCAATGCTTAGCCGCACCCACGGCCAACCAGCCACCCCTACCACCATGGGCAAAGAGATTGCTGTTTTCATCTACCGCCTGCAGCGCCAGATCACCCGAATCGAATCTGCCGAGTACCTTGGTAAGTTCAGCGGTGCCACCGGAACTTTCAGCGCCCACGTGGTTGCGGCGCCAACCGTTGACTGGGTAGCAGAATCACAAATTTTCGTGGAGGGTCTGGGGCTTACCTGGAACCCGCTGACCACTCAGATTGAATCGCACGACTGGCAGGCAGAACTGTATTCATCGGTGGCCTTGTTCAACCGAATTTTGCACAACCTATGCACCGATGTCTGGACCTACATCAGCCTGAACTACTTCAAGCAGATTCCGGTAGCCGGTGCTACCGGTAGCAGCACCATGCCACACAAGGTGAACCCGATTCGTTTTGAAAACGCGGAAAGCAACCTTGAACTGAGCAACGCCATTCTGGAGAGTCTGGCTCAGACCCTGGTAACGAGCCGTATGCAGCGCGACCTAACCGACTCCTCATCGCAGCGCAACATCGGTCTGGGTCTTGGGCACTCTGTTTTGGCTCTGGACAACGTAACCCGCGGACTTGGGCAGTTGGAGCTCAGCGAGAGCGTGCTACTCAGTGACCTTCTGGAGAACTGGGAAGTACTTGGCGAGGCCATTCAGACCGTGATTCGTGCCGAGGTTGCCGCTGGGCGCAGCAACATTAGCAACCCTTATGAACTACTCAAGGAACTTACCCGTGGCAAGCGAATCGGTGGCGAGGACCTAATCACCTTTGTGAACGGCCTTGATCTTCAGCAGGAAGCCAAAGACCGACTGCTGGCTCTAAAGCCACAGACCTATGTTGGCGTGGCATCAGATTTGGCGGCACGCATTCAGAAGTGACGCTGGTTTCAGCGAAGAAATACCCCGGCTCGATTTGAGTCGGGGTATTTTTCTAAGTTTTTCGCGTGCTACTTGAGGCGCGGCTGATTCGGATCGTGCTCGTCGTCTTTCACGGTGAGTGCCAAGGTTGCGATTCCAACCAAAACAACGATAAAAGTGACGCCAGCCCAGATCAGAGTCTTGCCCAGGTCGCGCAAGCCTCCCCAAGCAATAAGACCAACCACTACGGCAGAGATGAAAGACAGAGCCAGGTAAACGTTCACGCCGATTTTGGTATTTGGATTGGTCATTGTTTAACCCTAAGCCTTTGGACTGGTTTCGGATGCTGCAGAAATTCCAAAATGGACCGCACAGAGAATCATGTAAGCACCAAAGAATCCCACGGAACCCACTTCGTCTAACTGGATGAGTAGGTACAAGAGACCGAGGGCCAACGCCAAGACAGCACTTACGCTGTACTCCTTGCCACGAGGAGTCTTGAAGCCTAACTTGCGAGCCTTGAATAGGTCGTAGCCGCCGGAAAGCAAGCCCCAACCCACCACCAGCAATCTGAACCACAGGTGGTCCTGATCCACAGGAGTATTTGCCGCAGCAAGACCAACGATTAGTGCCAGCGCAGTAATAACCACGCTGTCTAGTTCAGCTAGTTTCTTGCGCTGCAACAGGGAGGTGAAGACGGAGACCATGGCATAGCCAACGCCAAAACTGGTAAGTGCCAAAAGGCCAACCTGGATGCTGTGGCTCTGCGAAAACGTGACGATGAGGCCTACTTCTAGGCATACCGCCGCACGCAGGATTAGTAAGAGTCGCACGGTTCTATCGTTTCACAAATACTGCTTGGGTTGGACCAAAAATAAGGTGCCCCAGGGCAATGGCTAGCCGAAAACCGCTAGGCCTTCATATTTGCAAAACGCGAGTACCTGCCCTGGAAGGCAACGGTAATGGTTCCGGTTGGGCCGTTTCGCTGCTTGGCCAGAATCAGATCGGCCTCGCCGGAACGTGGGTGATCCTTTTCACCAATACCTTCTCTGTGGAGCAAGATAATCACATCGGCGTCTTGTTCTAGCGAGCCAGACTCACGCAGCTGCGAGATATCAGGTTTCTTGTCCTTGGTCTGTTCGCTTTGTCGGTTTAGCTGAGAGATAGCGATAACCGGCAAGTTGAGTTCTTTGGCCAGCAACTTGAGCGAGCGGCTGAACTCGGATACTTCTTGCTGACGACTTTCTACCTTCTTACCGCTGGTGAGCAACTGCAGGTAGTCGATAACGATCAACTTGAGGCCGTACTGCTTGACCAGACGACGACACTTGGCACGAATCTCCACAAGTGTGAGGTTTGGGCTGTCATCGATGTAAAGCGGTGCGCTGTTTAGCTGACTACGAACCGAAACGATCTTGGTCCAGTCGCTGTTATCGACCATTCCCTTTCGCATGCTCTGCAACGGAATGCTGGTTTCGGCACTGAGCATACGCATGGCGATTTCGGACCGCCCCATTTCAAGCGAGAAGAAAATGGCTGGCTTGTTGTAACGAATAGCCGCGTTTCGGATGAAGTCGACCGCGAGCGTTGACTTACCGACAGCAGGACGAGCCGCAACGATGATTAGCTGACCCGGGTGAAGGCCGTGAGTAAGTTCGTCTAGTTCCGCAAAGCCGGTAGGAACCCCAACCAGCTCACCTCCACGGTTCTGAGCCAGTTCAATATCATCGATGGCAGCCTGGAGTGAATCCCCCAGGGTGCTGAATTCGTCTGTGGCGTTGGCACGGGCTACACCGTAGACCTCGGCCTGAGCCGAGTTGACTAGGTCTTCTACCTCGCCCTCATTGCTGTAGCCCATCTGTGCGATCCGAGTACCAACCTCTACTAGGTGGCGCAGAATCGACTTTTCCTTAACGATTGCCGCGTAGAAGGCTGAGCTAGCTGCGGTTGGAACGATGGAAGTGAGGGTGTGTAGGTAATCTGCGCCGCCGGCTCGAACCAGGTTTCCGCTCTTGACCAGTTCGTCTGTGACTGTGATTACGTCTGTTGGTTCACCCTTGCTGTAAAGGTTAACGATTGCCTCAAAAATGAGCTCATGCTTTGGCGCGTAGAAGTCTGCGGCTTTGACCTGCTCGAATACCTCCGCCACGGCCTCTTGGGAGAGCAACATGCCGCCTAATGTGCTTTGTTCGGCCAACATATCGCTAGGCAGGACTCGCTGACCGAGGTTCTGCTCTAGGGGTGGCACTGCAGCCAAACTCATGTTGATCTCCTTAAGACCTAATACTTCAGTCATAGCATTGGTCACCGACATTTAACCTTCAACCAACCCTGTGCACAGAGCTGTGGATAACTGTGGAAACACGCCGTAAGACCTGTCGATAACTTGTTGATAACCCTGTGGAGTAATTGTGGAAACAGGCTGGAAGCCCTTATAAATAAAGGGTTGTAGAACTGTGGATAAGTAATTAGCCAAACCCTAAACCTAAGGTAGAGAGTTGTGGATAACTTTTCGGTAAAGCGAACCAATTCTGGTTCGGTTTGCGATAGTCCTTTACCTGCGGTTAAACCGGGAAAGCAAAAGCGGGTGACCAAAATGGTCACCCGCTCTAGCTTTGAAACTACTTGGCAGCTACAACCTGAAGGTTGAGCTTTGCGCTTAGGTCGCTGTTCAAACGAACGGTTGCAACGTGAGCACCAGTGGTGCGAATCGGTGCAATGAACTCGATCTTGCGCTTGTCGATCTCGCCTAGACCTGCAGCGGCAACAGCCTTTGCAACGTCGACGGTCTTGACAGCACCGAACAAACGGCCACCAACTCCAGCCTTGATGGCTAGCTTGATGGTTGCGGCTTCTAGCGAAGCCTTTAGGGTCTGTGCTTCTTCTACGGTAGCTAGAGCACGAGCGTCGCGAGCTGCGCGGATCTGCTCGATCTGCTTCTCGCCACCCTTGCTCCATACAACAGCGAAGCCGCGAGGTAGCAAGAAGTTACGTGCGTAACCGTTCTTTACCTCTACAACATCGCCAGCGGCGCCGAGGCCAGTTACCTCGGTAGTCAGGATTAGCTTTGACATTCGATTACTCCTTAGCGGCCAGCGCCTGCGTAAGGAAGCAAAGCTACCTCGCGAGCGTTCTTGATGGCACGGGCAATTAGGCGCTGCTCCTGTACAGAGACACCGGTGATGCGACGGGCGCGGATCTTTCCACGGTCCGATAGGAACTTACGCAGGGTAGCGATGTCCTTGTAGTCGATTACGCCAACACGGATTGCCTTTACAGGGGCAAGCTTGGCGTTCTTTGCGTTGCGTGGCTTACGACGTGGGTCGCTCTTTGCAGCCATTTGATTCTCCTTAAAAAGTTTCTAAAGATTTAGAACGGGGTGTCGTCAGCGCCGGATCCGGTGCCTGGGTTTGCCCAGGCGTCGGTTGCAGGTGCTGAGTTACGGGATGGGGTTGCTGGAGCATCGCCCCATGGGTTGCCGTTGCTCACTGCTGCTGAGCCGCCTTCGCGAACACGGTTGGTGACTACGGCGGTTGCGCGAAGCAACGATGCACCGATGTCCTCAATCTCGAGCTCTAGCGAAGCGCGTGCTTCGCCGTTGGCTGCCTGGTAAGCAGATGGAGCCTTCATTCGACCGGTCACTACTACTCGGGAACCCTTGTGCAGCGAGTTGGCAATGTTTTCTGCCAATTCACGCCAAGCGGTGCAACGAACCCAAACGGTTTCGCCATCTTCCCAAGCGCTGGTGGTGCGGTTGAAGGTGCGTGGAGTTGAACCTACACGCAGCGAAGTGACGGCGACGCCACCCTGGGTGTAACGCAGTTCTGGATCTGCGGCAAGGTTGCCGACAATCGTGACGTTAACTTCCCCGGCCATAATCTTTACTCGCTTGCCTTCTTGGCTGGACGTGCAGAACGGGTCTTGACTGGCTTTTCAGCTGCAAGTTCAGCGGCCGAAACCTCTGGAACGTCTACTGGATTGATGTTTACGATTGCCTCGTTGGCGCGTAGAACCTTGGTGCGTAGAACGGCTTCCGACAGCTTTAGCTGGCGGTCAAGCTCTACAACATCTGCCGACTTCGCGGTCAACTGAATGACTGCGTAGATAGCTTCGGTCTTCTTAGCGATTTCGTAGGCAAGACGACGACGGCCCCAAATGTCAACCTTGTCAACGGTGCCTTCACCGTTGCGGATTACATTGAGGAATTTGTCGAGGCTTGGAGCGACGGTACGTTCTTCGACTGTTGGGTCGAGCAGAACCATTAGCTCGTACTTATGCATGACTAACCCACCTCCTTTGGACTAGAACGGCCATGGGACTTCCATGGCAGGAGGGTATGTGCATTTGATAACGCCCACTCTGCCGAATGGCAAAGCTGGCGCAACCTTTCTAGACTACCTTGCCTGCCACCAAGCAAGCAAGCGTTTTTTGGCCTCTTCGGCACCAATCGAGCCTTCTTCAAGCCGAAGCTCCATAAGGAACTGGTAGGCCTCACCAACCTCACGCCCAGGGCGAATCTCCAAAATCTCCATGATTTGGGTGCCATCTAAGTCAGGTCGAAGCGCGTTTAGCTCTTCTTCTTGGGCGAGGTGGGCGATTCGAGCCTCTAGGTCGTCATACGCGTGAGCCAGTCGATCGGCTTTCCGCTTGTTTCTGGTGGTGACATCCGCACGGGTCAACGCATGCAGCCTGTGCAGCTGGTCGCCCGCATCTCGAACGTAACGACGCACGGCTGAGTCTGTCCAAGGCTGGTCGCTGTAGCCGAAGAATCTCAAGTGGTGCTCAATCAGATGCGCCACGGCCTTGGTGGTATCAGTGTCAAAACGCAGTTCCCGCATGCGCTTTTTGGCAAGCTTTGCGCCAACCACATCGTGGTGATAGAAGCTAACTGCCCCACCATCTTCGAGCCGGCGAGTGGCGGGTTTGCCAATGTCGTGAAGCAGAGCGGCAAAACGCAACACAAAATCGCCGTCTAAGCCGTAATCCTTTTCGTAGTCAATGGCCTGTTCAACCACCATCAATGTGTGTTCATAAACATCTTTGTGGTGGTGGTGCTCATCGCTCTCTAGGCGCAAAGCCGGAAGCTCAGGCAAAACCACATGAGCTAAGCCGCTGTCCACTAGGGCCTCAAGACCCAGGCGCGGGTTTGCCCCGAGCATCAACTTGACGAACTCAGCCTGAATTCGCTCCGCGCTAACAATCGCCAGGCGATCGGTCATCTGCTTCATGGCCTCAAAGGTGGCTGGCTCGATTTCGAACCCCAGCTGACTGGCAAACCTGGCCCCTCGCATCATTCGCAGTGGATCATCGCTGAAAGAAATTTCAGGTTCAATCGGCGTCTTCAAAACACCGTCTAGCAAATCCTGCAAACCGTTGGTTGGATCCACAAATACCTGCTCCGGAAGGCGCAGTGCCATGGAATTAACGGTGAAGTCGCGTCGGAATAGGTCGGCTTCCAGGCTCTTGCCAAAAGCCACTAGGGGTTTACGGCTATCCGCGTCGTATTCATCGGCTCGGTAGGTGGTGATCTCAACCGTGTCGTTGCCAATGCGGGCACCGATGGTTCCGAACTCTTTACCGATGTCCCACCAGGTGTCCACGTTGCCCTTGAGAATGGCGATGGTTTCGTCTGGGAGTGCGTTGGTAGTGAAGTCTAGATCAGGCGATTTACGCCCAAGAAAGGCATCTCGGACCGGGCCTCCCACCAGGGCTAGCTCTTTTCCCGCCTCGGCAAATATCCGCCCCAAACGCAAAAACAACTCACTTGCTGTGAGTTCGTTTAGATTTGCCAACGCCTGAGCCACGGATTGCATGGCTTTCAGTTTCTCACAGACTTATGGCTCTAGGCTTGAAACCATGACCGAACGCCGATCCAGAGCCAACCTTGTGCGGGTGGAAGAGACCTCTGCCGGCGGTTTTGTATTGGCAGCCGACGGCTCGCAACGGGTGGCCCTAATCGGTCGCCTCTCCCGCTCCGGGCGCATCGATTGGTGTGTTCCGAAGGGCCATCCAGAAGGCCAGGAGTCGCTGGAACAAGCAGCGGTTCGTGAAATCGAGGAAGAAACCGGTCTGAAAGCCGAAATCCTCAGCACCCTTGGCACCATCAACTACGAGTTCGCTGCCTCCGGCAAGTTGATTGCAAAAACCGTGCACCATTTCTTGATGAAGCAAACCGGTGGCGATCTCACTGTGGAAGGCGACCCAAACCACGAAGCTGTGGATGTGCGCTGGTTCAACATCGATGACCTCAACCAAAAACTGGCTCACGAAAACGAGCGCCGAATGGCCCGTGGAGTAGTGGAGTGGGTGGAGCGCAACCAATGATGCGCGGAACTCTTTTGTCCAGAAATGTTTCACGGGTAACCGCGATTCTTGCCCTAGTGCTGGTTCTGTTTGCAGGCGCAACTCCAGCCTCCGCAGCCAGCAAAACCAAGGAACTTCCTGGCTTTGCGATTCGAATCGTCCCCGGATCCAGCATCCACTTGGTTTCTCGTTCCAGCCAGCTACCGATTTCCATCCGTAACGATTACCCGCAAGAAATTCGGGTTCAGGTCCACGTTGCTCCCTCTAACCTTCGGGCTCTGTTCCCTGCGGCCATCGAAGTAACAGTTCCGGCCAATACCACCTACGTGGCGCAGGTACCGGTAAGCGCAATAGCCGACGGCGATGTGCCGCTAAAGGCCTGGCTAACCACATTTTCGGGTTTGCCCCTCGGCCCAGCGGTTGATTTAAGGCTCACCATCAATGCCGAGGTAGAAGAAAGCCTGATCAGCGGATTTGTGATTCTGATTGCCGGGCTTGGTGTTGCGGGTGTCCTTAGAACCAGAGCCAAGCGAATCAGAGCCCGTAGGGCACTGAAAAACGCAAACCTATAGGAGATTGCCATGAGCGTTGCTCGCTCAAGCCTGATTATGGCTAGCGGCACAATCATCAGCCGCGTGCTGGGTTTTGCGCGTGCTGTATTGCTGGCTGCCATGCTCGGTGTCACAACTAACGCGGCCGACGCCTTCGGTATTGCCAACCAACTTCCAAACAACGTTTACGCCATCATCGCCGGTGGTGTTTTGAATGCCGTCCTGGTTCCGCAGTTGGTAAAAGCCAGAAATCACCCCGATGGCGGTGCCGGCTACATTAACCGCCTACTGACCATGGGAATTGTGGTTTTCGGATCAATCACTGTGATTGCCACGGTGGCGGCACCGATCTTGGTGAACATTTACACGAGTGGCTGGAAACCCGAGCAGCTAGCCCTGGCGGTTGCCTTTGCCTACTGGTGCCTGCCTCAACTGTTCTTTTACGCCATCTACTCGATGTTGGGCGAGGTACTGAACTCCCGAAGCGAGTTCGGACCGTACATGTGGGCTCCGGTTTTGAACAACGTGGTTGCGTTGCTGGGCATGGGTGCCTACATCTGGTTCTTTGGCATGGACCCAACCGGTCAGAAGTCCATGCAAACGTGGGGAATCAGCCAGATTTCGCTACTGGCAGGCACCGCTACTTTGGGAGTCGCCTCACAGGCGGCGATTTTGTTTGTGAGCTGGCGCCGAATCGGCATCAACTTTAAGCCGAACTTTAGGTGGCGTGGGTTTGGCATGAGACCGGCTCTAAAGGCGGGCATCTGGACTCTGGCCATGGTACTTGTGACGCAAATTGCGGGCATCTTTCAAAGCTCGGTGGCATCGAGTGCTGTAGCCGGCCGAAACGGAGTCGCAGTTGCCTCGGTTGCCGCGTCGGGCATTGCGTGGTTGATTTTTATGCTCCCGCACTCGATTTTTACTGTGAGCCTGGCAACGGTTTACTTCACTCGGATCAGCACCCATGCAAACAACCAAGCTATGGATTTGGTGAAGGCGGACCTGCTGAGCGGGCTAAAGGTAACTTCGCTAATCAGCATTCTGGCTAGCGTTGCATTGACTCAAATCGCGTATCCAATCAGTCGCGTATTTGTTGGGGAATATGACTCCACTTTGGCTCTGGGAAGTGTCTTGATCTGTTTCCTTGTAGGACTTCTGCCTTTCAGTATCGGGTTCTTCCTGCAAAAGGCTTTTTATGCCCTAGAAGACACCAAGACTCCTTTTTGGATTGCCGTGGTCCAGTCCGGTTTGTACATTCTGGGTTCGCTTTTGATTCTGAACACCGTGGCTCCGGCACAGAGAGTTGCCGATCTGGCTCTCCTCACCAGCGCCACGGTTTCGGTGCAGGCCCTTCTGGGCTATGTGATTCTGCGCAAACGTATCGGGGTGTTTGGACAGGGCCTATTCAGTAGCATCTTGCGTTTCGCAATTGCCGCTCTAGTCGGTGGCTTGCTAGGTCAACTGGTTCTTCAGTTGCTTGGCGGCACCACGGAATCCAGTTTTTCCATGCACAGCGTTCTGGGCGCAGTGATTGCATCGATGATAACCGGGCTAGCCATTCTGTTGGGCTTTGTGCTCACGCTGGTGCTGATTAGAGCGCCGGAAGTAAAACTTGTGGCAGAGCTAGCTAAGCCAGTGGCGGCAAAGATTCGGGGAATAATCGGTCGCTAAAATGGGCTTTGGAATGTAATCCAACCCACAGGAGACCCCTTGCGCGACGTCATCATCATTGGCTCAGGCCCAGCCGGCTTCACCGCAGCCATCTACACCGCTCGCGCAGGTATGAATCCGCTTCTGATTGCTAGCAGCGTTGAGTCCGGTGGCGAACTAATGAAGACCACCGAGGTGGAGAACTTCCCTGGTTTCCCAGATGGCCTTCAGGGTCCTGAGCTCATGGCTAACTTCCAGGCACAGGCCGAGCGCTTTGGCACCGAGGTTTTGCTAGACGACGTAATCGAAGTTGACCTCAAGGGCGACGTAAAGATTGTGAAAACTGGCGGCGGAGTAACCTACGAGGCAAAGACCGTAATCCTTGCCACAGGAGCCGCTTATCGCGAACTTGGGCTTCCAAAGGAGAAGGAACTAAGTGGCCACGGTGTCTCTTGGTGTGCCACCTGCGATGGCTTTTTCTTCCGTGAGCGCACCATCGCTGTTGTGGGTGGCGGCGACAGCGCAATGGAGGAAGCTAACTTCCTAACCCGCTTTGCCAGCAAGGTTTACCTCATTCATCGTCGCGACACCTTCAAGGCCAGCAAGATCATGCAAGACCGCGCGCTGAACAACCCAAAGATTGAGGTTGTCTGGAACTCGGAGGTTGCAGAGCTTCTTGGCGAGGGCAAACTGACCGGTGTCACCCTCCGCGACACCGTAAATGGTGCCACCAAAAACCTAGACCTAGACGGCCTTTTCATCGCCGTTGGTAACGATCCACGAGTTTGGCTGGTTGAAAACCAGGTAGAACTAACAGCCGAGAAGTTCATCGCGGTTGAAGGACGCAGTAGCAAGACCAGCCTGCCTGGTGTATTTGCTGCTGGAGACGTGATTGACCCGACTTATCGTCAGGCCATCACCGCGGCGGCCTCGGGTTGTGTTGCAGCCCTTGATGCCGAGCACTACCTGGCAGATCACTAACGGTTTTTTCCGTTTCAAGCCCAAACCTAGCCAAACCAAAACATAGACTTTTATCAAGACAAACAGGAGTTGTAATGAGCGCCGCAAAAAACGTAACCACCGCCAGCTTTAAAGCCGACGTACTCGACAAGAGCACCCCGGTACTTGTTGACTTCTGGGCCGAGTGGTGTGGTCCTTGCCGTCAGGTTTCCCCGATTCTCGACCAGATTGCCGCCGAGTACGCTGGCAAGATCGAAATCGTCAAGGTGAACGTAGACGAAGAGCAGGCTCTTGCAATGCAGTACGGCATCACCAGCATTCCAGCACTTCAGGTTTTCCAGGGTGGACAGCTTGTGAAGAGCATGGTTGGCGCCAAGCCAAAGCCGATCCTAGTAAACGAGCTCGCGGAGTTCTTGGGCTAACAGCTCAGGTTTTCGTAACCCGTCTGGCCCACCCCAAGTGTGGTCAGACGGGTTTTTTACTAATCTTGTAGGAATACCCATTTTTGGAGCAGGGGACATGACCGAAACAACACCGCAGGGCAACAACTTCGACCACTGGTTGGATTCCTACGCGGCGCGCGCGAACACTCTCTCGGTTTCCGAGGTGCGAGCGCTGTTTGCGGTGGTTAGTAGACCAGAAGTGGTTTCCTTAGCCGGTGGTATGCCTTACGTTTCGGCTCTGCCTAAGGAGCTCCTCGAGTCTTCGTTTGACACCATGATGGCAAGTCGTGGCAACCTGGCCCTGCAATACGGCGGTGGCCAAGGCGATCTTCAACTTCGTGAGCAGATTCGCGAACTCATGGCTCTTGAGGGTATCGCCAGCAGCGTTGAGGACATTGTTATCACCACCGGAAGCCAGCAGGGACTGGATCTTCTAGGCGGTCTTTTCTTGGATGCCGGCGATGTGGTTCTGGCCGAATCGCCTTCCTACGTTGGTGCGCTGGGCATTTTCAGACACTACGAGGCCCACGTGGAACATGTCCACACCGATGACGACGGAATGGATCCCGAGGCACTGCAGGAGGCTATCGTTCGTCTGCGAGCCGAGGGCCGCAGGATCAAGTTCCTCTACCTGGTGCCGAACTTTGGTAATCCTTCGGGCGTGACCCTCACGGAGGAACGTCGTCACCGGATAGTTGAGATTTGCAAGCGCGAACACATTCTGATTCTGGAAGACAACCCCTACGGGCTGCTTTACTTTGGCGAGAAGCCGCCAAATGCCATGCGTTCGTTCGAAGACGACTGCGTGATCTACCTGGGCTCTTTCAGCAAGATTTTTGCGCCTGGTTTCCGTGTGGGCTACGTTCTAGCCCCGCCGGCAATCCGAGACAAGCTAGTACTAGCCAATGAATCGGCTATTTTGAGCCCAAGTTCATTTAGTCAAATGTTGATCAGCGAATACCTGGCAAAGGCCGACTGGCAAGGTCAGATCGACACTTTCCGTGGTGTGTATCGTGAGCGCCGCGATGCCGCGTTGTCGGCCATGAAGGAATACCTTCCTAGCCTCAGGACCACTCGCCCAGACGGCGGGTTCTACCTTTGGGTCACATTGCCAGAGGGAGTGGACTCCAAGGCAATGCTTCCGTTGGCGGTCAAGGAACTTGTTGCGTACACCCCTGGAACGGCGTTCTTTGCCAATGGTTCCGGACACAACAACCTTCGAATCAGTTTCTGCTATCCAACGCCAGATAACATCAAACTAGGTATCAAGCGGTTGTCATCGGTGATTAATTTGCAGACCGAACTGCTAGACACCTTTGTGAGCAAATCCGGAGGCGCCAAATGATTCCAGGTTCCAAGAAGCTAGACCACCTAAAGATTCTTGTCCTAGCCGGCGGAATCTCGCACGAACGCGATATCTCACTGAAGAGTGGCCGCCGCGTGGCAGATGCCCTCACCGATGCCGGTGCTCAGGTGGTAATCCGCGAACCAGACGACCAGCTATTCAACTACATCGCTCAGGATGCCCCGGATGTAATCTGGCCGACTTTGCACGGCGCCTCGGGCGAGGACGGCGCACTTAGAGATATTTTGACCCTGAGCGGTGTTCCTTTCGTGGGTGCCAGCGCGGATGCTGCCCGATTGGCTTGGGATAAGTCGATCGCCAAGATTCTGGTTCAGCGCGCAGGTATTCAGACCCCGCCTTCGGTGACCCTACCCAAAGAGACCTTTAGGGAACTAAACGCAGAAACAGTTCTACAGCACGTCTCTAACGCCCTTGCTTTCCCTGTTGTGGTCAAGCCCGCCCGCAGCGGATCTGCTCAGGGAGTCACAATTGTGCACGACCTCGCATCGCTGTCCCGCGCCATGGTAGATGCCTATGTTTACTGCGATGTAGCGGTAATCGAGAAATTTGTTTCCGGTACTGAGCTGGCGATTTCGGTGATCAATGAGGGTGCCGGTCCTATCGCGCTTCCCGCTGTGGAAATCGAAGCCGCGAACGGTGAATTCGGCTACGAACAGCGCATCGTTGCGGGAGAGACGAACTACTTTGTGCCGGCTCGTCTCGACAACCACATTTCTGCCAAGGCCGCAGCCATGGCTATTTCGGCTCACGAGGCTCTTGGTTTGCGTCACCTGTCGCGAATCGACATGATTATCGATGCCCAGGGCGTGGCGTGGTTCCTGGAAGCGAACGTGGTTCCCGGTCTTACCGAGACGTCCTTGTTGCCACAGGCGATTGTGGCCACCGGATCGACTCTTGGCCAGGTTTACCTGGGTCTAGCTCAGGCAGCCCTTCGCGGCCGAGGTTAGTTTTGGTCCTGACCCATTTCGGTCAGGATACGCTTTAGGTCTGCAACGGTAGCAAAGTCCACGATTAGCTGACCCTTTTTCTTACCCAAAACAATGCGCACGTTAGTGCTGAACTTGTCTGATAGGGTCTCTGCCATCTCGGAAAGCAGCGCGTTGCGACCACCGCGGGTGATCGTAGCTCCGCCCTTGGCTGAGTTGGCGCCTTTGTCTAGGGCAATGGCCTCTTCGAGCGAACGCACCGAAAGTCCTTCGGTGATTACCTTGTTGGCCCAGTAAATCATGCGTTCTTCGGATGCGGCACCCAAGATAGCTCTTGCGTGGCCCGCGCTGAGAACTCCGGCAGCGACCTTCTTTTGAACATCGGCTGGCAGTTTCAGCAGGCGAATGGTGTTGGTGATTCTTGGGCGGCTTCGGCCGATGCGGTTCGCTAGTTCGTCTTGGGTGATACCAAAGTCTTCTAGTAGCTGCTGGTAAGCGCTGGCTTCTTCTAGTGGGTTTAGATCGCTGCGGTGCAGGTTCTCGAGTAGGGCATCGCGAAGCATGTTTTCGTCGGCCGTTTCACGGATGACCGCTGGAATCTTGGTTAGCCCAACTTCTTTGCTGGCGCGCAAACGACGCTCACCCATGATTAGCTCATAGGTCTGCTGACCATCTTGGACGCCCAACGGGCGAACCACGATTGGCTGCAGAACTCCAAGTTCACGAATCGAGTGCACTAGCTCGGCGAAAGCCTCGGGCTCGAACACGGCTCTTGGCTGACGGGCATTAGGAACGATTGACTTGATGTCGAGGTGGCCAAAGCGTGCGCCAGGAACCGCAACTAGGTCGGTTGCGGCATTTGCCTGCTCTGCAGCCGAAGGAAAGAAAACGTCCATCGGACGCTCGCCAGGAATATCGCTGGTTGGGATTAGTGCCCCAATGCCTCGGCCCAGGCCGCCCTTTTTCTCTGCCATTGCTATGCTCCTCTGTTTGCCAGTTCGATTGCCGCTTCTAGGTAGGCAATGGTTCCTGGCGAAGTCTTATCGTAGGTGATGACCGGCTGCTGGTAGCTAGGGGCCTCTGAGACCCTCACAGAGCGCGGAATGACCGCGTTTAGCACCTGGTTAGGGAAATGCTCTCGAACGTCGTCTGAGACCTGCGTGGAGAGGTTTGTGCGGTTGTCGAACATGGTTAGCAAGATGGTGCTGAGAACCAACTTTGGATTCAGGTGTTGCTGAATCAGTGTGATGTTTCTAAGGAGCTGGCTGAGGCCTTCTAGCGCGTAATACTCGCACTGAATGGGTATTAGAACTTCGGTGGCAGCACTGAAAGCGTTTACAGTTAACAGCCCGAGGCTCGGCGGACAGTCAATAAAGACGTAGTCGGGCTTCTTTACGCCAGAACTCATGAAGACATCGATGGCCTGACGGAGTCTAAAGTTGCGCTCATGTTGGTCGAAACCAGAGAACAACTCCATCTCTGCACCAGCCAAATCGATTGACGCAGGAACACAGTACAGATTGTCCATTACCGGGCTCTTGTAAATCACGTTCGCCAGTTTCTCGCCCTCGGTGAGAACCTCATAGATGCCCTTGACCCCGGAGTGGTGGTCGATTCCCAATGCGGTTGAAGCATTACCCTGCGGGTCTAGATCTATGACCAAAACGCTCAAACCCTTTTGGGCCAAGGCAGCGGCCAGGTTAACCGCTGTGGTGGTCTTACCCACACCACCCTTTTGGTTGCTGATCGTAAAAATCCTGGTGGTGGCAGGCTTCTTCACTGTTGCGTTGGCAATTGCCTTAAGGCGACCGGAATTGCTAGAAAGCTCTTTTGCAAGAGGGGTGTCATCGAAGTTTGAGTTGAATTGTTCCACGTGAAACATTAACTCCCGGACTCGGACTTGCCAGCTAGAGACTGAGTGCTGTTCCCAATGCCCATGAGGTTTTCGGGCTGATTGTTTAACCAACCGGTAGGCACGATTGAGCCATCGATGCGGTGATTTGGGTAACCCAAACCTTCACGAACACTTGCTTCAACGGTTAGCTGAATGAGTGCGGGTGCCGCCAAATCTTGCTGAGACATTCGATACTCCAATCTCAGATAAGCCTAGTTACTACTACCAACGTTGGTTCGGCCAAGTGGGCCTCTCCTGTGTAAAGAATGTCGAAACTCTTGATTTTCAGTTTCTTTTGCAAACTGAGGGACTCCGTGATCTCATCCTGAGCCTTGCTGCCTTTGAGGGCCAAAACGGCACCGCCCGGTTTGAGCAATGGCACGGTAAGCCGAAGTAATTTTGGCAAAGCAGAGACGGCTCTTGCGGTTACAACATCAAAGGTGTGAGCTTCGATTTCTTCGGCTCTTGCACGGCGAACTTTCACGTTTTTGAGTTCGAGTTCTTCTACCTGCTTCTCAAGCCAACTTGCGCGTCGCTCCATTGGCTCGATCAACACGAACTTAACGTCCGGTCTTGCAATCGCCATGGGGATTCCCGGGAGGCCTGCACCAGAACCAACATCGGCAACCTTTGAACCTGCAAGCAGCAGTTCCGAGACCACCGCCGAGTTTAGGATGTGCCTGGTCCAGAGCTTAGGCATCTCTCGGGGGCCCAGCAGGCCAAGAAGGTCTGCGTCCAAAACCAAGTTGGTTGCGTAGTCTCGGGCTTGGCCAATGCCAGCGCCAAAGATGGCCTCCGCCGAAGCCGGTTCGATTTCTAGTTCAAAATCCTCAGACATGTTTCACGTGAAACATTAGGAAAGTTTGATGACGATGTGGCGATCTTTGCCTTCGCCCTCAGACTCTGAAACCAGACCAGCGTCAGCGATGATGTCGTGTGCCAGCTTGCGCTCGTAGGAAGACATTGGCTTTAGAGGAACCGACTTGCCGGTGTCCTGTGCCTTAGCTATTGCCCGCTCCACAATCTTGCCAAGCGCGTCGATCTTGGCATCGCGGGAACCACCGATGTCCAGAATCAAACGGCTGTAGTTGCCGGTCTTGGTCTGGACTGCCAGGCGAGTTAACTCCTGCAAGGCCTCTACGGTGTCTGGGTTAGATAGCAAACGTAGGTTGGTGCTCTGCTCGCTAGTAACAGCAAGGTAAGCGCGTCCCTGGCGAACATCGATGTCAATATCGCCGTCAAGGTCAAAGATATCTAGGAGCTCTTCGATGTAGTCGGCAGCGATGTCGCCTTCGTCCTCTAGGGCCTTCAACGAGCTACTTGGCTCTGCCTCGGTCGAATCGATCTCTTGCTCAGCAACAGTAGTTTCTAGTTCTTCGCTCATGTTTAAATCCTGTTCTTAGACACCAGGTCTATCGATTGATTACTTAACGTTTTTCTTGGCGCGGGTCTTTGACACCGGCTGCGCACGTTGGGTCTTCACCGGTTCAGCTGGTTCAGAGCCTTCGGCGGCAACGATGGCTGCTGGGGCAGAGGTCTTGCCCTTCTTGGCCAAGCGAGCTTCGCGGGCCTTGTGGGCCTCGGAACCAGGGGTTGGCATGTTGCGGATCACAATGAACTGCTGACCCATGGTCCAGAAGTTGGAAACCAGCCAGTAGGTCATTACACCCAGTGGGAAGGCAACACCAGAGATAGCAAAGATGATTGGGAAGACATAAAGCATTATCTTCTGAGTCTGTGCGTACTGGCTGGTCATAGCAGCCGGGTTCTGGTTCTTGGCCAGAATCTGACGCTGAGTGATGAACTGCGAAGCGGTCATCAAAACGATCATGGTTGCAGCCAAAATCTTCACAGTGATGCTCGCACCCTCAGTCATGAAGGTGTCCTTTAGGTGCGCACCAAAGATGCTGGAATCGGCGAAAGCCACGGCTAGGTCTTTGCTCAACCAGCCCACACCGGCCTTGCCCTTCTGGGACTCGCTGAGAACAGAGAAAAGGCTAAAGAAGATTGGCATCTGAACCAGAAGTGGCAAACAGCTGCTCAATGGGTTAGCGCTGTACTTCTTGTAGAGGTCCATCTGCTCTTTAGCGAACGCCTGGCGCGAATCTGGGTCGGTCTTGCCCTTGTACTTCTTCTGAAGTTTCTGCAATTCTGGCTGGACCACCAACATGTTTCGCTGACTCACGATCTGGCGAACAAACAGCGGGATCATGGCCGCGCGGACTACCAATACAAGTCCGGTTATGGCAAGAACCCAGGTGATGCCCTGAGCCGGGCCCATGCCCATCCACGTGAATAGGGTGTGGAAACTAACCAGGATTAGTTCAATAACCCATTTGATTGGCCAGAGAAAGTCCATTATTTGCTTGCCTTTCGTGCAGTAAAACTCCCGAGCGTTACAAAACCTTGTTTCGTGACGCCAAAACTTTGCTTGCTGGGTGAGACTTCATCGACTCCGCCAGCCGACCAGGGGTTACATCTGAGTACCCGCCAAGCCGATAAAACTATTCCTAAAATAACGCCTCTTTGTTGAACCTGTTGCAACCCGTATGACGAACATGTGGGGTAGTAGCGGCAAACATCACCGTAGAGCGGAGAGATTAACTTGCGGTAGGCAATCAAGATGGCAATCAAGATGTTTCTAGGAAGCAACCAGAGCCAGACCAGAGAAGCAATCACTCGCTACTCCTAGCCAACGCCTTGCTTAGGGATGCCTCGAACTCTTGAGTGAGCCCAATCCAATCCAGTTTTGCGCTACCAGGGAGTGCACGAACAACTACATCCGCGCCTTCAGCTACTGCCGGGCACTGGGATTTGGCCAAATGCCTTAATCTGCGCTTCACAAGGTTTCTGGTCACCGCGTTACCAACGGTCTTTGCCACTACAAAGCCAAAGCGGGCCTGGGCTGTGCCCGGGACCCGCTTTAGGTAGATGACTAGATTTGCCGAAGTAACCTTACGACCATTACGCATTGTCGAACGAAAATCATCTGCAGTACGCAGACGAGCTTCTTTCGCCAGCATTGGCTAGGTTTGGCTTGCTAGATTACGCCGAAAGCTCGGTGCGTCCCTTACGGCGACGAGCCGAAAGGATGGCGCGGCCGGCACGGGTCTTCATGCGCAGACGGAAACCGTGGGTCTTTGCACGACGACGGTTGTTCGGCTGAAAAGTACGCTTAGTCATTGGTGATCACTCCAAGGGCAGGTGTGAGGTTCACATAAGTTGAGTTGAGACTGTATTTGCTTGAAAAAGGAAAACAGCTTCAAAAGTAAAATCTCGACCAACCTCGAGGCCGAGCAACCAATTAAAAATACGACTTTATTTCGCTGGGGTCAAGTCTGATTCCCAAATCAAGCCATAAGTGCTAAATCTTGCCACAGCAAGCAGCTCCAATTAGTTAGCGACACGCGGGCTCAATTTGCTTAGTTCGAGCATATTCGGTTGAATCTTGTTCTCGACGATTTTGGTGTGGTTTCGCCCACCCGAACGAAAGTTATCCACAAGTTATCCACATCGGTGGATAAGTGCCTATAGCCTGTGGAAAACTATTTGGAGTTGTGATTCCATCGAGGAAGCCACAGCCGATTAAATCCGGCCAAATCTAGGGAAAAAAAGGGGTGACTATGAGCGATGAAGACGTTGTAGCCACGCTCTGGCACTCGATCCTTGGAAAGCTAAGCGCAGACGAAAGAGTCAGCAAACAGGCTCTTGGTTTCATAAGCCTTATTGAACCGGTAGCGGTTTTGGGCGAGACCCTTTTCGCAGAAGTTCCCAACGAAATCACCAAGGGAATGATCGAACAGCGCATGATGGGCATCATCAATGAAGTCATGGCAGATAACGCCGCATTCGGTGGAGCCGTTCGCCTAAATCTTAAAATCAACTCAGACCTCGAGGGCGTAATAAACGACACTCTGAGTGCCCCGACCACAGCGGTTTCGGTTGCACAGGAACCAGTTGAGGTTCCGAGTTACCTAAGCTCAACTCCAATTTCCCGAAACCACGAAACCAGGTTGAACCCCAAGTACACCTTTGACACGTTTGTTATTGGTGGGTCAAACCGGTTTGCACATGCTGCCTCTTTTGCCGTAGCTGAGGATCCTGCCAAGAGCTACAACCCTTTGTTTATTTACGGAGCTTCAGGTTTGGGTAAGACCCACCTGCTTCACGCCATCGGGCACTATTCCCTGGCACTGAATCCAAAGCGCAAGGTTCGCTACGTTTCCAGCGAGGAATTCACCAATGAATTCATCAATGCAATTCAGACCAATAAGAACTCCGAATTCCAGGCAGCCTATAGGGACATAGACATCCTGCTTATCGACGACATCCAGTTTTTGCAAGGTAAAGAGCAGACCCAAGAGGCGTTCTTCCACACCTTCAATAGTCTTTACAACAACAACAAGCAGATTGTTCTAACCAGTGATAAGCCACCCCAGGACATGGAGGGCTTTGAAGACAGAATGATTACGCGCTTCAACTGGGGTCTAACCACAGACATTCAAGCGCCTGAACTTGAGACCCGAATCGCCATCCTTCGTAAGAAGGCAAGCAACGAAAAGCTTCGAGTTCCAGACGAAATCCTGCCTTACATGGCGGAACGCGTTTCTTCTAACATTCGCGATCTCGAAGGTTCCCTGATTCGCGTTATGGCTTTTGCCAACCTGAACCACCAGCCAATCACCATGCAGCTGGTTCAGACAGTCTTGCGAGACATTGTTCCGGTTGGTGAAACAAGTAACACGACACCAGCCGAGATCATGAATGTGGTGGCATCGTTCTACCGAATCAGTGTCGACGACCTATCCGGCGGTTCCCGTATCCAGGCCATTGCTCAGGCTCGTCAAATTGCCATGTATCTTTGCCGCGACCAGACCAGCCTTTCTTTACCAAAAATCGGAGCCCTCTTTGGAGGCCGCGACCACAGCACCGTTCTTTATGCTTGCAACAAAATCAAAGAGGACATGGGTCGAAAGCGCGAGGTTTACGGACACGTAACCGAGATCCTGGCTCGCATCAAGAACAACCAGCGTTCCTAATCCAAGATTCTTAGATTTTCATCAAAAACCACCTGTCCATAAACATGTTGAATGCTGTGGATAACTTGCTAGAAATGGCTTAATTACCGGCCACTAACTGGTGAATCAAAAATAGACAACTAACAGGCTTGATAGTTATACACAGATTTATCCACAGCTGTGTATACAACTTACATCGATGTAGTTTCTTACTCCCGAAAGGGAAATAACTAGTTATCAACAATTCCACAGCTGGTTATTAGTACTAATAAAGATTTAAAGAGAAATTGAAAAAAGATAACGAATTACGGTCTTGGTTTGAATACCCCAAGGCGCTGGCTAATGTGCCAAGATTAAAGACCGTGTGAGATTGGATAACACAGTGAAGTTCCAGGTAAACAAAGACGTGCTCTCAGAAGCAGTTTCTTTTGCTGTTCGCATGCTCCCTCAGAAGAATCGCCAACAGATTCTCAGTGGCATCCTGATCGAGGCAGATGCCAACGCTCTACGACTATCTGTATTCGACTACGAAGTATCTGCCCAGGCAGAGGTTGTTGCAAAAGTTGAGCAATCTGGCCGAATCCTTATTTCCAGCAAGCTGCTCTCAGATATCTCAAATCGCTTACCTAATGCACCAGTGGAATTTGAATCCGACGGAACTAAGTTGTTGTTGAGTTGCGGTTCTTCCAAGTTCACGTTGCCAACCATGGATGTAGAGGCTTACCCAACCCTTCCTGAACTTCCAGCCATTAGCGGAACCATCAGCGGAGAGAGTTTTGCAGAGACTGTTGCTCAGGTAGGAATGGCAGCTTCAAAGGAAGAACTGCCTGCCTGGATGACCGGTGTGATGATCGAGGCAACTCCAAAGACCATTTCCTTCATCGCTACAGACCGTTACCGCGTAGCTCTAAAGGAAATTGAATGGCAGTCCAACTCTGATTCTGAGCTCGGTGCTCTAGTACCGGCAAAGACTCTTCAGGAAATAGCCAAGACCTTTGCCAACCAGGGTGAGATCTCAATAGCTATCAAGGCAGACGACGAACGCGGAATGATTGCATTCAAAGCGAACAACCGCTCCGTAACTTCCCAGTTAATCAAAGAGCAGATGCGCCCGGTTCGTGGTTACTTCCCACAAGACTCCGAGAACTACGTTGTTGTTTCAACTCAAGACCTGATTGATTCGACTCGTCGAGTGGCCCTTGTTCTAGACAAGCAGCCAGCTCTCAAGTATTCGTTTGAGGAAAACCAGGTTGTTCTAGAGGCAAATGAATCGGCACAGGCTTCTGAGAGTGTAAATGCAGAACTGACTGGTAAGGACATCGTTGTGATGCTTAAGCCTCAGTTCCTAATTGATGGGCTTTCGGCGTGCCACTCTGAGTTTGTGAAGATAGCTTTCACTAACAACGACAACCCGCACAAGCCAGGTCCTGTACTAATCACCAGCCACGGTGCTAA
The DNA here is from genome assembly GCA_947373155.1 of Microbacteriaceae bacterium. Taxonomy (GTDB): domain Bacteria; phylum Actinomycetota; class Actinomycetes; order Actinomycetales; family Microbacteriaceae; genus Rhodoluna. The sequence goes on along the minus strand of CANBWO010000011.1, from coordinate 7,127 downwards.
AGACAAGACAGACAGCTACCGTTACCTTCTGCAGCCAAACCTGTTGCGCTAATCCAACGGCAGTGCTGTTGTGATCATCAAGCACCTCACTCTGGCTAACTTCAGGAACCACCAAGAGACCGAAGTTGAATTTGAAACCGGCGTAAACCTGTTTCAAGGCCAAAACGGTCAGGGTAAAACCAATCTGGTAGAAGCCGTTCACTATTTGGCGACTCTTGGTTCGCACCGAACCGCTGGATACATTCCGCTTATTAAGGCTGATTCAGAGCAGGCCATTGTGAGAGCCAAAGTTACTCACGGTGGGCGAGACGTTCTGCTGGATCTGGAACTTTCTAAATCGGCAAAAAATCGGGTGGTAATCAATAAATCCCCCAGTAGTCGTTTGCGCGACATTCTTGGTTATGTTCAGACCGTAATTTTTGCGCCTGAAGACCTAGACATAGTAAAGAAAGATCCGGGAAACCGCAGGGCTTTTATAGACGAACTTGTGGTGCAACTTGCTCCAAGATTTGCGGGTATTTATTCGGATTACGAGCGAGTTCTGAAGCAACGCAACGCCCTCTTGAAAAGCGCACGCAACAATAAGGTGTCTGGTTCTAGCCTTTCAACCCTGGACGCCTGGGATGATCAGTTACTAACCCTGGGAACTCAGATAGTTGTTGCTAGGGGCGAACTCTTAAATCGTCTCGAACCAGAGGTTTTAACCTCGTATCAGCAGATAGCTGCCGCCAAAAACGAACCCGCAATCAAGATGAAGTCATCGCTGTTAGCCAGTGGAGTTCCTAGTTATCTAGACGAAGAAGAGATTGAGGACCTAGAGTTTCTCACCGACTTCGCACCTGATTTTGTGAGAGCCAAGTTCGAGGAACGGCTAAAGCAACTTCGTCCCAAGGAATTAGAACGCGGACTAACTCTTGTTGGTCCCCAGCGCGATGACCTAGTGCTGTTGCTAAACCAAATGCCAGCCAAGAACTATGCCAGCCACGGCGAGTCTTGGTCTTATGCTCTGGCACTCAAACTCGCCGCAAGACAACTGATTAGGCAGGACAGCAACTTCGGCGATCCAATTCTGATCCTGGATGACGTTTTCGCTGAGCTAGACGTGAGTCGTCGCAACAGACTGGCATCGATGGTCTTAGACAACGAGCAGGTACTCATCACGGCTGCGGTAGCTGAGGATGTGCCCCTGGAGTTAAACGCAACATTGTTTCACGTGGAACATGGCAAGGTTTCGAGGGTGCAAAAGTGACCGAACCAGACGACTTTGCTGTGGCCTTTTATTTGCGAATGAAGCAAGCTGTCACGGGCCGAATCTCTAAGGACGTTCAACGACGCAAGGATTCGGAGAAAAGAGCCAACTCGCAACCATTTGAAAAAGGCAGAGAACCAATCACTGCCGGTGCGGGACTAGATGGCATGCTGCAGCAGTTTGACTGGGATGCCCCACTTACACAGGCCGAGCTGTTCACCAACTGGCACAAAATAGTGGGAGATTTGAACGCCACCAACTCCACCCCGGAGTCGCTAGACAACGGTTTGCTCTTGGTTCGATGCAAGTCGACCACTTGGGCAACCCAGCTAAGACTCATGCAGTTGCAGATCTTGGAACGCATAACCGAAGTATTTCCAAGCCTCAAAGTGGAGGCAATCAAGTTCGTTGGACCCGATGCCCCGAGCTGGAAAAAGGGCAAAATGTCTGTACCCGGCCGAGGACCAAGAGACACCTACGGGTAAATCGGCTTATTTGCCTTGAGGCGGCCACATAATGCCCGTCAAATAAGGGGAGTAGACACCTTGGCAGTTGTCCACACCTAAAGGGTATTTGCATGTTTTTACGGTAGAATTTGAGGGTTAGCCACCCCGAATATAAGTCGACTCATCGGAGCCGCTTTTCACAGGGCCTAACTCTTCTACAAGGAGTTACACCAAAATATGTCTACGCCAGAAAACAGTTACGAAGCCGGAAACATTCAGGTCCTAGAGGGCCTAGAGGCAGTGCGTAAAAGACCAGGTATGTACATCGGTTCAACCGGACCGCGCGGACTCCACCACTTGGTGTACGAAATCGTTGATAACTCTGTAGATGAGGCACTCGCCGGCTACTGCGACACCATCGCGGTTACCATCACCAAAGATGGCTGGATCCGAGTTGTAGACAACGGCCGTGGAATCCCAACCGGCATTCACCCAACCGAGGGCATCTCTACCGTCCAGGTAGTTCTAACCATTCTTCACGCCGGGGGTAAGTTCGGCGGCGGCGGATATGCGGTATCCGGTGGTCTGCACGGCGTGGGTGCATCGGTGGTTAACGCGCTGAGTACCAGCCTTAAGGTTGCCGTTGCCCGAGATGGCGCACTTTGGACCCAGGAATACGCAATCGGTGTTCCACTTGCACCGCTAGCTCAGACCGGCAAGGCCGATCACACCGGAACCACAATCGAGTTCTTGGCTAGCCCAGATATTTTCGAAACCGTGGAATACGACTACGAGACCCTCCGTGCTCGCTTCCAGCAGATGACCTTCTTGAACAAGGGTCTGCGCATTAGCCTCAATGATGAGCGCAGCGGACAGAACGACTCCTACTTCTATGAGCGCGGTTTGCAGGATTACGTTGAGTACCTGAACTCGGCCAAGAAGACCGAAGTTGTTCACGACGAGATCATCAGCTTTGAGTCGGAGACCAAGGAACGCAGCATGAGCCTTGAGGTGGCGATGCAGTGGACCAATGCGTACACCGAGAGCGTGCACACCTATGCCAACACCATCAATACCCACGAGGGTGGTACCCACGAAGAAGGTTTCCGCGCCGCACTTACCGGTTTGGTTAATCGCTACGCACGCGACAAGAACCTTCTGAAGGAAAAAGACGAGAACCTAACGGGAGACGACTGCCGCGAAGGACTTACCTGTGTAATCAGCGTCAAGCTATCCGAGCCACAGTTCGAAGGCCAGACCAAGACCAAGCTAGGTAACACCGAAGCCAAGTCGTTCGTGCAGAAGGTTGTGAATGAGCAACTCGGCGACTGGTTCGACCGCAACCCAAACCAGGCCAAGGAAATTATTCGCAAGGCCATCCAGGCATCTAATGCCCGACTAGCTGCCCGCAAGGCCCGTGAAGCAACCCGCCGCAAGGGTTTGCTCGAAAGCGTTGGCATGCCAGGCAAGCTACGAGACTGCTCTAGTCGCGACCCAGTGGTCAGCGAAATCTTCATCGTTGAGGGTGACTCGGCCGGTGGTTCTGCAATGCGCGGCCGTAATCCAGAGACTCAGGCCATCCTTCCGCTTCGTGGAAAGATTCTGAACGTAGAAAAGGCACGTCTGGATCGCGCCCTGGGCAACACCGAAGTGCAGTCGCTCATCACCGCTTTCGGAACAGGAATCGGCGAAGAGTTCGACGTCTCGAAGATCCGGTACCACAAGTGCGTTCTTATGGCCGACGCCGATGTCGACGGTCAGCACATTCGTACCCTGCTACTTACTTTGCTATTCCGCTACATGCGCCCACTCATTGAGCACGGATACGTTTACCTGGCTCAGCCACCGCTTTACAAAATCAAGTGGAGTAACGCGGAGCACGAGTACGTTTACAGCGATGCCGAGCGAGACCTAAAACTTGCCGAGGGCCAGGCTGCAGGCCGCCGCATTCCAAAGGAAAACTCGATCCAGCGTTACAAGGGTCTTGGAGAGATGGACTACGACGAGCTTTGGGAAACCACCATGGACCCAGCCCGACGCACATTGCTTCAGGTGACCATGGAAGATGCGGCTATCGCCGATGGAATCTTTAGCACCCTCATGGGCGACGACGTAGAAGCTCGACGCACCTTCATTCAGCAGAACGCAAAGGACGTCCGTTTCCTAGATATCTAGGAATCGGTGAAAGAAGCAAATCATGGCTGATGACATTCAGACCCCAGTAAGTGGCACCCCTCACGACAACATCGAGCAGATCGAACTGCAAACCGAGATGCAGCGTAGTTACCTCGACTACGCCATGTCGGTTATTGTTGGCCGCGCCCTGCCAGATGTTCGCGATGGCCTAAAGCCGGTTCACCGCCGTGTGATTTACGCGATGTACGACGGTGGCTACCGACCAGATAAGCAGTTCAGCAAGTGTTCGCGCGTAGTAGGCGACGTGATGGGTCAGTACCACCCTCACGGCGACAGCGCGATCTACGACACCTTGGTTCGTTTGGTTCAGGACTGGAACCTCCGTTACCCGCTGGTCTCGGGCCAGGGCAACTTTGGTTCCCCAGGAAACGACCCAGCTGCTGCTCCTCGTTACACCGAGTGCCGCATGGCTACCTTGGCCATGGAAATGGTTCGAGACATCGACGAAGACACCGTTGATTTCCAGGACAACTACGATGGCCGCACCCAAGAGCCAACCATTTTGCCAAGCCGATTCCCAAACCTATTGGTGAATGGCTCGATTGGTATCGCCGTTGGTATGGCTACCAACATTCCTCCTCACAACCTACGCGAGGTTTCCGAAGGCGCCCTCTGGTACCTGGCTAACCCGCAGGCCACCCGCGAGGAACTGCAAGAGGCACTAATTGCACGTGTTAAGGGTCCGGATTTCCCTACCGGAGCCACCATTCTTGGCCGTAAGGGCATCAACGATGCCTACCGCACTGGCCGCGGCAGCATCACAATGCGTGCCGTTGTAAACGTTGAAGAACTTCAAGGTCGTACCTGCCTAGTGGTTACCCAGTTGCCTTACCAGGTGAACCCTGACAATTTGGCGCTAAAGATCGCAGAGCTCGTCAAGGAAGGCCGACTCACCGGCATTGCCGACATCCGCGACGAGACCTCGGGTCGTACCGGTCAGCGTTTGGTGATTGTTCTAAAGCGCGATGCAGTTGCCCGAGTGGTTCTAAACAACCTGTACAAGCACACCCCGTTGCAAGAGAACTTCAGCGCCAACATGCTGGCCCTGGTTGACGGCGTTCCACGTACCTTGAGCATCGATGGATTCATCAGTGCCTGGGTTGATCACCAGATCGATGTAATCGTTCGCCGCACCCAGTTCCGTTTGCGCAAGGCCGAGGAACGCGCTCACATTTTGCGCGGCTACCTCAAGGCCCTAGATGCCCTAGACGCCGTGATTGCGCTGATCCGCAAGAGCGACAACGCCGAGATCGCCCGCGAAGGCCTAATGGAACTGCTGGCAATCGACGAGCTTCAGGCTCGCGCGATTCTGAATATGCAGTTGCGTCAGCTGGCAGCGCTTGAGCGTCAGAAAATCATCGATGAAGCCGCCGAACTCGAAGCACAGATCGTGGACTTCAAGGCGATCATCGCCGACCCAGTGCGCCAGCGCAGCATTGTTGCCGAAGAACTAACCGAGATCGTGGCCAAGCACGGAGACGACCGCCGCACCCAGATTGTTGCCGGTTTCGACGGCGACGTATCTATGGAAGACCTGATTCCAGAAGAAGAGATGGTTCTTACCGTGACTCGCGGTGGCTACATCAAGCGCACCAAGAGCGATAACTACCGTTCGCAGCACCGCGGTGGCAAGGGCGTGAAGGGTGCAAACCTTCGAGCCGACGACATTGTTGATCACTTCTTTGTGACCACCACTCACCACTGGCTGTTGTTCTTCACCAACAAGGGCCGCGTTTACCGCACAAAGGCCTATGAGGTACAAGAGGCCGGTCGCGATAGCAAGGGACAGCACGTAGCTAACCTGCTTGCCCTCCAGCCAGACGAACGCATTGCCCAGGTAATCGACCTAAAGGATTACGCAAGTGCTCCTTACCTAGTGTTGGCGACCAAGAACGGTCTGGTCAAGAAGACCGCACTCGAGGCCTACGACACTCCTCGTGCCGGTGGAATCATTGCGATCAAGCTTCGTGAAGACGACGAACTCGTGAGCGCACTGTTGGTTAACGACAGCGATGACCTGCTGTTGGTAAGCCGCAAGGGTATGAGCATCCGCTTTAGTGGCAGCGATGAAAGCCTGCGCCCAATGGGTCGAGACACCAGCGGCAACATCGGCATGAACTTCCGTTCGGGAGACGAGCTGCTGAACGCAACCGTCATTGCAGACGAAGGCTATGTGTTCATCGTTACGGAAGGTGGCTACGCCAAGCGCACCTCGGTTGATCAGTACCGTTTGCAGAACCGCGGCGGTATCGGTATCAAGGTAGCCAAACTAGAAGAAAAGCGCGGAGACCTAGTTGGAGCCATCATCGTTGCCGAAGACGACGAAGTGCTTGTTGTGCTAGAAAGCGGCAAGGTAGTTCGTAGCTCAGTTTCTGAGGTTCCAGCCAAGGGCCGCGACACCATGGGTGTTGTCTTTGCCCGATTTGCCGAAGACGACAGCATTATTGGACTAGCCAAGAACACCGAACGAAACCTAGAATCACAGGGAGCCGACACCGATGAATCGGAAGCGGCCACCGATGAAGCAGTTTCCGAAGAAACCACCAATTAGGGACCAAAATGACAAACATCGTTGACAAGGTTCGCGCCAGGCGCGGAGCCGGTTCGGGTAAGCAAGTAAAGCTAAACCTGATGCACATTGAATTTTGGTCGGCCGTAAAGGTTGGTTTCGTGCTTCAGTTGGCGCTCGCAGTGGCGAACATCGTTGGATTCTTTATTTTGTGGTTGGTTCTAAGCAAGACCGGACTGTTCGGAAACCTGAACGCCATGCTTTCCAGCGTGGTTGGCGGAAGCAGCGGCACTTCCGTGGAAAGCCAGTTGAGCCTTCCGCGAGTGATGTCTTTCTCGGTTGCGCTTAGTGCATTCAACATTGTTGCAGGCACGCTTCTGGCTGGAATCCTGGCGTTGATCTTCAACGTTGTGGCTAGAATCGTTGGTGGCGTGGGAGTTGGTTTCACCAACAACCAGTAGCCAAGCATTGTTTGTGAAGCACGGTAGGCAAACTCAATTTGTTTTATCGCTAGCAAATCCTGTAAAGTTACTAAGGCTCTAACGGGCCTATAGCTCAGGTGGTTAGAGCGCTTCACTGATAATGAAGAGGTCGGAGGTTCAAGTCCTCCTAGGCCCACTAGGACCTTGAACTAAAAGACAAGATCCATAACCGGGGACTTAGCTCAGTTGGTAGAGCACCTGCTTTGCAAGCAGGGGGTCAGGGGTTCGACCCCCCTAGTCTCCAC
>CANBWO010000010.1 GCA_947373155.1 Microbacteriaceae bacterium | reverse complement strand
GACACCGGCCCCGCGTTACTTACTTTTCCCGCCGTCTGGGAGCAGTTGGCCGCCACATATAACGCCCTGGGTGATTCGGCAGTCAAAGCTCCGCCGCTCGAACTCACCAAATTGGAACAGGTGGGCGAGTACTTTTTTAGAGGCCAGCGCACCATGTTGCCGGTTGAGCCCGAACACCCTTGGCACCAGGCCTGGGCTAAGTTCGACTCGATTCACGGCGACTTGGGACCGGCAATTGGCAAGCTGCTGGTTACCGATCCATTTTCTGCGGCGTCACTTCCATCGGTGCAAAAGGTGTTTGCCAAATACGGCGCAAGACTAACGACACAGCAGTACCTAAATGGGCTGCGATGGATGCCCGACGACCTAAAAGAGATCGTTGCGATTCACACCTTGAATGCCGGAATCGCGCCGAAAGACACGTTGGCGCTTTACGCCTCTATTACCGCGGTGATGGCGCGCGATGGAATTTGGGTTCCCCAGGGTGGAGTAAATCAGTTACCGCTGGCTCTGTTCCAAATGGCAGTGGCCGCCGGCGCCGAGTTTGAGCTTGGCAAAAAGGTAACCAAGGTAGCCAAAAACTTGGTGGTCACCGCCAACCGCAGCTACCAACCCGACATTGTGGTTAGTTCGCTTGATCCTCAGGTTCTTAAAACATTGATGACGGGCAAGCCGGCCAAGCTTGGCAAGCGCTCTTGCAGCGGTGTGGCGATTTATGCGGTTTTGAAAGAGCCACTCCCCGAGAACACCGTGACCCACTCGGTTGTAATGCCGAATCAACCCGGTGACCTACACAAGGCCTTGGCCAAGGCTGTGCCGCCAATCCAAACCATGGCGTTTGTGAACTATTACAGACCGGGCCAGATTTACCCGAACACCAAACCAACCGTGGCGGTTTTGCTTACAGCTCCGGCGGACGGCAAGCACTACACAATTGAGTCGCCCTGGGTGCGCGCCGAACTAGACCGTATCAGTACAGTGATGGGACTCGAACGACCGATCGATTCCTACTTTGAAGAACACACGGTGCTTGACCCTGAATACTTTGGTTCGTGGGGTTCACTCGGTGGTGCGCTGTATGGCGCCACTAGTCAAATGTGGCAGTCCGGGCCGTTCCATAGCCCGGCTTACAACAACCCATTCCGGCCTTGGCTCTGGCGCGTTGGCGCCTCTGTTCACCCGGGTGGCGGAATGCCAGCCGTTATGGGTGGCGCCATGAACTCTATTGCGCGCCTGATCAAGAAACTCGGTTGAATCGCACCTTGGTCGCCGGTTTTAGTTTTTTGCGTACCTGTACATTGAGGTGTAGCGCAACGTTTGCGTGGTTTCCAAATGGAAACCCAGGCTAGTCAAGAACTGTTGCGCCCTTACCAACTCTGCCGCGTCGATGCGGTGATCTTCGATCACCCAAACCGCTTTGTAGCCACCCAGTCCTTTGCCCAAACCAGACCACAAAACTCGGTCGCCAAACAGGTGATTGGGATTCGGCCGGGCAGTTACATCGCTGAGGTTTTTGAACGCTTCTGGGTAAGCCGCGGCCATCACGCTCACCCTGCGAACCGGATATCGGCGAGAGTCTGTAAAGATGACCGCATCGCCCTTATGCGCCGCGGATTCCAATGCCTGCGCTGCTTGTGCCCAGTCGGCTCCAAACGATTGTGGCCTGCGTTGCTTGAAATACTCGTGACCGATGAGTGAAACCAACAGGGCCAAAACCAGGGCGGCAACCCACCATTTTCGTTGGTTTTTGAAAATCACCGATGCCACCAGCAGCGCGAAACCGCCGGCCGTAAAGCTGAGGTAGCGGGAGTTGTAAATAGGGGTGGCAACCACAGAAACCAACATGAGAGACAGGGTTGGGGCAAAAAGCCAAGCCGATGCGAGCCAAGTGGCTTTGCCGCCCTGGTCTGACCTGCGGCGCCAGTTGAAGATTCCAAAGCCAAGGACGATTACCCAGACAAGCCAAGGCGTGATTGGATCATGCGGGTAACTTTGGCTCACAAATAACCCCGGAGCCTGCCGCGGATCGAACTGGATCCAAGCCACCTGTTGCTGTTGTGACTTAGCTGTTAGAACCAGCGGAATGGCCAAACTCAAAACCACCAGCGCCTCTGCACCCCAGAAAAACCAGGTCCTTCGCGGCGAGCGCCGGGCCCAAAGGAAAATTGCATGCGCAATCAATAGCAAGACTTGGTACATGTATAGGTAGGTGGCAAAAGTCATTGCTGCACCGTACCCCGCCCACCAGAGCCAGGCCCAGCGACTTGCACCGTGCTTTAGGGCAAGGACCAAGATCAACGCAGCAAGGACGCCAGTGAAAACATCGATGGCATAGGAACGAGATTCAAGCGACGCCCAAGTGACCCTTGGCAGAATTGCCAAGAACAAACCAGCGAAATAGGCGCCAACGCCAGTAATCCCCAGTTCCTTGGCTAACTTCACCAAGAGCACACAGGCTAGCGAAGTCGCCACCGCCCCGGGTAACCGCAGGCTCAGGGTGCTGAGTCCAAAAACTTGGGTGTTCAGGTACATCAACTGGTAAAACAACTTGTGAACCACATCGAGATGCAACGTGATTGCATCAATGCCCGCCCACCCGTTTACAAAGCTCGCCTTGGTGGCTGCTTCGTCCCACCAGAGCGATGGAACGGTGATTTTGTAGGTCTGAAGCCCCAAGGCAATCGCAAAGATTGCCAGGTAGCCCCGGATCCTAACTAGTCGTTGCAGGAGCAACGGTTCTCTGCTGGAACCCCCTCTAGGGCTTCCTCGATGTGTTGGCCACAGCCGGCCCAGGTGACTTTTCCGCAGTTGTCGCAGTTTGCTGGTGAGCACATATTTTTGTCCTTAGTTTTTCTTACCGAATAGTCTGGCAAAGAAGCCCGGCTCTTTGGGGTCATTCGCATGTCCCTGGCACTGCTGAGACTTTGGGATTCCTCGCATAACTTGGTCAACGTGCTGACCGCAGCCAGACCACGATGCTTTGCCACATTTGCGGCAGGTGACTTTTTGGCACATATTGGATCCTTTTTCTAGTGGGCTATTGAACTATGGGGAGCATGGTGAGGTTGGCGGCATCGGCTATGGCACCGGCATTAGTCAAGGTTCCGGTGAATCCGTTTGACTTCATGTAGTCCAAGGCCAAACCCGCACGACGACCAGAGTGACAGTACAGAACGTAGTTTGCCTTATGGTCGAGCGCACCGATCTCAGTCGCAAAGTTTGCACCTTCGATATCGATGTTCTTTGCGCCCTGCAAGTGTCCCTGCGAATACTCAAGCGGGGTGCGCACATCGATGACGGTGCCGACTGCCTTCGTATCCATGGTGGTTGTGGCGCAGCCTGACAGAGTGCCGACAAGGAAAATAGCTAAAAATGTGGCGGTAAGAACCTTGATTAATTTAGTCAACAGACAAACCTTTCTTATACCCCCTAGGGTATACTAACAACAAAGCAAAATGCAACAACTAGGGAGCAAAATGCAGATTGAAGCAGCCGAACTGAAGGCAGCACGGGATCGTCTAGTTAGAGTTCAGGGCCAAATTGGTGGAATCGTCAAGATGCTAGACGAGGGTCGAGATTGCACCGAGCTCCTCACCCAGCTCTCCGCAGCATCCACCGCGCTCACGCGCGCTGGTTTCACCATTATTGCCACCGGTATGCGCCACTGCGCTAACGACCAGAGCGGCGAAACCGACCGCGCAATGCTTGAAAAAGCATTCATGTCATTGGCCTAGGAGAAAACCCATGAAGGTTGTAATCATTGGCGGTGTAGCCGGTGGCATGTCGGCCGCAGCGCGTCTAAGGCGCCTAGCTGAAACCGCCGAAATCACGGTGTACGAGATGTCGGAGCACGTGAGTTATGCCAACTGCGGCTTGCCATACTTTGTCAGCGATGTGATCAGTGATCGTTCGTCTTTGCTTTTGCAAACCCCGGATTCGCTGTGGTCTAGATTCCGCATTGCCGTAAAAACCCAGTCCAAGGTGGTTCGAATCGATCGTTCGGCCAAGTTTGTAGAAATCCAGAACCTCGCAACGGGTGAAACCTACCAAGACAATTACGACAAACTTGTGATCTCCACCGGGGCTCGGCCTAGGCATCTTGACGTACCCGGTATCGAACGGGCGCTTTGGTTGCGAAACGTCACCGACGCCGACGCGGTCAAAGATGCTCTGGCTAAAGCGCCCCACAAGAGTGTGGCGATTATCGGTGCGGGCTTTGTGGGAATCGAACTTGCCGAGAACATTCGGCACCTAGGTATTCCGGTGACCGTAATTCAGCGGGGTAGCAGCATTTTGGGTCAATTTGATCCAGAGATGATTCAGCCTTTGCATGACCAGTTGGTTTCCAATGGCGTTCGGGTAGTTTTGAATGCCGAAGTGGCGGAAATCTCCGACTCTTCGGTTTTGCTCAAATCTGGTGAAACCATTCCTTCCGGGGTGGTGTTCACGGCCGCTGGAGTTGAGCCAGACAATCAACTAGCAGTAAGCGCAGGGCTAAAGATTGGTGCCACCGGGGGATTGTGGGTAGACGCCCAACAACGCACCAGCGATCCGAACATTTACGCAGCCGGAGACGCAGTTGAGAAAAATGGTGAGCTCACTGGCACCCAAACCTTGATTCCACTAGCAAATCTTGCCAACCGACACGGCCGCCTTGTTGCCGATGCCATTGCGGGTCGCCAAGTGGCAGCCCATCCAGCGCTTGGCACCGTTATATTGGGTGCTTTCGGTTACTCCGTTGGAATCACAGGCCTCAGCGAACGGGCCGCTATCTCTGCAGGAATCGAACATCAGATCATTCACGTGCACCCCAGCAACCATGCCGGCTACTACCCGGGGGCTAGTCGGGTTTCCATGAAACTGCTCTTCGACCCAATCAGCGGCAAGATTCTGGGTGCCCAAGCACACGGCAAAGACGGCGTTGACAAGCGCATCGATGTGATTTCCACCGCCATTCGAGGACACCTGACCATTGATGATCTGATGGACTTGGAACTGGCCTACGCCCCTCAGTTCGGTTCCGCTAAAGACGCGGTGAACATCGCAGGTTATGTTGGCAACAATGTTTGGAGCGGAACAACGCCCACCTTGCAGTGGTACCAGCTATCCGAGGCCATTTCCCTTGGAGCGCAGGTTATAGATGTGCGAAGCTCGGCCGAGCATTCTGCGGGTCACATCCCTGGCACCGTGAACATTCCAGTGGATGAACTGCGAGACAGATTAGCCGAAGTGCAGCTGGACAACGTGGTGGTTTACTGCGCCGTTGGGCAACGTGGCCACATTGCCACACAAATCTTGAAAGCCCACGGCGCGAAGGTACGAAACCTAGACGGTGGTTACGCAACCTGGAGCGCGCTGAAGCACTGAGGGAATTGCCCTGGTTACGCTAGGTGCTCCGCAAAGAAGGCATCGATGCGCTGCCAGGCGTCTTGAGCGTCAGCAGGATTTGGCTTGGCGCCGGTAATCTTCAGAAGTGTTCCAAAAACTGGCCCGCCACCCTGGTTTGGGTTCATGAACGCGTGACCAGAGTCTGGGTATTCCTTGATGTCATGAGGTACGCCGTGCTTTGCGAGTGCAGCGTCTAGCCTTAGCTTGGCATCTTTGAGCTGACCATCTTTGCCGCCATAGTTGCCAACAATCGGGCAGGCTCCCAGTAGGGCGTCGTCTAGGTTTTTTGGCAGCATTCCGTAGTTGACTGCCGAGGCGTTGTAACCCTTGGTGGCTAACAAAAGGGCAAAACCGCCGCCCATACAGAAGCCGATTACGCCAACCTTGCTGGTCACATCGATGCGGGTTGCCAGCAAATCCTTGGCAGCTTGGACATCGGTGAAAGCCTGTCCCTCACCCGCGGCGAGCGCCTTGAAGGTTGCGTTGAGGCACTTGCGCATGCCCCCTCTGCTGTAAAGGTCTGGCATGAGAACCACATATCCAGACTGGCAAAGGCGCGTAATTTGGGCCCGCATATTTGCATCGATGCCAAAAACCTCATGAACCATGACCACCGCTGGCCAAGGGCCTGAGCCACTTGGAACCGCGAGTAGACCATTGAGTTCTGGGGTGATTTGGATGTCAGTAAGGAGCATAGGCTTAGGTTATCCTGCAAGCGCTTGCCATTCGAACAATTTCTCCTTCTAGAAAGTTATGTTTTCGTTACCGCCTATTGGTATCTTCACAGGGAACTTTCAGGTTGTATGAAGTTGTAAGACCGTTTTACCGGCCCTTGGCGTGCATAAACCTATGCACATTCAAAGACCTTCTGTAGTTTCACAACGACGTTAAATCTATGAAAGGCAACACAAATGAATTTGGCACAACACTCAGCCGTCTATAACATGCTCTCGCTTGGTATCGCCAGCATGCTCTTCACCAGCATCTTCCTATGGATCGCACGTGACCGCGTACTTCCAAGGTTCCGCCTTGCAGTAATGGTTTCGGCAACCGTAACCTCGATCGCCGCTTACCACTACTTCAGAATGTTCGACTCCTTCAACGCTGCTTACACCGTTGGTGGAACCGCTCAGGCTGGTTTCGACGGCTACAACGTTGGCTACCGCTACGTTGACTGGTTCCTAACCGTTCCACTTCTTCTAGTTGAGCTTGTTGCTGTAATGGGTCTAGCCCGTGCAGTTCAGTCATCGTTGCTAAAGCGCCTAGTTCCTGCTGCCGCTCTTATGATCATCCTTGGTTACCCAGGCGACATGCACACTCAGTTGTTCGGCATCTCGAACGGTGGCTGGGGAGCTATCTCGACCATCCCATTCCTATACATCCTTTACGTTCTGTTCATCGAGATCGGCAAGAGCCTTGCGACTCAGTCTGAGCGCGTTCAGAAGATGCTTAAGGGTGCGCGTTTGCTTCTTATCGCAACCTGGGGTGTTTACCCAATCACCTTCATCCTTGCAATGGGCAACACCGGAGCTCCAAGCTTCGATGAGGTTGTAGCCCGCGAAGTTGGTTACTCGATCGCAGACATCCTTGCTAAGTGTGTCTTTGGTCTAATCATCTTCAGCATCGCTCGTATCAAGTCGGGCGAGGCAGACGCAGCGTTCACCGCTAGCGAGCTAGGTCACTAAGCACTAAAACTAAGTTGAGGGTGAGTGGCTTCGGCCGCTCACCCTCTCTTTTTTATTTCAAGACTTTTAGTTAGGTATCGCTAAATGGAACAACGTATTCGTAAGGTGCTATTAGCTGGGGTTCCGAGGGCTCGGTTAGGTTCTCCGGCAGGCTCATGCAGATAAGCGCCTTTTTTACTGGGCGTACTCACACTTCTGATGCCAGGAAATCAGACCTGGTTCTCCATTGCTTACGCAATTGTTGGGTTCGGATTCAGTGCGGCCTATACCTGGGCTTTGGCCAAGCGGTTCTAGACGCGGGCGTCTAGAATCCAATCGAAACCAAGCGATAAAAGCATTCTGTCTGCAGTAACCAATTGGTAGTTCTCGGCTGCGGCTTGAGCCACAATAAGACGATCAAAAGGGTCATGCCCAACCAGTGAGCCAAATCGGGTAATCGCAAGCGCGTGTTGATCATTGAAACCAAGTCTCTTGAATCCCTGGTTGGCTAAATCATCTACAAACGACGGAGCCATTCGTAGTTTTCCAGCCTGCTGTTTCATGGTGAGTTCTGCAACCGAAATTGCCGAGTAGTAGAGGTTGGGTTCCCTCATAACGATATTTGCGGCTCTCCTACCGAGGTCCGATTTGCCAATTGCTGCCCACAGCAAAACGTTGGTGTCCAGAAGAAATGCCATGCCGGTGACTAGTCGTTTGAGAGATCAAACTTGTTGGCGTTGAACTGTGCAGCCAACTCGGCGTCGTAAGACTCCAGGGCCTCCCAGTCGGGTACCTCTACAATGTGCCTAGCGAAGCCTAACTTTCTTGGCATCGCCAGCTCGTCTTCGATTTTCACGAGTCGAAGCACCGGTTTTCCTGACTTTGCGATTGTTACTTCCCCGCCCGCAAGCACTTCGTCAACCAGTTTTGAGAACTGGGTCTTAGCCGCGTGGATGTTTACCTGTTTGCCCATGAAAACAGACTAAGTGGACTAACTTAGTCCAGTCAAGGGATCGGGCGAAGCTGTGGAAAAGTTCTTAGAGCACAAGTGCCTGTAGCTAGTGCCTAACGGCGCTACCCTGGCCGTCTACCTGCCAGGCACGCACGTAGTCGATCGTCATTTGGCTCTTGGACCAACCGCTGTAGTCGCCGCCAAAACCGCCGGTGGCATTATTCAGAATCAAAAAGAATGACGAATCAAACGGCCAAGCGGTTGACCGAATGCTCTGCCTGGTTGAGGTGAAGAACAACTGGCGGTCAACGTAAAAGTCCATCCGACCAGGCGTCCAGGCCATTCCGTAGGTGTGAAAATCAGTTTGATAGTTAGCAACATTCACCACTTCGCCCACATCGTAAGTGGCGTTATCGCAGCAAGTGTTTTGCTCAACTGTTGAATAATGCACCGCGCTAGAGGCTCGCATCGGCAGGTTTCCGCCTTCTTCGGCGATGTCAATCTCGCCTGAGTTTGGCCAGCCCACCTGGCTAATCGAATCACCCAGCGCCCAAAATGCCGGCCAGTTAGCCCCGCCGACAGGCATCTTGATTCTTGCCTCGATGTACCCGTACTGGAATGAAACCTTGCCTTGAGTATCAAAGCGGGCGCTGGTGAACTGGCAACTGGACGCCAAACATTGACCGGAGTTGTTTGGGGCTTGCAACACGTGAGTGGTGGTGATTACCGCGTTACCCTGAGCGGTGCCATCCTGGGCTACCGCGGCCGGGGCGTACCACTGAGGTTCGTTGTTCCAACAGGCTCCACCGCCATTGGTGGCCTGTTGTCCGCAGTAGCGCATGGTCCAGTTTGCGCTGTTTGGCTGCGCCCCCTGAGCCCCACCGAATTCTTCGGCCCATAACAGCGCACCGATGCTGTGCAGTCCGATTGAAGGCTTTCCCACCGTCAGATTCCAGACTGCAAATAACCTCACAGGCCCGCGGGGCTTGAGAACCGCTTTGTCGGCGTAGCGAACCTTACCGGTCGCGCTGGTTGCCCAGCCACCAAAGGCATAGCCATCGCGGCTAAATGAAACATGTTTGAGCGCCTTGCCCAAGGCAGGTAGCGACTGTTTCTGGACTGAACCCAGACCGCCGTTCGGATCAAAGGTCACCGGGTATGAGTTGGCAGCCAAGGCGGCGGGAGCAGGCTGAATACTGAGCGCCAAAAGACTAAGCAGCATGGCAACGGTGGCTGCGCCAAAACGTAACCCAAACGATTTCATTGCCATGACCGCTTTCTTTTGAGTGAGCCTCAAGTCCACCATAATGTTCCTATGAGATTTCTTATCGCTGTAATCGACGACCAATCCAACTCTGCAAGTGGCGACGAAATTGCTGCCATCGATGCATTTAACGACCAGCTGCAGGCTAACGACCACTGGATCATTGCCTGCGGCATCTATGAACCAGAGCAGGCGCTGGTGATTGATAACCGTGCTGGGGCTGGCGTATTCACCGATGGCCCGCTGCACAATGTGGCCGAGTACATGAGCGGATTCTGGCTAATCAAAGCCGATTCAGAAGAGCAGGCTCGCGAACTAGCCGCACAGGGTTCCAAAGCCTGCAACCGCAAGGTTGAACTTCGCAAACTGCACGGCTAAGTAACTAGAGTTTAAGTAGTCGGCGAGGTACGCAAACCCCTTGCCCAAACAACCTGCCCACCATCGAACAAAGAAGTTTCATGAGCACTTACGTTGTTACCAACCCTGCAACCGGCCAGAGCGGCACTCCTTTTGCTTCCGCTACCGACGCACAGATTTCGGCAGCCATTGCCTCGGCCCACGACACCCACCAAAACTGGAGTCGAAAGACAACCATTGCTGAACGTGCCGCGCTAATCGAGAACGTTGCAGAGCTGCACCGCAAGAAGCGCGAGGAACTAGCCGAGATCATTGTGCGGGAGATGGGCAAGCCGCTGGCGCAGGCACTGGGTGAGGTTGACTTCACCGCGGACATCTACTCTTTCTATGCAACTCACGCCGAGCGTTTCTTGGCCGACGAACCAATCGAGGAGTTCGCGGGCGAGGGTCAGGCGTTTATCCGCCGGGCATCGCTGGGTGTGCTCCTTGGAATCATGCCTTGGAACTTCCCCTACTACCAGGTGGCTCGCTTTGCCGGCCCAAACCTGGCACTGGGTAACACTGTGCTACTAAAGCACGCCGCGCAGTGCCCGGAATCGGCCGCAGCCATGCAGCAGATTTTCATTGAGGCAGGATTCCCAGCCGGTGCCTACGTGAACATCTATGCCAGCAACGAGCAGATTGCCAGCATCATTGCCGACCCTCGCCTACAGGGTGTCTCGCTCACCGGTTCGGAGCGCGCTGGTGCGGCGGTTGCCGAGGTGGCCGGCCGCCACCTAAAGAAGGTTGTGCTTGAGCTGGGTGGTTCAGACCCATTCATTCTGCTAAGCACCGATGACATGGACTACGCGGTTGACTCGGCGATTGCTGCCCGCAACGACAACAACGGCCAGGCCTGCAACGCCGGCAAGCGCATGATTGTGATTGCAGACCTCTATGACGAGTTCCTGGCCAAGTTCGCCCAGAAGATGACCTCGTTTAAGCCTGGAAACCCAATGGAAGACGAAACTTACCTGGGTCCAATTTCATCGGAGGCTGCGGCCAAAAACCTGGCTCACCAGGTTGAAGAAGCGATCGAGAACGGTGCCAAGGTTTACGCCGCCGCCGAACGCAACGGTAACTACTTTGGTGGCGTCGTGCTGACCGATGTTACCCCAAGCAACCCAGCTCACCACGTTGAGTTCTTTGGTCCAGTAGCTCTGGTTTATAAGGTGGCTAACGAGGCCGAGGCGGTTGCTCTAGCCAATGACACGCCTTACGGACTTGGCTCGTACCTTTTCAGCACAGACCCCGAGCAGGTGGCGCGAGTGGCAGACCAGATCGAGGCCGGCATGGTTTACGTGAACGGCGTTGCGCTAGACAGCCCAGAGCTGCCATTTGGTGGAGTGAAGCGTTCCGGTTACGGCCGCGAGCTTGGTCGCTACGGAATCGAAGAGTTCGTTAACCGCAAGCTCATTCGTATTCTCAAGTAGCAACTAGATGGTTCCGGCCTCTAAACCGGCCAAAACCTCTTGGGCTCGTTCGCGTAACTCGGGTAGGTCGCTCAGGCGCTTGAGGCCGTTTACCTGCTGGCTCATTCGGTGATTCTTAACAAAGGTTTCGCTGTGCCGGTCTAGGAAATCCCAGTAAAGAGTGGTGAATGGGCACGCGTTCGAGCCGGCGCGTAACTTGGGATCGTAGGCGCAACCCTTGCAGTACTGGGTCATGCGGCTGATATAGGCTCCGCCGGCCGCATAAGGCTTGGTCATTAGAGTGCCGCCATCGGCATGAACGGCCATGCCAATCACGTTGGGAACCATTACCCATTCGGTGGCATCAATGAACTGCTCGCGCATCCAATCCAGAAACTCCTGGGGGTTGGTTCCGGTTACCAGAGCTAGGTTGCTCAAGATCATTAGCCTGGGAATGTGATGCACCCACGCGCGCTTTTCCATGTTTGCCACCACGCTGCCAACACAGTTCATCTTGGTTTTGCTGGAATCGGTGAACAGCGGCAAGAGTTTGCGAGTGGCGTTTAGGCCGTTTCGCTCTCGGTAGTCCTCGCCCAAAAACCAATACATTCCATTGATGTACTCACGCCAGCCGATTACCTGTCGAACAAAAGCCTCCACAGATTCGATTGGTGCTTTTCCCAGTTCGTAAGCCTTGGTGGCCGCTGCAACAAGTTCGCTGGCATGCAACAGACCATTATTTAGGTATGGGCTGAGCAGTGAGTGATGCATGGCCCAGTTATCGGCCGCAACCGCGTCTTCATAAGGGCCAAAACCGGCCAGGTGGTGCTCAATAAAGTAATCGAGTTGGGCCAGTGCACCCTGACGAGTGGTAGCCCAGGTGGTGGTTGCCGTGTGATTAAGTTGGGTGGCAACCTGTAGGTCTAGCTCATCTCGTTGGTGTTCCAAGATTGCCGGCCAGGTGTAGTTCTTTGGTGGGGGTAGCCGATTATCGGCATCGTAATTCCAGCGACCACCCTCGGGCTGCCCATTTGCAACCAAGATTCCCAAGCGGTTGCGTTGGGCTCGGTAGAAGTTTTCCATTACAAACGTCTTTTGCGACTCGGCCCAAAGCGCAAATAGTTTTCGGGTTGTCAGAAACAGGTCGTTTTCAACGAACTCAACGCCGAAATCCTGCAACAGACGAAACTGCCTAAAAGATGACGGCTCGGCACAGTAAATCGGCAGGTCACCAAACTCGTTTCGGGCCGCCGCCAGGCCATCGATGGTGGTCGCCGCCTGGAGGTACCGAACGGTAAAGCCAGCGTCTTGCAAACCGGCTGCAAAATGCCTGGCCGACGCAAGCAAAAAGAACAGGCGCTCCTTGTGCCAAGGTCTACCGGTAACCATGCGGGCGCTTTCAACCAACACCACAACATCGGTGGCTGGATTGGCTGAACTAAAAACGCCGTGAGTTGGGTTCAGGTGATCGTGCGCTAGGTAGAGAATGCGAGTGTGCATCAGCCCTTGCACTTCTGGGAGCAGTACTTCACGTTGTCCCAGTCTCTGGCCCATTTTTTGCGCCACTCAAACGGCAGACCGCAGCGTTGGCATATCTTGGGGGCGAACCCGTTTTTGGTTTTGGCTGCTGGTGGCATTTTTAGCCCAGTTCGACTAACCGAGCCTTAATCAAGGACTCCAACAACGCCTTAGGCAGTGGCTTGTCTACGGCAAACTGAAACGAGCTCTTGGAAACCTCATAGTCGGCAAGCTGGGTGGCATGTGCCTCCATAACAGCTGCACTTTGCGGAGAGAAGGTGAGGTGATTCTTGAACGCCGCAAAACCAACACAGTACTTTCCGTTGAACTTGAACTGCGGGGTCTTCCAGGCAATCACTTGCTCCAACCCAGGCTCGATTTCCAGAATTGTGGCTCGAACCGCCAGCAGAGTTGAACGCTTTGGTTCAGGCTGCGCCTCGATGTAGGCGGTTACTTCTTCTGCAGACATACTTGCTCCGTTACTGATTAGGCGGCGGCTGGTTCGCCAGCGGATGGCGCAGCAGCGTGGTCTCGCTTTGGAATGAAGTTGGTGACCACCAAGAAGATGGCCAAAATTACCAGCTGAACAATCAAGGCGTTTCTAAATCCCGCATCCGCTTGTCCGATAGTTGCGTACTTGAAAAATACGGTACCAAAAATGGCAACACCCACCGATGAAAATACCGACTGAACCGCCGACATAACGCCGCTTGCCGAACCGCTCTGCTTGGAATCCACGGTGGTCAAAATGGTGTCGAAGATTGGGGCAGCAATAAAGCCGGTGCCGATACCCGAGACAACAAGGGCTGGGACCATCTGCCAGATGCTGAAGTTGGCCAGCGACTGAACCGAAAACCACATCAATGGAATG
Source organism: Microbacteriaceae bacterium (assembly GCA_947373155.1). Classification (GTDB taxonomy): domain Bacteria; phylum Actinomycetota; class Actinomycetes; order Actinomycetales; family Microbacteriaceae; genus Rhodoluna. The sequence goes on along the minus strand of CANBWO010000010.1, from coordinate 40,554 downwards.
CCAACTAACTGAATGGCGGCACCGATCTGGAGTGTGTAGCGACCACCGATTTTCTCGGCCAGGAAGGCACCGCTGATGGTTGCGCCAATGGCAGTTCCCAAGGCGATTGGAATGTTGCCCAGACCTGCCTCGGCCGAGGTGAACTTTTCTCCGAACTGTAGGAACAGGCTCAGGATCAGGTACACACCGGTGAAGCCTGCAAAATAGAGCCCAAGGCCGCTTAGCCCCATGGTGAACGAACGCTTGCTAAAAATGGTTGGGTCGATCAACGGGCTGGCACCGCGCTTGGTGGCAGCGCGCTCCATAAGAGCGAAAACACCAAATACCGCGGCGGACCCAATCAGCATTAGGTAGGTCCAAAGTGGCCAACCTTCATCCTGGCCCTTTATCAGCGGGTAAACCAACATGCCAGACGCAATAATCACCAGCAAAGCGCCCAAGGTGTCGATCTTGACACTCTTGTCTGCGTTGGACTTTGGTAGGTACTTAACGGAGAGCAAGGTAGCTGCGATACCAATCGGTACGTTTAGCAAGAACACGGCTCGCCAACCCAAACCAGCGATGTCGGCCTGAATCAGGAATCCACCGATGACTGGGCCAAGGATTCCACCGAGACCAAAGGCTGGTCCGTACGCGGCGAAGGCCTTACCAAATTCCTGCGGCGGAAAGCTCTCACGAATCAGGCCGAAACCCTGTGGAAGCAGCATTGCCCCCAGGAAACCCTGGATGAAGCGAAACGCAACCAAGGCACCAACTGCTGGCGCAAAAGCACAGGCAAGCGAGGCCAGGGTGAAGCCAATTAGGCCGAATAGAAACATGTTTCTGCGACCAAATCTGTCGCCCAAGCGACCACCCAGAATCAGACCCGAGCCCAGAGCCAGGGTGTAGCCACCGATAACCCACTGCAGGTCGGTTGGAGTGGCGCCTAGCTTTTCGGCCAAAGTTGGACCAGCCACGTTCACAATGGTGGAATCCAGAAGGTCCATCATTTCGGCGATTAGAACCACCACAAGGACCAGCCATCGATGCTTGTAGCCGGAGGTTAATTCTTGGTTCATGCGATGTAGCCCGTTCAAGTTTGTGTTTGACTAAGCCTAGGTCTAGGAAGTCGCTAGCAAACCTAACCTCAGCCAGCCACATTTATTCCATTTGCCTCTCCCCGACGAAGGAACCCGAATGACCAAAGTTCTACTAACCGGTGCCAGCGGATTCATCGGCAAGCACATTACCTTGCAGTTGCTAGCAGCTGGCTACGATGTTCGTGCCTCGGTTCGCAACGATGCCAAAGCAGCGGAAGTTCAGGCGGCAGTGGCGCCTCACCTGCCCGCAGGTTTCGATCTGGGCGACCACTTGGATTTTGTGTTGCTTGATCTTGAAAGTGACAGTGGCTGGGACCACGCCATTGCGGGCATCGATGTGCTCATGCACACCGCCTCGCCGTTCCCGATTGCCTCCCCGAAAGACGAAAGCGAGCTGATTCGCCCGGCAGTGGAGGGAACTTTGCGTGCACTTAGAGCCGCACACAAGGCCGGGGTAAAACGTGTGATTTTGACTTCGTCTGTGGCGGCCGTTTACGGAAACGACCTGCCAGCCGGAGCCACCAAGTTCAACGAAACCTCTTGGACCAACGTGGAACACCCGATTGGTCGGATTCCCTATACCAAGTCCAAGACACTGGCAGAGAAAGCCGCGTGGGATTACATCGCAGCCGAAGCTCCCGAACTTGAACTAACCACAGTGAACCCAGTTTTGGTTACCGGTGCTCCGCTGGACAAGAACTTTGGATCGTCGGTTTCGGTGATCCAGCGCATTCTCTCGGGCAAGGACCCGGTGCTACCCGATGTGATGTTCTCTCTGGTAGATGTGAAAGACGTGGCCGCTATGCACGTGAAGTCAATCGGTCTTGAGGCGGCAAAGGGTCAGCGCTTTATTGCTAGCTCGACGGACAAGACTTTCGTGGATATCGCCAAGACCATCAAGGCTGCGTACCCCGAGCGCAAAATCTCAACCACCCTGGCGCCTAACCTGTTGCTGCGCTTATTGGGACTTTTCGATGGCGAGATTCGTGCGCTGTGGCCAAGCCTCGGTAAGCACATCGGAATCGACTCCACCAAGGCACGCACCGTGCTGGGAATCGACTTTATCTCGGCAGAGCAATCGCTGGTTGAGACCGCCAAGTACGTGGTGGAGAACGGTTTCGTCAAAGCCTAGTTCTGGGTATTTGCGGCCTGTTCAAGTTCAATCTTGGCCAGGCGCAGTTCGCGCATAGCCAGGAAAAGTGGGAAAACAAAGGCGAAGGCAGTGATGAAACTCGCTGCGATGTAAGCCCAGAGGAATCTCATCTTTAGTTTGCGGCCTTCAACAATGATGAATGCCATTCCGGCCGTGCCACCAATGAGCAGGTCAAGCGAGTAAACCCAGTCCACGTTGCTGGTGAAGCCATCGGCGATGTAGTTTTCGCCGCGCATCACAGCCAGCCCGTTGAAAGTCCATGCGGTCACTAGCCCGATGACAGAAAAAACTAGATAGAAAACAGCGTTGTTTTTGTGATTACTCATTTGTCCTCTTGGCGTTGACTAGGCGTCGGTGGCTTCAAACTGCGATTGGTAGAGCTTGGCGTAAGGGCCGGAAAGTTTGATCAATTCATTGTGCGTGCCCTGCTCGACAATGTCGCCGTGTTCCATCACCAAAATCAGGTCGGCATCTCGAATCGTGGACAAGCGGTGAGCGATTACAAAACTTGTGCGGTCCTTGCGAAGCGCTGCCATGGCTCTCTGAACCAAAACCTCGGTGCGGGTGTCCACGCTTGAAGTTGCTTCATCCAAAATCAAAACTGTTGGCTGCGACAAGAATGCTCGAGCAATGGTCAGCAACTGTTTCTCGCCCGCACTTACGTTCGAGGCTTCGTCATCTAAGACTGTGTCGTAGCCGGCAGGCAAGGTGCGAACAAAGCGGTCAACATAGGTGGCCTTGGCGGCTTCCACAATCTGCTCTTCGGTGGCATCGGGGTTTCCGTAGGCAATGTTGTCTCGAATGGTTCCCTTGAACAACCAGGTGTCCTGAAGCACCATGCCGATTCGGGAACGCAGGTCCTCGCGAGTCATGTGAGCGATATCCACGCCATCCAGGGTGATACGCCCAGCGTTTAACTCGTAGAAGCGCAGAATCAGGTTAACCAGGGTGGTCTTACCAGCACCGGTTGGACCAACAATGGCGATGGTCTGTCCGGGTTTTACCGACAAATTGAGGTTGGAAATCAGAGTGGTTTCAGGGGTGTACCCAAACTTCACGTCCTCGAACGTCAGAGTTCCGGTGCGGTTGCTGGGGCTTTCGGCCGGATCCAGATCGGCCGACTGCTCCTGGGCGTCTAGCAGCTCAAACACACGTTCTGCCGAGGCAACACCCGATTGCATGAGGTTGGCCATGGAGCCAAGTTGAGCCAGCGGCTGGTTGAACTGACGCGAATACTGAATAAACGACTGGATCGCGCCAAGTGTCAGGTTGCCGTTTGCCACAAACAAACCACCAACCACAGCGATGCCCACATAGACCAGGTTTCCGATGAACATCATGGTGGGCATGATGATGCCCGAGACAAACTGTGCACCAAAACTGGACTTATAGAGTTGCTCGTTCAGTTCACCAAAGCGCTGTTCAACAGCCTTGGAACGACCAAATACCTTGACCAAAGCGTGGCCGGTGAAACTCTCTTCGATGTGCGCATTCAGTTGGCCGGTCTTGGCCCACTGGTCCACGAATAACTTTTGACTGCGCTTGGCAATCACCATGGTCAGTGCCAGGCTGGCGGGAATGCTAACCAAAGCGATCAGAGCCAAAACTGGCGAAATACTGAACATCATGACCAGCACACCAATAACGGTTAGCAAGCTCACCAGCACCTGGCTCAAGGTCTGCTGAAGTGACTGAGAGACGTTGTCGATATCGTTGGTAACTCGGCTAAGTAGCTCGCCTCGCTGAATGGTGTCAAAGTACGAAAGCGGCAGACGGTGCAACTTGGCTTCGGTTTCCTTGCGGAGTTTGAAAATGGTGTTTTGCACACTCACGTTTAGGATTCGAGCCTGAAAAATGCCAAAGACGAACGCGCCAACGTAAATCGCCAGCACCGCAATCAAAATCTGTGACAACGCACCAAAGTCAATTCCGTGCCCGGGATTAATATCCATTCCCTGAAGCATCGATGCCAGTTGATCTTGGCCTTTGGCCTTGAGGCCCATCACAAGTTGAGACTTGGTTACACCGGCGGGTAGCTTGGCCGAAATAGCTCCGTTGAAAATCACGTTGGTGGCCTTACCCAGCATCCATGGGCCCAGAACGCTTAGCGTGACCGAGACCACCGCGAGGATGATTACCAGGATCAAACGGGTGCGTTCCGGGCGAAGGCGAGAAATCAGCCTTTTGGCGCTGGGCCCAAAGTTTAACGATTTCTCCGTGGGCATACCCATGCCCATTCCCGGGCCCCCACGCATTCCAGGGCCGCTTGGACGTTGCCCCATGGCTCCCGCCGGTGCGGTCATTCGTGCGGCAGATTTCTTGGTGGTTGGAGTGTTAGACATTACGCGGCCTCCTCAGCGGTCATCTGAGATTCCACAATTTCTTGGTAGTTCGCGTTGTCCTTCAAAAGTTGGGCGTGTGTTCCAAGGCCGGCAATCACGCCATCTTGGCAAACCACAATTTGGTCGGCGTGCTTGATGCTGGCGATTCGTTGACCAACGATGATCTTGGTAATGCTCGGGAGCTCTTTGGCCAGCGCCTGGCGCAACTTGGCATCGGTGGTTAGGTCTAGTGCACTGAAAGAGTCATCAAAGATAAGAACCTCAGGGCGTTTGACCAATGCTCGGGCAATGGCTAAACGCTGGCGCTGGCCTCCCGAGAAATTGGTTCCGCCCTGAACCACCGAAGCGGCCAGTCCTTCAGGTAGCGCCTTCACAAAGTCGGCTGCCTGCGAGATTTCCAGCGCCTGCCAGAGTTCTTCATCGGTGGCATCTTGGCGACCATAGCGCAGGGTGTCGGCAATCGTGCCGCTAAAGAGGAACGCCTTCTGCGGAATCAAACCCACCTTGGACCACAGATCGTTGGTGTCTAGGTCCTGAAGCGGAACGCCATCGATGAGAACCTTGCCCTGGGTTGGGTCTACCAAACGGGCAATCAAGTTGATCAACGTGGTTTTACCCGAGCCGGTTGGGCCAATAATGGCGGTGGTGGTTCCCGGTTTAATGTCAAAGTTCAGATTGGCCAACACCGGTTTCTCGGCTCCGGGGTAGGCGAATGTCACATCTTGGAACTGGATGCCGCCCGCATTTTGCGCACTGGTGATTGGGGTTGCGCTGTTCACAACCCCTGGCTCGGTCTTCATAACTTCCGTTACGCGATCGGCACACACGGCCGCGCGTGGAATCATCATGGCCATGAACATACTCATCATCACGGCCATCAGGATCTGCATCAGGTACTGAAGGAAGGCCATCACCGTGCCGATTTCCATGGCGCCGGAGTCAACGCGGTAGGCACCCAGCCAGAGCACCGCCACGCTAGAAAGGTTGAGCACAATCAAAACCGCAGGGAACATAAAGGCCATCAGCTGGCCGGACTTAAGTGCGGTTTCAGTTACCTGAACGTTGGCTTGGTCGAACCTTGCGGTTTCGGTCTCCTCGCGCACGAACGCACGAACAACTCGCACGCCGGTTAGTTGCTCACGCAAAACCTGGTTGATGCGGTCGATTCGCGTTTGCATTAGGCGAAATAGCGGAATCATCTTTGAAAGCAAGAACCCGATGACAACCAAAAGTACCGGCACGCTCACCGCCATGATGATCGACAAGTTGAAGTCCAAGCCGAGTGCGGTAATCACACCACCCACGGCCAGAATCGGCGCGGAAAGCAACATAGTGCTGCCCATTAGAACCAGCATCTGAATCTGCTGAACATCGTTGGTGGAACGGGTGATCAACGATGGAGTGCCAAAGATTGAGACATCGCGTTCGGAGAACCTACCCACCTGGGCAAAAACCTTGCCACGGATGTCGCGGCCCACCATCATTGCAAGTTTTGAACCAAAATATGTGGCAAGGATGCTGCCGGCCACTTGGCCCACCGAAATCAGCAACATAAGGCCGCCGGTGCTCAGAATGTAAGCTGTGTCGCCTTTGGCCACGCCCTTGTTGATGATGTCTGCGTTCAGCGTGGGTAACGCCAGGGAAGCCATCGATTGAGCAAACTGGAAGATCATTACTGCAACCAGCAGCCCCCAGTGAGGTTTAACGTATTGGATCAAAATTCGCCATAGGTTCACCTCTCTAGTATGAACCTATGGAGAAAATTTTTGGCATGCAGGTTTCTGTGGTTTACGGCCACTACCTGAACAAGATCCTCAGAAAGGGTCAGAGCCAAGAAGACATGGATGCTGCCATTTGCTGGCTAACCGGCTTTGGGGTGGATGAACTGCACCAGAAACTGGACTCGGGCATCACCTTTACGGAGTTCTTTGAGGCCGCGAATCTGCACCCAAACGCACCTCTTATTAAGGGAGTCATTTGCGGTGTACGAATTGAAGAAATTCAGGACCCTCTAATGCAAAAAATCCGTTACATGGACAAGATCGTGGATGAAGTGGGCAAGGGGCGCGCGCTTTCCAAGGTGCTGCGCAGCTAGTTCTTGGTCTTGCCTTTTTTGGGCGATGGCTTGATTTTGGTCCAGACAAACATGGTCAGGCTCACCAGAGCAAAGCCAAAGAAGATGTCCTCCATCGGTGCGTAGGCGATTCGCCAACCACTAAATAGCGCAGGGTTGTAGTTCACAATTTTCTGGCTGGTCAGAAAACCATTGGACAGCAACTGAAAAAACGTGACGATTGCCATGGAAATCCAGAACTGGCCCTGCGATAACAGCCCAGAGTTGAGGATTGCGAGTTCAAGAAGGAAAACAATAATGATCATGACCGAAGAAAGCAGCGTGTAGGTGATCATGATTTCAAGGCTTTCAGTTTCGTTATCCAAAGTCTCACCGTAGGCAAGAAATTCTTTACGCCCTCAAGAGTCAAAATGGCAGCGATGGGGATTACGAGAAAAAATAAATACTCTTCCAGCGGCACACCAAGTGGTCCGATGATTCCCAGGGTGAGCCCAGGCCCAAAGGTCCAGTGCCCGTGGGCAATCGCATAGGCATCCCAGATCACAAAAGCGGGCGAAGAAAGCAATATGGTTTTTGCGAGCCGCTTGGGGTCCCTAAGCACACGAAGCCGGAAAGCAAACTCAAGCCAAAATGAGGCAACTACAACGAATCCCAGCATTGCCATGTATGACCAGCTGCCGAACATCAGACCTCACTATCGGTTTAGACTCAGCCATGTGCATGCTTCGGAACTGAACCTTTTGCTCAATCTGAGAACGGTCTCACGCTACAGCATTGTTGCGGGAATCCTGCTCTCGCTAGTCGCCAAAGCATGCGGAGTATTCCCGCTGGAGTTGCAGGTGCTTTTAGCGCTGATTGCCCTGGCAGTAGGTATCCCACACGGTGCGGTTGACCATCTGATCACCACCCCAAAGCTGACTGGCTTTAAGCTTGCGCTTTTTATGGCCGCTTACCTTGGGGTTGTGGCGTTGGCGATTGCATTTATCTTGGCGCAGAACACCCTAGGTTTTCAGATTGTGGTTTTGATGAGCGCCGTGCATTTTGGGATCGGCGACTCCGCGTTCATCGGTGAAATAAACGCCAGGCGCAAACCCGCCACTAAGTTCGCAAAGTACTTTTACGCCCTGGCTGCCGGATTCGTTCCAGTGGTGATTCCGCTGGTCACCTCTGAAAGTACGAAGGCGTTGAATCGAGTAAACCCAAATTTGGTGAACTGGGTTGGACCCTGGGCCACTTTGATTTTGACTCTTGTTCTTGTACTAGCAGCCAGCTCAGTTTTGGCCATGCTAGTCACAAAGCGAACCCAAGAAGCCATCGACTTGCTTCTGCTAATAGCTCTTGCTTTAGTAGCCCCACCGCTGGTGGCTTTCGCGGTTTATTTCGGCCTTTGGCACGCGTTGCGGCACACTGGTCGCCTCACCCTTCAGTTAGACGCATCTGCGAAACAACATCAAAAGGGCAGAACCGCCGGAGCCTTTGCCAAGGCGTTCATCGCTGGTCTGCCGGCTCTTCTGATCACTATTTGCGGTGCAGCAGTCTTGGGTTGGTCTAGAGGATTCGTACTTGGGCAAGACCTGCTCTGGTACCTGTTGGTGGTGGTCTGGGCACTAACTGTTCCGCACATGATTCTCACCGCCAAGCTTGATGCCAAGGCCCTAGCCTAGGTCTTTTAGTGGAGTGAGGGGCAACGCAACCCAGCCTTCGATCCTGGCCTGCTCCATTTTGCTTTCAGGCGCAACCGATGACTTACCCATCGCGGCAGAACCAGCCGCCAATGCAGCGATGACCGCATCGAAGCAATCGCAGGATTCGACCATCAAGGTTTCAAATCCGTTCAAATCCAACCAGCTGGCACTTTGTTTCAATTGCCAGATAAGCTCGGTTCGAATCGATTCCGAATTGCGATATCCAGCGATTTGCAGTCCCCAGATTCGCATTGAGGCCGCAGGGTAAATCTCCACCACTTTGCCAGACCCGGACCTATCTACTTGAACACCGGATTGCTGCAACTTAGAAAGTAACCCCGCACACCTGAGGGCGGTCATTCCTAAGCGGTCCGTTGAAACACTCAGAGGCCACTTGCCTGTAACCCGATGTACTTCGCGGTCGGTCTCTCTGTGAGCTAGCTTGCGGCGCCAATCGATGTCCCCGGTGAAGCCGAGACCAGCGATTGAATCTGCGGAATACAGTTTGAGAAAATCCACAAAATCAGTCGGCCAGCCAAGCGCGCAATCAATTCCCAACTTTTGCGCGTTGGCCGTGACATCGATGATTTCTTGGTCAGCAACATTTAGTTTCAGGGAAACCAAGCTGACCCGATTTGCCTCCCAATCCAGAACAGCCAGGGCCGTGCCCTTAGGCTCAGCGGCTAGATCCAACCCGGCAATTAACATAGGTAAACCCTAAGCCAGCAGGCCTTGCTAGCATTAGCCACATGCCAAACAAGCTCCCAGTGCTGGGCGAAATGTTGCCGGATATGGATCCGAGTGGTGACGAGTTTGCAATCGCCACTGCCGTTCTGGCCTACGCCACGGGCGATGCGTTTGGTGTTTCATATGAGTTTGAGCCTCTGGTTTCGGCGCCTATTCCAAAGGCAATGCTGGGCAAAGCCAACTGGCCGGCCGGCGGAGTCAGCGATGACTCGCTGCTATCACTCATGACCATTGCCTGCCTGGGCGCAGCCACCCCGGAGGCAGCAGCGGCGGAATTTGTAACTCGACTCCGGGCTGCAGCACCAACTCTTCGCGGTCTCGGACCAACCACGCGCCACGCCCTCGGTATTTTTGTGGAGGAGCGCGAGGTGGGGATCATCGGTGTGACAAATGGTGGAATGATGCGCACCGCGCTGGTGAGTTTGGCATTCCCAGGAAAACAAAGCGACACTCGACAAGCCTGGGTACGAGCTCTTTGCGCCGCAACCCACTTTGAGACCCAGGCCCTAGTTGCGGCCCTATTGATGGCGGAGATTTACGCCAGTGCGCTTGAGCTGCCCGATTGGGACATCGATGTGGCCTTGGAAATCGCCCGCCGGAATGTCTTAGAGATACCGCCGGAAATCTCCGAACAGCTAGATGGCGCTTTGGTTTTTGAGAGCGCACCGACCGGGGTCTCGCTGAACCCGATCGAGACGCTATTAGCGGTTATGAGCATTGTTCGACGATCGCCCACCGTTTGGCATGCCTACGAAAATGCGATTTGCGCGGGCGGCGACACCGATACCTTGGCCGCACTAGCCAGCGCGCTGGTCGCGCTGCGTAACCCAAACAGTTTTTACGAGCTGCCATTCATCAATGATGTGAACTGGGCGGAGATCCCCGAAACAGCCGAGCGAATCACAACCCTGCTAACAAAGCGAGCTAGATCATGACCACTTGGATTGTTGGGCCGGTAGCTTGGGACAGCGTTGTTTACACCGATGAATTCTTAACGCGCGGGGCGTTTACGCAGGGGCGAAAATTTATTGAGCGAACGGGTGGAACCGGTGCGAATGTCGCCAGGGCGCTCTGCACTGCGAACGTGGAGACCGGATTCGTTGGCTATCTTGGCACCGATGAATACGGGCGAGTTCTGGAAGCCGAGCTTGACGCCAGCGGGATTGCAAAACTTGCACTCACCAAAATTGATGGACCGACATCGCATGTTTTGATTTTGGTTGACGACAGCGGCGACCGCACAATCCTTGGAATGGCAGCCGATCACCTAGATCAAGTCAGCTTGCAGGGTGTGCCTTTGGTGTCGGGTGACACCGTGGTTTTCGTTCTTTGGCGCGATCACTTTGCCGAAGATCTAAAAATCGCCATCGATGCCGGTTGTCAAATAGTGGTTGGCCTGGATGCCATGAACGATTCGCGAGTGACTGGAGTGGAGCTTGCGATTGGAAGCCACAACGACCTAGCCGCCGGATTCGACCCCACCGCGCACTTCGACAGGTTCAAAAGAGTAGTTGTAACGCAAGGTGAAAACGGCGCTACCGAGTATTCGGCCAATGGCTCGGTTCACCAGCCAGCATTCCCGACTCGGGTAGTTGATGCCACGGGTGCGGGCGATTCGTTCCTTGCCGGTTATCTAACCGCCATGGCAAAAGGCATAACTGGAGCTGCCCAGCGACTCGAGCTCGGTGCAAAATGGGCGGCTAAGACTGTGGCAACCGAGGCATCGGTTCCGCCGCCGTTTTCAACTATTTAGAACGGGCTTGGTTCTGGCGCGCACGGCACGCAAGATTGGCGACTCGAACCAACGCCAAGATATCGCAGCGATTGCAATAGCTGTGGCCAGCACAGCCGCGCTCACGAGTATCCACTGCAGCGGATCTTGAATCCCGCCATAAACGTAGTTGGGCACAAACTGCCTAGCGATTACCTCAATTACAACCATGTGCCAGAGGTAGATGCCAAACGAAAGCTTGGCAATCCAAGCAAACAGCCTGTTGTCTAAGAGCTTGGCAAACAGTGCGCTTTTACTGAGTAGAGCCATGGCGGTTGCAATCAGCAGCGCAAAAAACGGTGACACATACGGCTGTTGAGTGAGTGTGTCTGGCGAACCAGGTGTCAATCGGGCCAGCACCAAAACGCCTGCTGCTGCCAGCGCCGTTATTGCACCCAGGTCGAAAAACGCACTCTGCCTAACCTTCTTAGAGTTCAAATTCACAACGATGAGAGCAGCTAGCGACCCGATTAGAAACTGCGAGAAAAATGACCCAATGTTCCAATAGGGAAGCCACTGTTTGGCACCGCCATCGAGGCCAAATTGCCAGCCCTTTTGGTAACTGCTGGTCATGAACAACTGAATGAAGAGTGGGTTGAGCAGTTGCAGAATCAGAATGAGAGCCGCCAGTAAGGCGATTGCGGTGCCAAGGTTCTTGGCCAACTTATAAATCAAAAACAAAAACAGCGGGAGCAGAACATAGCAAGACACTTCTAGCCCAATAGACCACAGCGGTCCATTGAGTTCCGCCGGGAAGAAAGTTTTGTAACTGTAGCTGTTCACAAAGAAAAAGGCCGTGGTGATTTTCTGAGCACTGAGCTCCAGATGAAAAACCCAAAATGCCAAAAGCGAGCTGATGATCAGGTTAAGCCAGAAAGCCGGTGCGATTCGCGCCGCACGATTAAGCGCATAAGTCCTGATCGAAGGGAATGCCTGGCGGTCTGCGAATGCATTCCAGAACGGTAGAGACAGCAAACAACCCGAGAGCACAAAGAAAATGCTTACGCCAACCTCACCTCGCATGCCTAAAAAGTGAAGGGCCGAAATCACAGGCGACTGCAGGTCAGGATTAAGTTTCTGAGCGGTGTGATGCCAGACCACTAGAAGGCAAGCAATAGCTCTCAGGCCGTCTGCTCCGGCAAGGCGATTTTTAGAAATCTGCACTTTAACCCCCAAAACCTGGTGCAACCCTTGGCCATGGCTGGATGCGTTCTAGTTGCAGAGCCAGGCTGAGGATCAATGCCTCGCCTTCAGCATTCGGATGCGGCGGGGCAATAATCTGCACACCAAGCGGAACGGCATCGACCCTATGCCAGCCAGCAGGCACACTAGCCGCTGGCCAGTCGAGCATATTCCAAGTGGACTGATATGGAGCATAGGCAATGTTCGAGGCTAGGTTTGCGAACCAACTGCGCTTGTGCCAGAGGTCTGCCTTGGGGCCAGACTGGGCGAGAGTGGGGGTAATAAGCAAGTCGTAATCATTGAAGAAACGCGTGGCCTTGGTGCGCATACGATCTACCGGGGTCGAATTCAAAAACCCCACCGCACTTGCAATCCGGCCCAGACGAGCATGCACACGAGTACGCGGATTTAGCAGGGATTTGTCGAGTTCACGCGCGTCCGCTGCGGTGCCAGCAAACCAACGAGCCAACAACGGAATAGGGTTCGGGTCGTATGGAAACTTGGTCTCGATAACGATATGGCCGGCTGCCCTGAGCGCGTCGGCAGTTTGCTCTAGGGCTCGTCTCCATTCTGGATCCAACTTCACTAGTACAGAGGGTTCACCGGCAGCAATCGCGATGCGCAGTGGTTGGGTTGGTTCCACAGGGTTGGCCAGCTCCGGACGGTTAGACATCACAGATAGCAAAAGGGCTGCATCCGAAACAGTGGTTGCCAGAGGCCCGTTTTCACTCATTCCACCCCAGGAATCAAAACCGATGTTCTGGGGAACCACGCCACCTCCCGGCTTGAGTCCAACTAGACCACAGTTTCCTGCTGGTCCTCGAACGGAACCCATGCCGTCATTGCCGTGCGCGAACGGAACGATACCTGCGGCAACCGCAGCCGCTGATCCACCGGATGACCCTCCAGGAGTGCGCTCGGTGTTCCAGGGGTTTCGGCTCACACCAAAGATTGAGTCGGTTGTACCGAATACGCAAAGCTCGGGCACCCGAGTCAGGCCGATAATTATTGCTCCGGCGGCGCGAAGTCGGGCCACCAATTCGTGGTCGGTCGCCTGTGGTTCATCGCTGGTTGCTGCCGAACCAACGCGCATCGGTTCTCCCGCAACAGGGATGTTGTCTTTTACAACTATCGGCACACCGGCCAGTGGCAGCGATGCCAAATCTCCTTTGGCATCCAAGGCCGCGGCCTCCGCAAGAGCGCGTTCACCTCGAACCAGCTGAAACGCGCCTACTTGGGCGTCAGATTGCTCCAGCCGTTTCAATGCAGCCTTGGTGGCTTCAACGGCGGTTAGTTTTCCGGAGCGAACGGCGGCAGCCAACTCCGCAGCAGTGAGGAGATTCATGCCGTCAGTTTAGTGGTGCACCAGAGCACATCGAGCGCACGAACTAGCATGATGACATGGTGGTGAAATACAGCACGGCAGTTATCGGTGAAGGAAACCATGCCTCACTTGCTATCCCTGACTGGGTACTTCAAAAACTGCAGACCAATAAACGAGCGCCGCTAATAATCACAGTCAATGGACATACCTACAAGAGCACAGCTACAGGAGTGGCAGGTGAGTGCCGAGTAGTTTTTCCTAGCGCAGACAGACTTGCGGCTAAGGCCAAGGCCGGCGATGTTGTCGAGGTGAATCTCGAGCTTGACGCAGGTTACCGAGACGTTGAAATGCCAGAAGATTTAGCCCGTGAACTATCAAAACTTAGTCTCACTGACGTTTTTTCGGAGCTTAGCTACTCCAAGCGAAGAGAGCTTGCACGTCAGGTGTCTGACGCTAAAGGCTTAGAAACTCGCGCCCGGCGAATTGAAAAGGTCATCAAGATCCTGAACGGAATCTAATCAAAAATAAAAACCCGGTCCTCGTGAGAAGTAACCGGGCTTTCGTGCGCTTGGAGGGACTCGAACCCCCAACCTTCTGATCCGTAGTTATGTTGCACTAAGTTCTACTGACGCCTCTGCGGCAATGTACCCCAGTATTTGATTAGTCAATGGGTGCTTGACAGTTCTCGATGTTCCCGCCCCATTCCGTCCAATAAACGGAATATAAACGGATTTCTATAGGCCATCCCATTCAAAGTCTCCTGAGGTTTCCTCAACTTCAAACCCATTTACTTTGTAAGACCTAAGACGATCCAAGGGGCTAGACGTTATTTCACGTTCTCCGATCGGATTTATCCAGACAGATGGCAGAGGAAGTTGATCCCATTGAACCTCGAGGCGACCAGTTAGAAGAATCGCACTTACTTTTCTATTTCCCTTATTCAGATCCCAAAACCCGTCAGCCTGCCTAAAGCTCTCGGCCTCACCGATTCCATCCTTTGGGATTCGTATCGCTTCACTGCCGAACAAGGCACCCATACGATGCCAATTATCAGTCCCTGCAACAAAACTGTTTTCAAGAATTGCAAGTAGTAGTGGGTGCTCTAGATTTTTATAGTGGCCACTTTTCGTTTTTAACTTGGCTTTAAGGTCCTGCTGATCTGTGACTAACCCCGCCTCGCCCATGCCGGTCAACAACATTGCCTTAGATTCAATATCCGGTTGTGGATGAGGCCACGCATTGACTCTAAATGACCATTCACCGAGTTCAATGGAATCTTCCGGCGAATTCGTCAATGTTATGTTTTTGGGATCCTGAACCGAACCAAGAAACTTAATTATTCGATTTCGAAGATCGCTGGACTTTGGAGCAGTCGCAGACATCTTCTCAGGGCGGATTGCAAACCCCAATGTAGTACTCACAATTGTGCTTAAATTATGTCTGATCTGGGTCCAGATTTTATCTGCAGCACTAGTTTCCTTGTATATGGCCGATGCTTCCACAAAAAAAGTAGAGCCGTTCCCAGCTACCCGAAAGTCGGGATTAGTACCAGATGAAGCCTGTTTTAGGCGGGTCACCTCAAAGCCGAGCCGCTTTAGAAGTGTATTAACGTATAGTTCCCAAACGGAACTAATGAACTGTTCGTCAAGGGGCGAATTCAAGCCTTGCAAAAGGTGGGCGTCCGAATGGTCATCCCAGTCTTCGAACCACTTAGAAATTCTTGTTCTTGCCAGTTCTGCCTGTTCAAAATCCCCACGTCGAACATTAAGGCAATACTGATTGTGAATGTTTGGCTTTTTGCGTTCGCTTTCAAATAGCCATTTGTGTTCACCTGCCAATATCGCCCCTTAAATTGCAGAAAGTTTAGAGTGTAGAACTTTGCCGATGATTTTCACCAGTCGTGCAAGTTTTACCTCGTCACCTAGCACTTCTTCGCCCATCGCCTTAAGGTTGTCCCCTGAGGCGAGGATTGCTGTAAGTAACACTGTTTTGAGGTCAGGGCTCTCCAGGAACTGTTCCAGGGTGTTACCAGAAGTTGCCTGCTTTGTGATTTTTTGGTCCTCAGAAGCTTTAGCAGTCACATAAGTGATGAAGCCTTCAAAGTCTCCAGTGGTGAGTTCCTCGGCGTCAAAGAGCGAGTTCATCTGTTCAATGGCCTCACGAAGTGAAGTCATGACCGGATCGTATGCTTTTCCGGAACCGACAGCTGTGAGTGGCTTTAGTGACCCTTCTTCACCAGCAAGGTTGATCGCTGTTGTTTCGGATTTCTTGAAGCCAAGTTTGGTTAGTTCAACGCCAGCCAAATCGATGTCAGTGCTTCTCGATCCAGCTCTAATTTCTCTTGCTAGGAGCCTGAGGAAAATGGAACGCTTCTCGAGATCGGTGTCATCGTAGTTATAGAGCTGCGACAAGAAGTCATAGGTCTTGGTGAAAGCATCAACACTCTTTCTGAAGTCCTCTAGCCCATCAAGTTCCATACGGTTACCAGAAGTCTCAGCGGCCTTCCACTTTTTCCAGAAGCGGTCCTTAACCTGGGCGAGGGATGCCGAGAGTTTATTATTCCCCTTCTTCTGCACGAAGACCCGGGCAACTTCTTCAACTTCACTCATGTCATAGATTCCTGAGTGATCGAGTTTCGTTGCGATGTCATGAACAAGGTTGGGGTCAGTGATGTCTGCCAGTTTTGCGCCTTTGAAATAGGGTTCAAACGCTTCGAGGATGTCTGACGGTTCATTCACAAAGTCCAGAATGAAGGTCGCATCTTTGCCTTTTGCTGTTCGGTTTAGACGTGAAAGGGTCTGAACTGCAGTAACTCCCGAGAGTTTCTTATCGACGTACATAGAAACTAGAAGAGGTTGATCGAATCCTGTTTGGAACTTGTTAGCAACTAACATCACCTGGTATTCATCAGTAGCGAATGCTGAGGCAAGTTTTCGGCCTCTTAGACCAGGGTTCATGTTGTTTTCGTTGAACGGCACTGGGCTTATCTCAGGTTCGTCAATCTCTCCTGAGAATGCAACCATTGCGTTGACATCCTTATACCCATGCTTTGCGATGTAGTCATCGAAGGCTAGTTTGTATCGAACAGCTTCTTTTCGGGAGCCGGTTACGACCATCGCTTTGGCTTTGCCATCTAAACGCCAAGCAACGTTTTCTCTGAAGTGTTCGATGATGATTGAGACTTTTGATGCAATGTTTGTTGGGTGCAAGCGTACCCAATACATTAGCTCTTTCAGTGCCTCGCTCTGGGCTACTTGTGGGCCATCTGAATCGTATTCTTGGCCGTTGTGAGTCAACTTGAATGCCAGTTTGTAAGGGGTGTAGTTCTTCAAGACATCGAGGATGAAGCCCTCTTCGATTGCCTGTTGCATCGTGTAAACATGGAACGGCGAAGGAAACTCCTCCCCGTCTTTGATGCGTCCAAACAACTCCATCGTCTTTGCCTTGGGCGTAGCCGTGTAAGCGAAGAAGCTGATGTTGCTTGGTTCTGCTCTATTGGCCATCTCAGCAGCCAAGAGGTCTTCAACATCAAAGTCTCCGCCATCTTGGAGTGACTTCCAGTCCTCATCACTCAGAACCTTCTTGAGGCTGCTTGCTGTGTTGCCAGTTTGCGATGAGTGTGCCTCGTCAGCGATGATCGCAAAGTTTTTACCCTTCGCAGCTGCCGACTCCTGAATTTGACCGAGGATGAAGGGGAATGTCTGCATAGTCACAACAATGACCGGCTTACCTTGTGACAGGGCTTCGGCGAGCGCCCCAGACTTCGAACCTTGCTTGTTAGTTATTGCTGCTACTACGCCTGTTTTGTGGTCGATTTGTTGAATTGCTGAACTCAGTTGGTCATCAAGGACGGTTCTATCGGTAACGACTATGACCGAATCGAATACCTTGTTGCCTGCATCATTGTGCAACGTGGATAGCTGGTGAGCAGTCCAAGCGATTGAGTTTGTTTTGCCTGACCCTGCAGAGTGTTGAATAAGGTAGCGATGGCCTGGGCCTTCAACCTTTGCGGTCTCAATGAGTTTGGTTACAGACTCCCACTGGTGGTACCGAGGGAACAAGAGGCTTTCTCGTTTGGATTGTTCACCGGTTACTGGGTCAACAATGTTTTCGATACTCAGGTGCATGAAGCGGCCGATAATCTGCAACCAGTTATCTCTTTGGAAGACTTGCTCCCAAAGGTAAGAGGTTTTTGAACCTTCTGGATTGATTGGGTTTCCGGCTCGACCTTCATTGCCCATGTTGAATGGCAAGAAGTAAGTCTTTTCGCCAGCCAACTTGGTGGTCATGTAAACCTCGGAGTTCGAGACAGCGAAGTGAACCAACGCTCTATGCCCGAATGAGAGCAAAGGCTCACCTTTTGGATCTCTGTCTCGCTTGTATTGGTTGACTGCATCCTCAACACTTTGAGTGAAGTCCGTTTTGAGCTCGATGGTGGCAACTGGGATGCCGTTAACGAATAGAACTAGATCGATGCTCTTGTTGTTCTTAGTTGAGTAATGCACTTGACGCATCACTCTGAGCCGAACCTTCGAATACTTCTCAAGAGTGGTTTGGTTCAAATTATCAGCAGGCTTGAACTGACACATCTCAAACTTTGCCGAACCATCTTTGAAGCCGGAACGCAAAACATTCAAAGCTCCGCCACCTTGGGAGAGATTCCCATCCAAGGACTTGGCAAGTCGTTGCACCAAAGCCTTCATAGCCTTATCTTTTTGTGGCTGGGCGTCAGTCGGCTTAACCAGTTTGGCAAATTCTGTTGCTTGGCTCTCGCCAAGCCAAGCAAGAACATCTTCCGGAAATAGAGCTAAGTCTTTGTCGTAGCCTTTATCCGTTTTCGAATAAAACCAGCCAGAAGCTTCAAGTGCTTCGCAAAGCTCAATCTCAAATTTGTATTCGTTGTAGTCGGCCATTAGTTCTTCCCCCGAACTTCGATCTTTCCAGTCACTGCAGCACTTATCAGCGTGCTTTTGCGTTCACGCAGCAGGTCTATTGCTCTCGATGATGCACTCACAAGCTCGTCAAGTCTTGCAAGCTTCTCCTTTAGATAAGAGGCAATCTCCTCCTGCTCATGAGCAGGTGGCACGGGTATGGAGATGGAAACTAGATCTGACGCATTTATCGCTGGATAGCTAATGCCTGTTGATGCTGCCTCCACCTGTGACACAAAGTGTTCCGCAGTAAGTGCGAAATTGAGGAAATCAGCAGCAATTTTTTTGGGACTTAACGCTGCAAAGCCAGTGGAAGCTATGAAAGGGATTTCGTTTTCGGGAGGTACCATTCCAACAGCTCTTAAATAGGTTCGGACTGTTGAAACTAAAACATCACCTGGCTCGACTCTTCTTCGGGCTCGTGATGGGGCATCGTCAAAACGTTGTCGACTCCAACTGGAAACCCCGGCTTCTTTAGTGACGTCAGATATCTCTATGTAGTTGAACTCAAAATCATCAGGCGTACCGTCTGAAAGTGTTGTGACATTTAGGCCAACCAAATATTTAAGTGGGGTTAGATTCCAATGCTTGGGGATATTTCCCAACCATGAAACATCGGAAGGGTGCATGTCGGTGTCAGAGTCAAGTCCTTTGGTTACGCAAGAAGTTATAAGGGCTTGTCTGCGTAATCCCAGTGTGGCGAGTAGTTGCTGTTCTCTCTCAATTAGTAAGTCAATTTGACCTAACTCTCGGTCTAGGAAGGTAGCGATTGCCTTCTGTTCTCCCATGGGCGGCAGGAGAACAGGCATCCGGCGAACGTCTGCGTATTTGAGGGATTGTCTTAGGCCGCTGCCCATTGAGTAGAAGACCTTAGTTGTATCGTAAAACCTCATCAGGTATCCCAAGTATTTGGAATCAATTTTGTTTGGCCGGAAAGCCAAGTAGGCCGACGTGATAATCCCAGAGTAGCTATTTACGGCAGAACGCAAGCTACGCTTGTCATTCTGCAAATCGGTAAACCTAAAAACTAGGTCTCCAGGTTTGATTTCTTGGTAAGTATCAAATGATTCGGGTAGCAAACCTTCGGTCGAATCAATGTCCTTCTCTTTAATTTCACCGTAGCTGAGACTAAGTAGGTTTGCGTTTTGCCCGAGGCTATTCCTGGCTCGCACCTGATTCCCAGTGGCAAAGAGTGGCTTGACTTGCCATTGAACAGGTACCGGACCTATCCATTCGATTTCAGAGTCTTTAGTCTCGATCAATTTTCAATCTCTTTTAGAAGCTTCGAGATTTCTGAAATCAGTTTGTTTAGGTCGGCGTCAATTTCTTCAAGTGGGCGAGGGGCTTCGTACTTATAGAAATGGCGAGTGAACGGGATCTCGTATCCAACTTTGTCTTTCGACCTGTCCAGCCAGAAATCAGCTAGGTGAGGTTGGATTTCTTTCGCTGCATAAGCCTCGATATCGAACTCTAGCGGCACATTCTCTGTGTCACGCAGCGACGCATCAGCCACTAGGTTGCCTTTGGCATCCTTCACTAACGGTGCGTTGTCATCATGCTCAGCGAGTCCAGCCACCAGGTTCTTTATCCGGCTGGCTGAGAGCCCGAGGCCGGACACGGCGTTTTGGATTCGCTTTGTGAATGCTGCTGAATCGGTTGTGGTAGCCGTGCTATTTGCTGATTCTGCGTTTAGTGCATCTTCAAGTTTGATTCGCTCCCCAGGCGAGAGCTTCTCGAATGCTTTAGCCTGCAGGGCTGAAGCGATTCTTTCAGGAGTTAACGCCCACGAAAGTCGCAGTGGCTGTTCAACGGTGATTGTGGTGTAGCCGAAGTCGGTTGTATTGAAGATTTTCGATTGTTCGTTTTCTTCGAAGTCGCCATAAAATTTGACGATCCGCCTCAGGTTTTCTGGCCCAATTTCGGCCCTCTTGTCGCCGAGGTTCTTGCGAAGTTTCTCAAACTCGCTGGTGGCATCGATGAGCTGAACTTTGCCTTTTCTTTCGGATGACTTATGGTTGCTCAAGATCCAAATGTAGGTGGCTATGCCGGTGTTGTAGAACATGTCTTTAGGGAGACCGACGATTGCCTCAACTAGATCTTGTTCGAGCAAATACTTGCGAATTTCAGATTCGCCTGAACCTGCTCCACCGGTGAACAGCGGTGAACCATTCAAAACAATTCCTAAACGACCGCCACCTTGAGAAGTTGGACGCATCTTCTTTACTAAGTGCAATAGGAAGAGAAGCGATCCGTCGGAAACTCGAGGTGTTCCGGGACCAAAGCGACCGTCAAATCCACGATCTTTGTGCTCTCTCTCAACAAGAGGCTGCTGCTTTTTCCACTCCACTCCAAAGGGAGGATTTGCTAGGCAGTAATCAAAGTGTTTGCCATGGTGGCCGTCGTTGGTAAGTGTGTCTCCCCAAACCATGTTTTCGATATCTTGGCCTTTGATGACCATGTCTGCCTTAGCGATGGCAAACGATTCACCGTTTAATTCCTGCCCAAAAAGCGTCAGGCGAGCTTCTGGGTTTAGGTGGCGAATGTACTCGTCGGCTACCGACAACATGCCTCCTGTGCCCGCTGTAGGGTCGTATACGCTGCGTACAACACCCGGCTTACTGAGCACCTCATCGTCAGTAGCGAAGAGTAAGTTGACGATCAAACGAACAACATCTCGAGGCGTGAAGTGCTCACCAGCAGTTTCGTTTGAAGCTTCAGCGAACTTGCGAATTAGCTCCTCAAAAATAAGCCCCATCTCGACGTTTGAAACCGTTTCTGGGTGCAAGTCGATGCTCGAAAACTTCTGTGTAACGAGTAACAACAGATCGTTTTCATCAAGTTTGTTCAGCTGAACTGTGAAGTCATAACGCTCAAAGATGTCTCGCACATTAGAAGAAAATCCTTCAATGTAGGCGAGCAGGTTTGCCTTCAAGTTCGTGGTGTCACCTGCGGCCTTTTTTAGGTCGTACGGTGAGGTGTTGTAGAAACTATAACCAGACGCTTTTTGCAATAAGAAGTCGAGAGCGGCTCCGGCGTTCTTATTCTTACCGAACTCTTCGAGAACCTTGGTTTTAGAGGCCTCCAAGGCACTATCAAGCCTTCTGAGTACAGTGAACGGCAGGATGACTTTTCCATAGTCAGCTGGCTTGTAGGTGCCTCGCAAAAGGTTTGCGATCGACCAGATAAAAGCGGCATTGTTCGTCTCGGACATCATTCCCCTACTATTCAAATCTAAGGCTAGCCGAAGGGCGTGGTTTGCCCTTCCGCAACAAGCCAGACTCGAAAAGTATCTGCTGAACCTCTGACATTCAGAGTTGCTCCACGTTTTCCGTGTTCTATGGGAAAAAATGAAAACAATTTCTTACGTTGCAACACCCTTATAAACACTGGGATCCGGCGGTTTCCATTTACAAACAAGAGAAATCACCAAAATCAACCCGTGGCAAAATGGAGCACTAGAAGACTCCTGGCTCGCGTCTGGGAATCGACGTAATCCAGGAAATAGTATCGATTCCTAAGAAATCCAAGACAGTAGCTGCTTTTTCTAAAGCCGCCACTAACGGGAGCCCTTCAATTCGAGATTCTTTGTAGTAGAACTCACAACCGGCTTTCAATTCCATCTGAAACGAAAGATCAACAACATCGTCATGGAAGTCTAGGTTCGCTTGGATAGTCCACTCTTTTGATTCAAATCCGTAGAGCACCTTGTTGCCTTCTTTTGCACGATACTGTGCATCCCCAATCAAGATTGAGCTCAACGATGGAACCGCAAACTGGTCATCAAACCAAGTGTCGCCATACTTTCGATACATTAAATTGCCTCCTCAGCTGATGCGGCCAACGCAGCCCAGTTTGATTCAGGGCTAATTGCCAAATCCTTTGGAGCTGCAGGGCTGTATTTGACACCTTGGTTCTTTGCCTTTGGTTTTGACGCCTCCGCAATGCCCAACTCAACAGCTTCAGTCAATTCACGTTGAGCCGTAGTTTGTGAGACCCCGGCGGCCAATGCGTAATCTTTCACGGTCATGTTCGGTTTCAAGTGGGTCTTAATATTCGCAACGGACTTTTTAGTCTTTGTTGCGTCCTCGTAGAACCAGACAAGTTTTTTGGCTGCGAACTCTTTGAGTCGAAGCCCACGAATCGTTTCGGTCTGAGCATTACGGTTCTTACCGTTGTGCGACGTCTCGGTTGATAGTGCGACCCAAGTGTGCGTGGCACCCAAGGTCTTCTTTGCATCTTTGTCGTAATAAAGAACCATGACTACGTCAGCGGCAGCAGGTAGAGCACCTGAGCCTCGAGGGTTAGGGGCAGTTTTCTTGCCCGACTCCTTTGTTGGGTGGTGGATCACTAGGTGCGAGAGAGTAGGCATCTTTGTGAGCATGCGGCTTACGGTCATGGCTGTCAGTGCTGCATCGTTCTCGTTTGCCACCCCAGAGTTAGCGGCCCAAGTGTCGTAGATAACCAGCTGACAGTCGTTTTGTGTGGCGTGTTCTCGGATTAGGTCAATGGATTGATCTGAGTTCAGGTTTCCTCCATCGATGAAGTAGAACCAGGGTTTGATCAACTCGATGTCATAGCCGTAGTACTCACACCAATACTCGAATCTTGAGAGAAACCCCGACTTACCTTCACCGAGGACAAGCAGGATTTTCACTTGCTGGGTTGGCTTGCCAAGCCATGTTTGGCCTAGGGCAATGCGACAGCACATGTCTAGATAGCAAAAAGTCTTTCCAATGTTGCTATCGCCAACCAACATGGCTAGTCCTTGCCAAGGCACCAAAGAGCCGACGATTTCGGCACGGTCTGCTTCAGCTAAGTCGTCCCAAGTTAGAACCTGTGAACCTTCAAAGTTCTTTGATCCAACGATTCGCTCAGCCTCCATGCGAATCTCTAGTTCTTCAACCTTTAGGTCGATTTTTGACTGACGTTCTTCTTCTGGTGTCATTTGTGACGATCCTCCATATTTCTTGATTGCTCCTTCGAGTGCATTGTCGAAGGCTTTCTGATACTTGGTTTGGTTGTATGGCTCCTCCAGATAGAGAGCCTTGAATTGGGCGATTGCCTCCTCGACACCGCACTCACCTGAGCTTCCTAGAGAGACCAAATTGGCGGTTATCGAAAGCAGTTGCTGGTGATTGATGTCATCGAGTGGGAGCTTTTTCTTTACATAAACAACGAGTGGTGTTGGAAGGCCTTTTTTGAGGTTTTTGAACCACTCTTCGGTCGATCCTGAGAAACCTTTTTCGGCATAGTTCCCGGCAGGTACGGCAAGCCAATCTGGCAGTGGTGCGAGTTCATCTAGGGATGCAGGGACACTTTCAGACCAAGCAATGACGTATGAACCACCTGCACGACGGTCTACATCTTCGATGACTTGACCATCAGGGAGTTTCACCCCGACTGTTGGTCCTAACTTGAGACCATTAGGGTTGCGGTAGAAGTAGTGACTTCCGCCACTTCGAGTAATTACATTGAAGGTTTCCGGTGGAATCAGTCCGTGTTGCTCAAGGCTGTACCAGCCATCCTTGTTCTTCTCTGTGCTTACATCGATGTCTAAGACAACTAAGTCGGTTCCTACGTAGAGGCCAACCAAATCGTCTGGGTTTTCGGTCCACCAAATTTTGATAGCCTCAGGATCAGTGGTCGATTGCTTGAAGCCGTGGGGTGGGATTGGAGCTTTCATTGAGACCTCTTTCCCGTCCTTCCAACCATCGCTGTTGTGACACGGAAAGACTGGAATACCAAGAGAGGCCCATTTGAGAGCGATCTGCAGGTTATCCACGGGCGTTCCCCACTTTCTGTGAACCAAAAGTTAGGTGAGCGGTTGGCGAGCAAGAATCAGTGGAAGATCCCTTTAGGCATGGGCTTTCAAGGGTGATTCGTACTTCGTTGTTCATAACTGAGCGGTCCATACAAAATAGGACTTGGGTAATAAAAGGTGAGTAGGCTGTCATTCTCTAGTTGCCCTCTCCAAGATGAATCTTTGAGAACTCCCAAGCTTCAATTGCCGAAAGTGGAAATCGAATTTGTTGTCCCAAACGCATAACGGGCAGTTCCAGGTGACGCCAGTTTGAGTAAACCCACTTGACTGGTTTGTTCCAACGAGTTGCGAGCTGTTCGCAGCTGAGAAACTGATCTGAATAAATTTGGCTAATTTGTGGCCTCCTAATGATTTCTTCGTGAATTGTTGCTAGACTGGGATTTATAGAAATGCCAGTCATTACTAGAAAGACATTAGCAATGGAAATTGAGATTCTTGAGAGTTGTTCGCTAGCGGCAGACACGAGCACGGGTGCTTTTGCTTCTGGCGAGCTCATCGCTACCGTTGAAATCGACTGGCACATGCCTTGCGGGACAGCATCTTGGTGGGTTTCTGGGCCCAACGAAAAGGGTGCCCTATCAATGCTGTTCCAGGCTCAACTTCCAATCGCAGCAACTACTAAATCTGAACTTGATACCGAACTTCTGAACTTCGCCTCGCAGTACGCATTCCCTTTGGCTGAGCGAATTGCAAGATCAACACCTGGGCTTAATGAATACTTCGAGGGGCGATCGCCTGAACAGAAAAGCTCGCTTTTTCTACGTCATCTCGTTTATCGATTCACAGACCACTTCAGGTCGAACCTCACACCCGTGAAGCAAACAATCCAGCAGTTTCAATTGGCAACGTCGCTGGGTCTGGGCACACAGGTGCGGGACATCGCCAAGTTTCAAAAGATTTCCCCATTAACGATTGAAACCAGGATTACCCGAGCAAGGAAATCCGGCCAGCTGCCGAAGGCGACTTTGTCATTGGCAAGTGATATAAAGGACCACAACTAAAGGAGACTTATGCCAAGACTGGCAAACCGCAATGCGGGCATCAAGCAAATCGCACCAGGAGCATATCAAGCTCGTGTATTTCACAACGGCAAAGAAGAATCGAAAAACTTCAAGCGTATCTATGAAGCTCAACGATGGCAGCGAAATCTCAAAGCTGATCTAGAACGCTGCCCTGTCGAGATTCGCCGGATAAAGCGTGAATGGTCGGCTGAACTCGTGACCCCTAATGGAGTGGCCTCAAAAAAGTTCGGCAACCTGTCAGATGCCATCACTTGGCTTGAACAGGGCAAAGTGCAGTTGTCACTGGGAACCTGGGTGGACCCAGATCAGCAAAAGCAGTCGTTCTCTCAATACGCTGCAGCTTGGCGTGCAACTAAAGCTTCGGTCTCAGGTAAGACACTCGGCACTTACGATTCACAGCTCAAGAATCACATCCTCCCTGCTTTTGGAGAGAGAACCCTGCTAGGCGTATCCACATCAAGCATTCGTGAATGGGTTTCGAAACTCGAATCAAAGGCGGTTGGAGCTACAACGATTCGACAGTCCTACCGCTTGCTCCACCAAATTCTTGAGTCTGCTCTAGTCGACGAACGCATCACTAGAAACCCTGCCGTTGGCATTCGCTTGCCCAAAGCTACAAAGAAAAAGATTGAGGCCCTCACTGTGGAGCAGGTCCTAACTCTGGCTCGTGAATGCGGAAAGTACGGTCTTTTGATCAAGTTCCTTGCGATGACAGGGGTAAGAATTAATGAGGCACTAGCACTCCGAGTTGAAGACATCGACTTTGATTCCTCTTCAGTACACATTTCAAAAACTTGGACTGCAACGGCTAGCGGGAAAAAGGTACTGGGAAGAACAAAAACTCGTGAGGTTCGAACCATCCCCCTTGGCAGAGAACTACTTATTGAAATTCAAGACTCCATAACAGGCAAGGGGGAGACCGACTGGTTATTCACCGGTGCGGCTGGCGACTCTCTTGACTATGGGTATTTTCGCCGTGCAATCTTCGACCCAGCAACTAAGAAACTTGGTTTGAGCGGTGTAACCATTCACACCTTGCGACACACATGTGCGAGTTTGCTTATTGCACTCCAAACGCCGATCACAACGGTCAGCCAGATTCTTGGACATGCTTCGATCAAAATGACTTTGGACACGTATGGCCACTATTACAAGGACGACGCAGCGGCGTGGATGTCGTCTTACTCAAAGCTTTTCGGAGAGAGCGACAATGACAAATAAATGCACATGTCCGCAGTGTGGCTTTGATCACACCATTGGTCCGACCGATAAAGGTGCCATTTCGGAAGTAGAGACGATTGCCCTCTTCCGTGCTACTTACATCCAATACAAAATAATAGAAAGGGCCCTTGTTAGCAGTGTCGAGGGGGTGGGCACAGAGAATTACGGCCAGCTGGCATTGAGGCAGTTGCACATCGCCGTTCTTCGAAAATATATACTGCAATCAAGGGAGTACGTGTTTCTCCCAAAAGTCCTGAGAGCCTGCCTCGCCATACTTCCCGACGAATACCAATCTTTGGGCCTAGGCGACCAAATCGAGCGTAACTTAGCTCGGCTCACCACGAACAAGTTAAAGCCACCGATTGAGTTTGTTAACAATGGGATAAAAGACGAAAGATCTCTAAACACCGTTGTTATTGATTACCTTTATGGTCTTCTTCTTCACGCAGACCCACGCAGGGCCGAGGCTTCGATAAATGGCGGTCCCCTGAACGGGCTTTTATCCTCATCCGACTGGTTGTACTTTGCAAGCATGTGTGTGGATGAAATGAACACACTGGTTGAGCGAGCAATCTATTTCAAAGACGGCCGTGCCGAGGACTTACCATCGGCTCAAGATTTTTCTTTCACTGACATAGGCCGGTGACATGCGAAAGCTCCCCGGTGGGACACTATCGACTATGAGGGTGCTTTAGACCATCCTCGAACTCTGGGTATCGTGCGATGTATCCAAAGAGCAGCTTAGAGTAGTCGGAATTTCTGTTTATTCCATCCACCAAATCCGCAAGGCTAACCACCCAGGCCCAAGGAGTGCGGTGGTAAATCTCTTTGTCTTTATCAACTTTTAGCTTTTTCAGAACAACATGTGGGTAGTCGGGAACACGATTCCAAATTCGACCATGATGTGCACAAACGTTTCTAAGTAGAGTGAACGAACGAAAAATCGATTCAGCCACAGTCGGATCTGGCAAAGCAAAACTTTTTGAAACTTGATACCTGATGTCTTCGTTTTTGAGCAGTTTGTACATCTTCGAAACGGTCCCCATCGAAAACGCCTCGATGGCAACCCATATTGGTGGATTTAAACCTTTGTCCCTATAACGCTCGATGAAGGGTTCTTTTGATTTTTCTAAATCAGTCCTCATGGAGGACATCAAATTATCTAGCGGCTGGAAATCCTCGCTAACCGACTTCCCCAGTTCTTCGTAAATCTGCCTCGAGACATAAAGGGATGGATCCAGCTTTTGTGCGAAATAGTAGGCAAAACGAGCTCTGAGTGCAATTTCAAACGATGCTAGACCCTCAAGCAAGATGCTTCGTAGCCCACTATCGAATTCATAAACCTCCAATATTAATTCGCTATTAATGTTCGCCCGGAAACGATTGTCGCCTAAATGGGGAGCCTCTTGAAAGTATCTCCAGTACCCAGAAATTCGGTAGTAGTTCACATCCAACAAAAATCTTGTGAACTCCAACCTATTAGTTGGGTCAATTTGAAGACCCCGTTCGAAAAGGGTCTCTAATAATTCGTTGATGTTTTGGCTCGGCTTATCCACAAGCCCATTAAAACGCAAAGCCCGCCGGTCTTGGGGAAGCTTTCGCTCTAGCCCTGGCGGGGTTTGTTACTTCCACTATAAAACAAATTCGTTGAATCGATAACTCTTTTATGAAAACTTCAACTCAAACGGAATCTAAACGGAATGTGCCGAACGATTTCCATTTCTAAATGAGTCGACTCTGAAGCAAAAAAGCAAAAAGCCCCGTAAATACAGGGCTTCAGCTTGGTGCGCTTGGAGGGACTCGAACCCCCAACCTTCTGATCCGTAGTCAGATGCTCTATCCGTTGAGCTACAAACGCGTTGGGCGTTGCCGAACATTCCTATTCAAAACAACAAGACTTTAGTTTACCCGTGTTTTGGCCTGCTGTCCACCTTCGAGCAGCTTCATCACTTCTGCTGGCTTGCCAGTTCTTTAGCCAAGACATGGGAATACCAGGTTGCCGCTACGCCAGTGATGTGCGTGAAATCGCGGAATAGCACCAAATTCCCAACGGTGGCAGGGCACATCTTTTTGACACAGAACCAGCTTTTAACATCGATGTATTTTGTTTCGCCCAATTTTTAGTGTCATTGGTTACTCGGCCATCAAAGGCCTTGGATTCTGAAGTGTCGCAAAAGTGGACGTTGATCTTGTTTTGACGCAGACAAGTCGGTGGGTACTTTGACCGTTTTGGGGTATCGCCAATCAGGTAAGTGGTGCCTGCTGAACCCACAAGAGTTTTTAGCCGATGAAAAACGTTGGGTTCAATAAGTTTTAATATTCCGCTGTAAAGACCCACTACCAACACATCGGGTTTCGCTTTTTGAATTGAGTTCAAAAGCCAATTGTTGAAATCAGCGCATTCCTTAAAATCCCATTTGTTGTGGCTGTTTACCTGAGGCTGGCAACTTGACTTGGTATGCACTACTAATCGGTAGCCAGCACTTTTTGCAAAATTATTTACAGCGTAAAACCATTGAGCCGCGTGCGAATCACCAATAAGCCACATAGTGTCTTGGCCGTTTGGGTCGCCATAGACGCAGGGAAAGCGGATTGCTTGGGCCCTTTGCTCCATGCATTTATCCGAGTAAATGACACTTCGGGCATCTGCAGATTTTAGGGCGGGGGTTATGTCTGGTGCCAGCTGGTTTTGTTGCAACGCTTTAGTGAGTGCGAGTTTGATTTCGTATTCTGAATTAGCCGAAGGGCTACCTGCCGGAAGGCTCAGCGTTTCGGGCCATGAATCGGTGTCGGCGCGACTGCCCGGAATAGGGCCTAAACAACCAATCAACAAAACAACGGCAAAGGCTGCAAAAATTTTTGTTCGCAAGGCTTACCCCCAATACAATCTCCTACTTGACCGCACCCAAGGGAGCCAGGATCACCCAGGCATCTGGTGCCCAGCCACCGCCGCTTTGGGTCACATTAAATAAAAGCACCGATGGGTCAAAGTGGCGCTTACCAAAGTCCACTGGAACACGCTGAATTTGAGTAGATTCGCAAGTGAAGTCGTGCTTCAAGAATTGGTCGCCACTTATGCCGTTTCGTATCTCTGCCTCGAACACAAACGGCTTGCGAGGCTTTAGGCAACTAAAACTGAGTTCGTACTTCGTGCTTGGGTCGATGCTGATCGCGGGGTCGTAGTAGTCCGAACCGTAAACTCCGTCGCGGCTATTTAGGTTCATGGTGCCACGGCCAAGTTCACCCTGCACGAGCTGGGGAAAAATGCCCACACCAATTGGTGCGTTGCTGCTTTGGTAAGGAACAGCTGGCCCAAGTAGCCCGGCAACCAAAAAGATAATTGCTACCACTCGCGAGGTACGAGGGACTTTGAGCAGGAGCGGGTAAAACAGTCTTGAAATAGCGGCAACTACTCCACCCACGGCAAATCCAATTGCAAAAACAACGCCCCACATATCGGGGTAGTGACTCAGCGGAATGAAGCAAGCGGCCACAAAAGTTAGCCCTGCAAAAACCAGCAGATAAATCAGCGATGCTTTCCAGGCGGCAGTGGTTTCTCTAACCAACCAACGTTCCACTGGGTACGCGATGACAAACAACACCACAACGATGATTGCCAAGCAAAGCGCCACGGTGTCTAGGGCATTTGCAGCTGCCGTGAAAGTGCCCATGAGGCCATTGGCATCTCTGAACAGACTCGGCAATGCGACCACGCCCAAGATCACCAGAAAAACAGTGCTAGCTGCAACAAATGCTGCGGTAAGTCTTTGAATAAAACTCTTGTTGGTTTCCCCCATGCCTCAATGGTAAGTGCACGCAAGGTAGGTTTATTTCATGGATGAACGTCGCGTTGTTGTCACTGGTGCCAGCTCTGGAATTGGGCGGGCCACAGCCCAACTTTTTGCAGAACACAACTGGAAGGTTGTTGGTGTTGCCCGCCGTGCCGACCGCCTAGCTGAGCTAGCCGCCGAAACCGGCATCGATGTTTTTGAAGCCGATGTGACCAAACAGACAGACGTAGACGCCTTGGCAGACTACCTTTCCAAAACCGGGCCAGTTCACACCCTGGTGAATGTTGCCGGCGGCGCATTTGGTACTGGCTCGGTGGAATCCAGCGACCCAGCCGACTGGCTCAAGATGTTCGATGTAAACGTGATTGGCGCCAAGCGAATGATCACCGCACTGCTTCCGCTGTTGCGCCAGAGCGCAAAGCACGGCGATGAGTTTGGGCACGGTCACGCCGACATCGTCACACTGACATCCACCGCAGGTCACATTGCCTATGAGGGTGGCAGTGGTTACAACGCCGCCAAGTTTGCCGCGCACGGAATGGTTGGAGCACTGCGCCTTGAGTTAGCGGGTGAGCCGATTCGAGTTATCGAGGTGGCACCTGGAATGGTCAAGACAGATGAGTTCGCGCTGAACCGCTTTGCTGGTGAAACAGCCAAGGTTGAAGAACTCTACGCGGGAGTGGAGGCTCCGCTCTTGGCAGCGGATGTGGCGCTAGCCATTGTGCACTCGGTTGAGTTGCCGGGCCACATCAACATAGACCTAGTTACCATGCGCCCAGTTGCGCAGGCTGCCCAGCACAAGTTGATCCGTGGGGCGCTAAAGGTTCAATAATTTGGCAATTTCTTGCCATCGCTGTTGATTCAATCTGTACCAAACCCAAGTGCCACGTTTTTCGCGCTCTATTAGTCCGGCCTCGGTAAGCACTTTTAGGTGATGGCTAACAGTGGGCTGACTCAGGTTCAACGGCTCGGTTAGATTGCAGACACAGGCTTCGGAGTTATTGCTGGAATTGATCAGGCTAATAAGTTGCAATCTGGTGGGATCTGCTACGGCCTTTAGCAGCGATGCCAGTTGCTCGGCCTCTGGTCTCTGAAGCGCGTTGGCTAGGCCATCTGGGGCGCATGAGGGGACGTCTACCACCGATAACGAAAGCAACTGCATTTCTAAACCCCATCATCGAAAAGTGAACTTTAAGCAAACATAGACGATTGTCTATCTTTGCTACTGTAAAACATAGATAGTTGTCTATTTAATTCAGGGTGTATTCGTGACCAAAATCGTTACCAAGCTAATTGCAGAACTTGTAGGCACAGCCTCGCTAGTTGCAGTTGTGGTCGGGTCTGGAATCATGGGTACGAGCCTGTCTGCGGACTCGGGTGTGGCGCTGATCATAAATGCCTTTTCCACCATTTTCGCTCTGGGTCTGCTGATTATGGTGATTGGGCCGATCAGCGGCGCGCACTTCAACCCCGTGGTTTCCCTAACTCAGTGGTTGGGCAAAGGGCTGTCGGGTGCGCAGGCACTTGGATATTTTGTTGCTCAGGTATTTGGAGCTATTTTCGGCGCTATTCTGGCGAATTTGATGTTCAATTTAAGTGCGATTTCCATAGCTACCCACCAGAGAACATCGACCGGCACCCTGATTGGCGAGGCGGTTGCCACTGCCGGGCTGATTGTGGTCATCGGTGTGCTATCTGAGCGCGGGCAAGGCAACTACATTCCGGTGGCAGTTCCAGCCTGGATCGGCTCCGCTTACTTCTTTACCTCAAGTACCTCATTTGCCAACCCGGCCGTCACGGTTGGCCGCATTTTTAGCAACACCTTCGCCGGCATCGCACCAGACTCGGTTGCGCCATTTATTTTGGCTCAGTTGGTTGGGGCAGTTCTTGGCTTTGCACTAGTAAAAGGAATCACGAATGTCAGCAACTAATCCATCGGTGCTTTTTGTATGTGTCCACAACGCCGGTAAATCACAGATGGCCGCCGCGTTGATGCGAGCCAAGGCTGGCGATTCGGTGCAGGTGCTTTCTGGCGGAACCCACCCGGGAGACGCATTGAACTTTGAAGCGGAAACCGCCGTGGGCGAGCTTGGTGTTTTGATGACCGGCGAATACCCAAAACCAATCACCGATGAAGTTTTCAACACGGTGGATCGAATTGTGATTCTGGGCAACGAGGCCAAGTTGACACCGGTTGAAGGAATGAACGGAACAATCGAGACCTGGCTCACTCCAGAGCCAACCGCAGCCGACGGTGACAAACTGGCCCAGACCCGTATCGTGCGCGACGACATCGTGAAGCGCATCGATGCCCTTTACCAAGAGCTTGTAAACAACTAACAGGAGTAAACATGTCAGACAAAAAAGCAGCAGTACTTTTCGTTTGCGTTCACAACGCTGGCCGTTCACAGATGGCCGCGGGCTACCTGCAGGCTTTGGCGGGCGACCGCGTTCAGGTGCTATCGGCTGGAACCGAACCAAAGGATCAGATCAATCCATCGGCTATTGCAGCTATGGCCGAGGAGGGCATCGACATTGCCAACAACAGCCCAAAGGTTCTAACCGATGAAGCCGTGAAGGATTCCGACTACGTGATCACCATGGGTTGCGGCGACAAGTGCCCGTTCTTCCCAGGTAAGACCTACCTTGACTGGCCACTAGATGACCCAGCCGGCAAGGGCGTAGACGCAGTGCGTCCAATCCGCGATGAGATTCGCGCCAAGGTTGAGGCACTTATTGCAGAGATCGACGCCAAGTTCTAAGAATCGGCATTTGATGTGCAAAACCCCGCCGAGGAATCGGCGGGGTTTTTCTTTTGGGTTAGCTGCCTTTAAACAAAAATCCCCACCCGAAAGGATGAGGATTTTGTTTTGCGGAGACGAGAGGAGCCGTTGGCCGCCTAACCGCGGCCGCCTCCCAAATCCTCCAGCACACCAGATCAAAACAAAAATCCCCACCCGAAAGGGTGAGGATTTTGTTTTGCGGAGACGAGAGGATTTGAACCTCCGAACCAATTTCTTGGTTACCTCATTAGCAGTGAGGCGCACTCGACCGGGCTATGCGACGTCTCCCAGTTGCCCTCAAAGTTTAGCGGATTCCCGAGGCCTTAGCCAACCCCATGAAGTGCGCTCGCTCGCCCGGCCCAAGCTTCTCAATGGCGTATCGCAGTTGGGTTCGAGCCATGGTTGCACCCATTTCCTCAAGGTAGGTGCGCAGGGCATCGATGTTCTTTTTGCCAAGCTCACGCAACATCCAACCAACGGCCTTGTGAATGAGGTCTTGTTTGTCGTTGTGCAAAGTTCTGGCCAGCCGCAGGGTTGGCTCCAAAATTCCGGCACGGATGTGAGCGAAGGTGAACATCACTGCTAGCCGGCGATCCCAGAGGGAATCGGATTTTGACAGCCGCTCCAGCAGAGCGTCATCAGGGTGTTCAATCAGCCAGCTGCCAAAGTATGGGGCGCTGGTGTCGATCAAATCCCAGTTATTCCATCGCTGTTCTAGGCCAAGTTCCAAATAGAACTCAAAGAGTTGCCGGCGAGCGTTTTGGTTTTCTGCGGTTGGTTTTAGCAACGCAAACCTGGCCGCCAAAATGTGCGCTGCCATCAAGCGTTCTTCGTGAACCGGGCTTTCGGCAAGTTCACGAAGCTCCTCCAAGGGCAAATAGAAAAACCTTTTGCCAACAGCCCTAACCTGGGGAACTTTGGCACCGATGAAAACATCGCCCTCACCGTATTCGCCGGGACCTGTTTTGAAAAACCAGTTGGAATTCTTGGCGCGAATCGGATCGGCAAAAACCGCTAACGCCTGCTTGGCCTCGGCTGCCGTTTGCCCAGTATGAATCACGAGTTATGCCAATGCTGCTGGCTCAACCAAAAGGCCATTGTCATCGCTGCGCACATCTACCCGAACCAGTGAGCCATCGCCCACTTGACCGGCCAAAAGCAAGTTAGCCAGTTGGTCGTCAATTTGCTGTTGCATTAGGCGGCGCAACGGCCTGGCTCCATAGATGGGGTCGTAGCCATGCTCGCTAAGCCAAGTGCGCGCTGCTGGCGTGACAGCCAACTGCAGGCGGCGCTCGGCAAGGCGTTTACTCAAACGATCTATGTTCAGCTCAACAATTTGACCCAGTTCGCTCTTGTCTAAGGCGCTAAAGATCACAATGTCATCTAGGCGATTTAGGAACTCAGGCTTGAAGGAACCACGAACCATGGTCATCACGGCCTGGTCCTTTTGTTCGGTGGTCAACTCAGGGTCAACCAAGAACTGGCTGCCAAGGTTGCTGGTCAGAATCAGAATCACATTCTTGAAGTCAACGGTTCTGCCTTGACCATCGGTGAGGCGGCCATCATCCAGCACCTGCAACAGCACATCGAATACCTCGGGGTGTGCTTTCTCAACTTCATCAAGCAACACCACCGAATACGGGCGACGGCGAACCGCCTCGGTTAGCTGTCCACCCTGTTCGTAGCCGATGTATCCCGGAGGAGCGCCCACCAAACGGCTAACCGAATGCTTCTCGCCGTACTCGCTCATGTCGATGCGAATCATGGCTTTTTCATCGTCAAAAAGAAACTCGGCCAGGCTCTTGGCCAGCTCGGTCTTACCTACGCCAGTTGGGCCAAGGAACAAGAAAGAGCCGGTTGGGCGATCCGGGTCTGCGATTCCAGCTTTGGTGCGACGGACCGCATCGGACACACTCTTGACCGCCCGCTTTTGACCAATCAGGCGCTTACCCAATTCGGTTTCAAGATGAAGCAGTTTCTGAGTTTCACCCGCTAGCAAACGACCAACTGGGATTCCAGTCCAGGCTGCAACTACGGCAGCGATGTCGTCTTCTGCCACCTGATCGTTCACCATGCGCTCCGAAGCACCTGCTTGGGCTTCTTCGGTTTCCGCAGCAACTAGTTGCTTTTCAAGAGTTGGGATTTCGCCATAGAGCAGGCGACTAGCAAGTTCGAGGTTGCCCTCGCGTTGTGCGCGTTCCGCATCGATGCGAAGTTGATCCAACTTGGTCTTTAGCTCACCGATTCGGTTAAGCTCAGCCCGTTCTTTGTCCCAGCGAGCCGAAAGTTCCTTGAGGGCAGCACTCTTAACCTTTAGGTCTTCGCGCAGTTTTTCTAGGCGGTCCTTGCTGGCGGCGTCTTTCTCTTTGGCCAGAGCCAGCTCTTCTAGTTTGAGACGATCCACGGAGCGCCTGAGCTCATCGATCTCAACCGGGGCACTGTCGATTTCCATGCGCAAACGGCTGGCGGCTTCGTCTACTAGGTCAATCGCTTTGTCTGGCAGCTGACGACCTGTGATGTACCGGTTGCTCAAAGTGGCGGCGGCAACCAGAGCACTGTCGGCAATCGCCACCTTGTGGTGTGCCTCGTAACGCTCTTTTAGGCCACGCAGAATGGCAATGGTATCTACCACCGATGGCTCACCCACGTAAACCTGCTGGAATCGTCGTTCCAGAGCTGGGTCACGTTCGATTCGCTCTCGGTATTCATCCAAAGTGGTGGCACCAATCAGGCGCAGTTCACCTCGGGCCAACATTGGCTTGAGCATGTTGCTGGCATCCATGGAGCCATCGGCTGCACCGGCACCAACCAGGGTGTGGAGTTCATCTACAAAGGTGATTACCTGGCCTTCAGCCGCATTGATTTCGGCAAGCACGGCTTTGAGGCGCTCTTCGAACTCACCACGGTATTTGGCTCCAGCCACCAGTGCGGCTAGGTCTAGGCTAATCAGCTGCTTGCCCTTGAGGCTCTCGGGAACATCGCCGGCAACAATGCGCTGGGCCAGGCCCTCGACAACTGCGGTCTTTCCAACTCCCGGTTCACCAATAAGCACCGGGTTGTTTTTGGTGCGTCGGCTGAGCACTTGGCTCACGCGGCGAATCTCGGCATCGCGGCCGATTACGGGGTCTAGTTTGCCTGCCTTAGCGATGTCGGTTAGGTTGACGCCGTATTTTTCTAAGGCGGATTTTTGGTCTTCTTGACCTTGATTTTGGTTGGGGCTCATTTGGCTCTCCATAAAACGACAGAGGAATTCTTAGCGGGACGCTTGCCTGAAGCCAGGCTCACGACACCCTGATCGCCGGCGGCAAAGACGCGGGCTCCGGGTCGGTTCATTAGTTCGTTTGCAAGCGTCGACTCCAGGTCGCGGACTCGCTTGCGGAGTTCGGCGTTCTGGTTTTCCAGTTCCAAAACGCGTCGGATTCCCTCGAGGCTTAGGCCTTCGGCGCTAAGTTGGGCAATCTCTTTTAGCTGGGCTACATTGCGCAACGTGTAGCGCCGGCTTTGCCCAACGGTTCGGCTAGGCACTACTA
Organism: Microbacteriaceae bacterium; assembly: GCA_947373155.1. GTDB lineage: Bacteria > Actinomycetota > Actinomycetes > Actinomycetales > Microbacteriaceae > Rhodoluna. The sequence continues at coordinate 4,098 of CANBWO010000010.1, read as the reverse complement.
AACCCAGGCGGTCGTACTGGCGCAGGGTTTGCGCGTGCATTTCGGCTAGCTCCGCCGCCACGGTAATGGCAAACAGCGGAGTGTCTTCGTTGACTTCTTCCATGCTCATTCCTTTGACCTTGGTCTGAAGTTGGCTGGTTGCCGGTTAGAGCAACCCAGCCTTCAACAGGATTTCTGCTCTCGGGTCTTCGTCTGGTAACTCGGCCGCAAATTGCTTTAGCAGGTCCTCTGCCGCCGCCGAAACGTGACTTGGAACCGCCACTTCTACGCTGGCAAGTAGGTCTCCGGACTGCTTCTCCGTGACAACGCCCTTGCCCTTAACGCGCAAAACGCGACCGTTTGGAGTGCCTGGTGCCACCTTGAGTTTCACCGGTTCGCCACCCAAAGTTGGAACCTGAATGGTGCCACCAAGGACTGCTTCGGCAAATGTGATTGGCACATTTACACGGATGTTCAATCCATCGCGCACAAAAATCGGGTGTGGCTTGACCGTGACGGTCACGATCATGTCGCCGTTTGGTCCACCATTCATCGATGGCTGTCCCCGCCCGCGCAACTTGATCTTGGAGCCGTCGGTGACTCCGGCCGGGACCTTGAAACTTACGTCTTCGCCACCTTGAAAGCTCAGCTTCTTGGTAGCTCCGCGAACGCCATCGATGAAATCAATGGTGACCGAGGCGGTTAGATCTGCGCCGGCGGTTGGACCACCAAAGCCGCCGAAACCGCCAGGGAATCCACCCCCACCGAAACCACCGCGAGCGCCTGCGCCACCGAAAAGGTTGCTAAAGACGTCTTCGAATCCGCCGCCACCCATGTTTGGTCCGGCACCCGTGAATCGGGCACCTCCGCCCATGGCTTTCACGGCATCGTATTCTTTGCGTTGGGTTGGGTCGCTGAGCACCGAGTAGGCCTCGGATACCTCTTTGAACTTTGCCTCAGCCGCAGTATCACCCGGGTTTGAATCCGGGTGATACTGACGAGCGAGTTTACGGTAAACCTTTTTGAGCTCGGCCTCGGAAACGTCTTTAGAGACGCCAAGGATCTTGTAAAAGTCCTTATCGAACCAGTCTTGACTAGCCAAGTGTGCCTCCTCTTTCGCTTCTAGAGCTGATTACTCAGCAGGGATGAAAACGGCTACCTTGGCGGCGCGAATCACGCGCTCGCCCAGCAGGTAACCAGGTTCAACTACGTCGGCAACCGTGTTTTGGGTTACCTCTGCAGATGGAGTCTGCACAAGGGCATCGTGAAGTTCTGGGTTGAAGGCATCGCCCTTTACGGCAAAACTCTTTAGCCCAAACTTGTCTCCGGCTGCGCGCAACTTGTTGGCTACGGCAGCAAACGGAGACCCCTCGAGGTCGCCGTGTGCCTCGGCACGTGCTAGGTCGTCTAGTGCCGGAAGGAAAGCACGAAGCACTTCTGCAATGGCGTTGTTGCGTGACACATCGCGGTCGCGTTCGACGCGAGCCTTGTAGTTCACGAACTCAGCCTGGAGCCTCTGTAGATCGTTCAGCAGCTCTGCCTCTTTGGAAATCGGACCAAGGTCCTCAACCAAATCGGCGAGCGCCGCGTCAATCGGATCTACGGCATCGGCAGCCGAGTCAGAAGAAGCTTCTGGTGAAGCATTGGTTGCACTCTGCGAGCCGGGAGCTTCTGTCGACTCGGCGCTGGAAGCGTCGCTCGAAAAGTTGTCCTGGTCGCCCATTACTTCTTCTCTTCTTCGTCGTCTACAACCTCGGCGTCAACCACGTCTTCGCCAGCTGCTTCGCCTTCGGCTGGGGTCTCCGCAGCTGCTGCCGCATAGATTGCCTCGCCAAGCTTTTGTGCGCTGGTGTTTAGGGTTTCAAGTGCTGCCTTGATTGCGTCTACGTCGTCTCCGGCAAGAGCGGTCTTTAGAGCGTCGACATCGGCCTGAACGGTGGTCTTTACGTCCTCCGGTAGCTTGTCGTCGTTCTCCTTGATTAGCTTCTCGGTCTGGTAGACCATCTGCTCGGCTTGGTTCTTGGTGTCCTGGTCTTCACGACGCTTCTTGTCTTCTGCGGCGTGCTCCTCGGCTTCCTTAACCATGCGCTCGATGTCATCCTTGCTCAGGCTGGATCCACCGGTGATGGTCATGGACTGCTCCTTACCGGTGCCCTTGTCCTTGGCACTTACGTGCACAATTCCGTTGGCATCGATGTCGAAGGTGACCTCAACCTGAGGAACTCCGCGTGGTGCAGGTGCGATACCGGTTAGCTCGAAGTTTCCTAGCGACTTGTTGTCGCGGGTGAACTCGCGCTCGCCCTGGTAAACCTGAATGCTCACCGATGGCTGGTTGTCGGCCGCGGTGGTGAAGGTCTCGGAACGCTTGGTTGGGATAGCGGTGTTGCGCTCGATCAGCTTGGTCATGATGCCACCCATGGTCTCGATACCGAGGCTCAGTGGGGTTACGTCGATTAGCAGAACGTCTTTGCGCTCTCCCTTTAGAACACCGGCCTGAAGCGAAGCACCAACGGCTACAACCTCATCTGGGTTCACACCCTTGTTTGCTTCCTTGCCACCGGTGAGGCTCTTGACTAGCTCGGCAACTGCTGGCATACGAGTGGATCCACCAACCAAAACGATGTGGTCGATGTCGGCTAGCTTTACGCCGGCTTCCTTGATTACGTCGTTGAATGGCTTGCGGGTGCGCTCTAGTAAGTCAGCGGTTAGCTGCTCGAACTGGGCGCGAGTAATGGTCTCATCGAGGTTGGCTGGGCCGTTCTCGGTGAGGCTTAGGTATGGCAACTGAACGTTGGCCGAGGTAGCCTGCGAAAGCTCCTTCTTGGCCTGCTCGGCTGCTTCCTTTAGACGCTGCAGGGCAATCTTGTCCTTGCTTACGTCTACACCGGTGGTCTCCTTGAACTTCTTGGCCAGGTGGTCTACCAGGCGCTGGTCCCAGTCGTCTCCACCAAGGCGGTTGTCGCCCGAGGTGCTGCGAACCTGGATGGTGCTGAAGCCGTCGTCTTTTCCAACTTCTAGAAGCGAGACGTCGAAGGTACCGCCACCAAGGTCGAATACAAGAATGAGCTCGTCTTCTTTACCCTTGTCTAGGCCGTAGGCCAACGCGGCAGCGGTTGGCTCGTTGATGATACGTAGAACGTTTAGGCCTGCGATCTCGCCGGCTTCCTTGGTTGCCTGGCGCTCTGCGTCGTTGAAGTACGCAGGAACGGTGATTACGGCGTCGGTTACTGCCTCGCCAAGGTAGGTCTCTGCATCGCGTTTTAGCTTGGCCAAGATTCGAGCCGAGATCTCTTGCGGGGTGTACTTCTTGTCGTCCACAGAGAACTTCCAGTCGGTTCCCATGTGGCGCTTGACCGACGCAATGGTGCGGTCAACGTTGGTTACAGCCTGACGCTTTGCGGTTTCTCCAACCAACACCTCGCCATCCTTGGTGAATGCAACCACCGATGGGGTGGTGCGGAAGCCTTCTGCGTTGGCGATTACGGTTGGTTCGCCACCTTCTAGAACAGATACTGCCGAGTTAGTGGTTCCTAGGTCGATACCTACAGCACGAGCCATTTTTGTCTCCTTGTTTACTTGCCTAGTTGGTTTGGGACTAAGTTTTTGGTTTTTGGACTCAACGGGAAGTTGAGCCGCTTGGACTCAAGTTTCACATGAGCCTCTGACATTGTCAAGATTCCGACCCCAAAGTTGAGTCATTCACACTCAACTTTCAGGAAACTGTCGATTGCCCAACAATCACGCCAGTTGTTATCAAGCCTTAACCCCTGTGGCCACTTGCTTTCGCTAGGCTCAAGCCATGACTTCCACTGGCGTAAGCGCATCCAACCGCAGGGCAAAACTGGCAACATTCAGCTGGGCACTTTGGGACTGGGCCGAGCAGCCTTACCCAACCATGATCCAGACCTTCATCTTTGCTACGTACATCACTAGTAGTGCCTTCGGCGACAAGGATGCCAACACCAGCGTCCTCTCAATAGGAAGCATCATTGCCTCGGTTTTGGTGGCGGTAAGTGCACCCATCTTTGGTCGTCGCAGCGATGATTCTGGCAAGCGCAAGTTCTGGCTATTGGCAAACTCCGCCGTGCTGATCGCCATCATGGCGCTGTCTTATTTTGT
>CANBWO010000009.1 GCA_947373155.1 Microbacteriaceae bacterium | reverse complement strand
GGCGTTGATAGGCATAGCCCTTAGCCTACCGAATCCAAAGAAATGATTCACCTGCCCTCAATTCACTTGCGGGGCATTTTGCTGATAACCTTGGTTTCGCGCGCCGCTAGCTCAATCGGCAGAGCAACTGACTCTTAATCAGTGGGTTCTCGGTTCAAGTCCGAGGGGGTGCACTAAAAACCTCCGCGTCTTATCAGCCGGGGGTTTTTTACTTTAAGTTAGTTCCCATCACGCCTAGATTCTCCAACGTAATCTGGCGTCTGTCGCTGAAACCTTACAAGTGTAAGTTGATCCATTTGCACCAATACCCTTTTTCCCGGCGTCTGCTGCAGCGCAATAAGCTCCAGCCGAGACTGACGGCAAAGTGGCACTTGGGGCGGGGGCTGGCGTTGGCGTCGGGGTGGGCGTCGACGATGGGGGAGCCGGTGTTGGGCTTGCGGATGTTGCAGGCGAAGCTGCAGGTGATGGAGTCTGCGAAGGTGCAGAAGAATTTGAAGGCGATGGCTTGGGCTCAGGCGAAGGTCCAGAGGCGCTCGCGCTTGCTGAGGGGCTTGGGTTGTTGATGGGCGTTGGCGAACTGGTGACTAGCGGATTCGCACTCGGTAGAGGTGCCGGATTCATGAATAGGGCCTGGACCGCGGTCAACGGTTTAACGAAAGACGCGTAGGCGCCTACCCAATTCTGAGAAATGAGAGCTTGTGCGGTCTTCAGCGGCAAGGCCCCGGAGCAAACCAGACTATGGAGTTTGTTCTCAACAAGGTCCTTGACTCTGGCTCCAAGAGGCGAGTCGTAGTATTCAGGCCACAGGTTTGCAACACTTTTGGGCGAACCTCCAATTTCAAGTGAAATCAGGTGATCTTCTTCGTAGTGAGAAGGGTTCAAGTCATTGTTTACAGCGTAGCCAGCCTTCAGTTGCTTTAACTTCAGCGCGCTTGTGTATGAAGACGAGGGCCTGATTGTGGAAGTGAATCCTGCCTTACAAATTGTTTTCTGGATATTTGCCTGTGTGACGCTCTTGTTCAATTCACCGGGTGTGAGAGACAGATCAGGTGCGAAGTGCACTTGATTGAAGATGCCAGCTAACCCAAGTAAAAATGAAAGTAAAAGATTCATTGCGTCCCCCTATCGCAAACTTATCACCAGATTTGCCGCTGCCCCATGTGGCTCCGTGCCATATTTGCTGCGTGACCGCATTCCTCCAAATGACCACCGACGAGCAGACCGAGAGCCTCGGCGATTGTGTTCGCCAGATCCTCGGCAACTACGACCTGGGCGTTCACGAGTTTGAGAACATCAATCACGAATACAACTCCACTTTCAAAGTCACCGTGGCCGATGGCACGCGATTTGCCCTTCGAATCAACGTGAACTCAAAGCGCACGCTGGCTAACCTTCGAGCCGAGGTTTTTTGGGTCAACGCGATTTCTGACATTCGGGTTCCAAAGCCAGTACCCAGCCGCAATGGCGAGCTCTTCACTTCGGGTTGGCACCAAGCCAGTGAACGAAACCTAAACGGAGTTTTGTACACCTGGCTAGAGGGTGAGGAAGTCGGCGATGAGCCGCAGCCTAATCAACTCAGTGCTGCCGGAGCGGCCATGGCCAAGTTGCACCTCAGCGCCAGAGATTTGGTTTTGCCGCCTAACGCCCAACTGCCAGACCTGTCCGATTTCTTCTGGGGCTGGCCCGAAAATCTCCTTGGTGAGAACTCGGTTTTGAACATCGATGAAAAGACCGCGGTTAGCAAGGTGAAAGTTTTGGTGGAGCAGCTGCTTGTCGAACTCGGGGCACACACTGCCAAGCGACCAATTCACGCGGACATTCATCCTTGGAATCTAATGTGGCATGACGGTGAGATTGCTGTCTTCGATTTTGACGACTCTGGAATCGGCTTGCCAATTCAGGATCTGGCCACCTCGCTCTATTACTTAGACACCGAGGAGCAAGAGCAAGCATTCATGGATGGCTATGCCACCGTGGCACCGGTGCCAGTGCACACCCAACAGCAGATGCAGCTTTTGAAACTGCAGCGACGGATTCAACTGCTCAGTTACCTCTGTGAGTCCTCCACCCCGAAACACCGGGAGATGATTCCCAAGTACCAAGCGGAGACCATGCGACGCATTGCCGAGGCGCTTTTATAGGCATTTACGGCGTGTTGCGAGGTTGAAAAACTTGCTAAAAACAGGTTGCTACCCACACATTTTGTGATTATTTTGCCAAAAACAAAGCATCCATAAAACCTTTGTTAAATCTTTGGCGTGTTTCGACTAAACGATACAAAATGTATCGAATTCTGGTGTTACATTCGCTTTGTCTTTGGGCAAGTGCCCCTGCGACAGAAGGGATTAGTCACATGACTAAGTTCATCACCAACCTCCGCGCCTTGCTAAACGGCGACCGTGGTGCATCGGCAGTTGAGTACGCTCTTCTCGTCGGTCTTATCGCAATCGCTGTTATCGCGGGTGTAGTTCTTTTGGGTCAGAACCTTGGCGGTACCTTCAACAAGGTAGCCACCACTCTTCCAACCCCTTAATGAACCTTGATCAACCAGTGGCGCGGCAGGAGTATCAGCATTGATGACTCGTCTGAGCCACTGGTTGATTATTAAGCGCGAAAGCGATCGCGGCGCAGTTGCCGTTGAGTTCGCTCTGATTTTCCCGATTTTCCTGTTCATGATTTTGTTCATGCTGGATGCCGGCAGGTATCTAATGGTTCAGATGGCCATGAACAATGCGGCCGAGGTGGGTGCTCGGTCGATTTCCTATTCGGCGGATACAACCACGACGGCTAGCCTCATCCGTTCTTCCGTCACAGATGCAATCGCACGGTTGAGTACTCTCGATTCAACCGCAACATCGTTGGGCATTTCCGCCGGCGAATATGTTTGCCCGCTCAATAGTGAGACTTACGTTGGCCCCAATCCTCTTACTGGGATATCTGGGCTCGTTCCAGATGGAAACTGCTTCGACCTGAGTGTCCAGTCATACTCCGGCGTCAACTGCTCCACCGTTCCGGCCAACTATCGCGCCATGGCCCGCGCCAGCGTTACGTTCAAGTGGATTACTCCACTGGGACTAATCATCGACCTCGCGGATCCCAACCTGGTTGGCCCCAACGGCAGTATTTACTTCAACCGAAACGCAACCGATACCACCACAATCGAAGGCAAGGCCAAGCTGCTATGCCAAAACTGAGTGGGGTATTTAGGTATCTGAATGGCGCTCGCCGTAGCCGTTTTATCACCGATGACCGCGGCGCCATTATGCCGCTGTTCGCGATCATTTTGGGTAGCGGCGTATTCATGATGCTAATTGGACTGGTGGTAGACGGCGGCCAAATCTATGCGGAGAAACGCCTGGTTCAGAACGCAGCAGATGCGGTAGCCGAGGCAGTGGCTTTGCACTGCGCCAAAGACGTTGTGGGCGTGAACTGCCTAGCCGATAACTTCGATACCAGGAGTCCAACCACATCTGCGGTAACCGCCAGCATGACCTTCGCGGATTTCACTTCAGCCCTCGCAAACCCCAAGGGTGGTAACACCGCCATCACCAATATCTGCGGGCAGTCCACCACCGCAGTGGGCATCCCAGCCTGCCCAAGCCTCACGACCAGCCCCAATGACTGCAAAACCGAGATGGGCACAACCGGATTCACAAATTGGGTTCGGGTTTACTCCAGCTCTGATCTGAACGGCATTACTCCGGCGTTCGAGAACTTCATCAACCCAATTCCAAAGAAGTATCAGGAGACCGCCTGCTCTCAGGTTTACTGGGCCAAGGCAAACGCTATCAATGTGGACGCAACCGGCGGCCAGCTTCCGTTTGCTATCGGGCTGTGCGATTCCGCAGTAAATAACTCTGCCGTGAGACAACAGCTGATTGGTGATGACACCAACGTGACCAGCTGCAGCGTTCGAGACCGGCAAAACGTGAGTTTTGCGGCAACCGCACATGGATTTATCGACTTCGACCCGGGAGCTGCAACCGCCAACTGCTGGACTTTGCTCACCGGTGGCTGCAACAAGGTAGCGCTATCAACCGTTCGCGGCCGAACCGGCATTAGTTATTCCCCTGCCAGTTATAAGGGTCTTTTGGCATCAATGAATACCAACCTAAATAAGCCGGCTCTGGTGCCTGTGGTGGATATTTCAGGAGCCAGTTACAAGGTTGTCTCCTATGTGAGCTTTACGTTGCTGGGTTACAAGATGCCCACGGTAACCGGCGCCAACGCCATCACGGCCAGCACTGCCAGCAGCTATCCTGGCCAGCCGGGTGCTATCAACTACACGTGGACCGGCTCTTGCGCCGCGGCCCAGAGTGTTTCTTCGGCTTTTTGCATCGTTGGCACTTTCAACAGCCGGGTGGCTGCTCCGTCGGGCAGAACTCCGGGCCTTACATACACCACCAGCGCAAACGTTCCAGATCTGGGGTACCAGGTTGTTAGGCACTTGAGGTAGACAGGAAAACCATGAAAATATCCAGAATCTCTTACATTGTGGCCATTATTTTGGCACTGATTGCAGGCGTGGCTGTTTACGCGTATCAGGCCAGCGCAGATCAGCGAGCCTTGCAAGGCAAGGAGGCAGTGCAGGTCTATGTCTCGCAGCAGGATATCCCGGTTGGGGTCAAACTAAGCGACGTCTACCTTCAGGGCTTGGCTAAGAAGGAAAACTTTCCGGCGGACTCACTGCCGGTTGGAGCAATCACCGATATCACCACTGCCAACGGGGATCTGGTTGTGAGCCACCCGATCACCAAGGGTCAACTCTTGCTAGAAAGCCAGGTGGGCACCCAGGCGGCAGCGGCATCGCAGATTGTGGTTCCAGACGGCCAGGTTGCCGTGAGTGTCAACGTAGACGACTCGCAACGCGTGGCTAACTTCTTGGTACCGGGCGCACAGGTTGTGGTTTATTACACCGCAGCCGATCGCACCTCGGTGCGCGTGCTTTTGCCTCGAGCAGACATCATCGCTGTTGGAAGCACCAGCACCAGTAGTTCAACCGGAACCGGCACCGTGGTGAGTCCGCTCGTCACTTTGTCTTTACCGCCGGCAGATGCCGCCCGAGTTGTTTTGGCAACGCACAACGGAACTGTCTACTTTGGCTTGCTCAGCAAAACCACCGATGTAGCGCCCGGTTCGGGTGTTGCACTTAGCAACCTGTTTGGAAACTAGCGATGACTGTCATTCTTTCTGAAACTCAAACCGGAGCCGAACGCTACCGCCTTACTCTGGGAGCCGAAACCAAGGTTGTACCCACTCCACGTGAGCTACTCGACTGGATTGAGCAAGACCCGAACGAGTTGCTTATTGTTATTGCGCCTGAGGTGCCGCTGAATGTTGCGGTTGAGCTTTCCAAGCACTACCGAACGGTAAGACCCGCTCTCGGCGTGATTCTAGTTCGCCAGCGACTAGAGGTTGCAACTCTGAGCCAGGCGATGCAGGCCGGTATTCGTGAGGTCATCAGCAGCGATGATGCGGCCGAACTTTTAGCCGCCACTCGCCGCAGTCAAACCGTTAGCGAAGTCTTCACCGACAAACAACCAGACCTTAGTCCGGCTAAAAAAGGCAAGATGATTTTGGTGTTCAGCGCTAAGGGCGGGTGTGGCAAGACCACGGTTAGCACCAACCTTGCCGAGGCCCTGGCCATGGACCCGAGCAAGAGCGTTTGCCTAGTGGACTTCGACCTGCAGTTCGGTGACGTGGCGGTTGCCTTGCAGCTAGAGCCAGCCAAGACAATCAGCGATGCCATTCGCATGCAGCACAGCTTGGATCTACCTGGAATCCGCAGTTTGGTAACCCAGCACAAGCCAAACTTTCATGTTTTGCTTGCCCCGCTTGACCCCAGCGATGTTGAGTTCATCACCCCAGACCTTGCGCAAAAAATTCTTCGCGGACTAAAGGACAGCTACGACTACGTAGTAGTTGATGCCCCACCAGCCTTCACCGAGGTAATTCTGCGCGCATTTGATATGGCCGATCAGTATCTGTTGCTGACCACCTTGGACACCCCATCGCTGAAAAACCTAAAGGTGACTTTGGGCACCTTGCAGGCTCTGGGCATGCCACGAAGCAAATGGAAGGTAGTGGTTAACCGCTCCACCGCTAAGGCCGGAATCTCCGTCAAGGATGTTCAATCCACGATTGGAATGGAGATATCCGCGACCATTCCAAACCACGAGATTGTTCCTATCAGCACTAACCAGGGCAAGACCGTGGTTGAGGCAAGCCCTAAGCACGCGGTGGCAAAGTCCATCAAGGGTATTGCTCAAGAAATCACCGGAGTCAAGATCGCCGAACCTCGTCGCGGATTGTTTTTTGGAAAGAAGAGATAGATAAAAGATGAGCCTTTCCGATCGCCTTAATCGCACCGATCACACCACGGAATCCACTCCGTATCTAGCAACCGGTGCCCTTCGCACTATTGCCAATGTGATGCCCGAGCGTTTGGACATCGGTGAAATTAGGATTCAGGTAAACGACGAGCTCAAGGAGCTGGTGGGCAAGAGCCTTTACAGCGGCAATCTTGACCCGGACACGCTGCAATCCATGGTTTACAAGGCCATCGCCATTGTCATCGAACGAAGCGATCACCCACTTACCGACAGCGATCGCGCCGAACTGGTGCAGGAAATTGTCGATGACATCCTTGGTAATGGTCCTTTGGAGCAGTTGCTTCGCGACACCGAGGTGACCGAAATCATGGTGGCTCGCTACGACACCATTTATGTGGAGCGCTACGGAAAGCTCACCGCAACCGGGCTAAGTTTCACCAATGAGGACCACCTGCGTAAGACGATCGACCGCATTGTTGGCAAGGTGGGCCGCCGCATCGATGAATCTAGTCCGCTGGTTGATGCCCGCCTCAAAGACGGTAGCCGTGTGAACGCTGTGGTTCCGCCTATTGCGCTAGATGGCTCCACTCTGACGATTCGCAAGTTCTTCAAGGATCCGTTCACGGCAAAAGACATGGTCAACACCGGCACGCTAACCCAGCACGCCATGGAGTTTCTGGACGCTGCCGTTCGAGGCCGCATGAACATCGTGATTAGCGGTGGAACCGGTTCGGGAAAAACCACCACGCTGAACGTGGTGAGTAGCTTTATCCCAGATGACGAGCGAATCGTCACCATCGAGGACTCCGCTGAACTTCAGCTGGCTAAACCGCACGTTATCCGAATGGAAACCAGGCCGCTCAACATCGAAGGCACGGGTCTTGTCACCATTCGCGATTTGGTTCGTAACTCGCTTCGAATGCGCCCAGACCGAATCGTGGTTGGTGAGGTTCGAGACGGTGCCGCGCTCGACATGCTTCAGGCCATGAACACCGGACACGACGGCTCGCTCACCACAGTGCACGCCAACAGCACCACCGATGCCATTAGCAGGCTCGAGACCATGAGTTTGATGGCTGGCATGGAACTACCCATGACGGCTATTCGCGACCAGGTGGGCAGAGCGGTGAACCTGATTATTCAGCAGACCCGAATGCACGACGGTTCACGCCGAATCACCGCCATCACTGAGCTTTTGGGAATGCACGACGGCCACATCAAGACCCAGGATATTTTTCACTTTGTCTATAACAAGGACAAGGATTCTGCGGAGCTGGGCCAGTTGATGCCAACCGGACATGTGCCAAGTTTCATGGACCGACTAAATCAACGCGGGATTTTCCTTGCTAAAGAGGTGTTCAAGAAATGATGTGGATCATCGGACCGTTATTTATTGCGCTACTGGTTTCGTTGGCCACGGCAGCGGTTTTGCTGGTCTTGGTCAACGCCAACTTCAGCAGCAGAAAAGGGCAGCGCCTAGACAAAGTTCTGTCGAGTTACGCCCGCGTAATCGGCGCTGGTGAGGCAGCCGAATTGGCGGCGGATTCTCCCAAGCAGGTTCGATTCGTCTTTTGGAAAAAGTTCACCCGGGACATCGATGAAAAGTTGGCCGGAGCCGACCTGGAGTACACCTCGCAGTCCTGGATAACCGGTTCGCTCGCGGCTTCGGTTTTGGTATTTGCTCTGTCTTCGGCTTTCTTCGGCAACGCTTTGATTGGCCTTGTCATGGCCGCCATCGTTGGGTTTTATTTGCTGAACGTTTTTCTGAGCTCGCGTGTGAAAGCCCGAGCTCTAAAGTTCGCCGACGAACTGCCACAGGTTCTACAAATTCTTGCCAGCGGTTTGCGTGCCGGTCTTACTTTTCAGGTAGCGCTTGGTTCTACCGCAGCTCAGGACCGCGGAGAGGTTGGGCGGCAACTCAGACGAGCCATCGCTGAGGTTCAGTTCGGTTCCAACCTGGAAGACGCCCTCAAGCGCGTCTCGCAGCGTATGTCTAGCGACGACCTGCTCTGGTTAGTGATGGCGCTCGAGATTCAGCGCGAAATCGGTGGTTCGCTTAGCCATATCCTCGATGGCGTTGCAGCCACCATTAAGTCTCGGGCCGAGATTCAACGCGAGATTAGGGTGATCTCCGCAGAAGGCCGCATGAGCGGGTACATCTTGATTGCACTTCCGATTTTTTCGTTCGTGTCACTGTTTGTGATTCGACCCGAGTACGTGAGTTTTTTCTGGACCAACCCGGCCGGGTTTGCCATGATGGGTGCTTTCATCGCCCTGTTGGCTGTGGGCTGGGTTTGGATGAGCAAGGTGGTGGCAGTTCGTGTTTAGTCTGATTCTCCCTCTGTTTATTTCACTTCTGGCGGCAACTGCCGTTGCCATTCTGGTCTTCACAATCATCCGTGCGGTTAGTGGCGCCCAGAACCGCCAGACCATTGCGGCCATGCCCAAATACACTCTGCGCGATCACTCCACCCCGGAGCAGCTAGCAGAGGTAGACGAGGCGGTTGACACCAGTCTTTTCCTCAGTATCGGGCAGCGCCTTCTGAACGCTAGGTACCGAGCCTGGCTGGTCAATAAGTTGCAGATTGCAGGCCAGCGCGGGAACGTGGCACTGGCCGCTCTACTAACCAAGAAGGTTACCTACGCCATTGTTGGTGCCATGTTTGGAGCCCTGTTCCTTTCCAAGGGCTTGGCCATGGGCATCGCTGTAATACTTACGGGAGCCGTGGCAGGTTTCTTTGTTGCAGATCTTCTAGTTATCAGCGATGGTCAAAATCGCGAACAGGAGATGGATTTGGCAATGCCGGATGCCATCGACCTATTGAATCTTTGCGTGGAATCCGGTTTGAGTTTTGAGGCCGGTATCGCTCGCGTTTCGGTGAGCCTAAACGGGCCGGTTGCCGAGGAATTCGGGGCTTTGCTTAGTGAAATGCAACTTGGCAAGAGCCGAGTGGAGGCCATGAACGAACTGGCCGACAGAACTCGTAGCAAGGGCATGCAGCAGTTCTTGAGCGCCTTGCTTCAGGTTGATCGACTCGGTGTTCCAATCAGCGGTGTGCTAGCCGAGCAGGCGTCTGAGATGAGATCCAAGCGCAAGGACAAGGCTCGTGAACAGGGTCAAAAGGTAACAATCAAGATTCTGATGCCGCTGATGCTGTGCTTCTTGCCAGCGATGTTTGTAGTGGTCTTGGGACCAGCTATTTACCAGTTGATCCAGACCATGGCGCTGCTGTAAAAGAGCGCTGCTAAAAAGAACTAGTCGTTCTCTTCGTCTTCTTCGCCGATGTCTTCGTTCCAGAGGTGCGGGTTGGCCTCGATGAACTCGCGCATCAGTTCCACAAGTCCCGGGTTGTTCAACACGTGAACCTCGGTTCCGTGTTCCTGCACCCAGTCTTGCCCACCCATAAAGTTGATGTCGTCGCCCACGATTAGGCGACCGATTCCAAACTGGCGGATTAGTCCGCTGCAGTACCAGCAAGGCGAAAGGCTAGTAGCCAGTGTTACCTTGCGGTAGCTCTTTTGGCGACCAGCGTTTCTGAAGGCGCTGGTTTCGCCATGCATCGAGGCATCGCCTTCTTGCACTCTCAGATTGTGACCACTGCCGAGCAGTCGTCCGTTTTCGTCGAACAGAGCAGCACCAATCGGAATGCCGCCGTCCGCTAAGCCAAGGTGCGCCTCGGCTATGGCAACCTGTAGTTTTTCTTCGTCTGTAGCGAAGATTTGTCCTACTTTAAATTCCATAGCCGAGGCTCCCTAGTTACTTAATTGTTTTTGATTAGTTCTTGCTGTTCTTGTCTACCTGGCTGAATACAGCGAAAAGCACTGCTGCAAGCACAAAGCCAACGAGTGCGGTTAGGTCACCGACACCCCAAGACTTAGCCAATGGGCCGGTGTACTGAACCTGGTTTGCAAAGCCCCAGATGGAAACTGCGGTTGCAATCACGAATGCTGCTGCACCTGCCCATGAGTTCTTTGGAGCTAGTGCGCGCTCGCCGGCGTTCTTGCCCTTAGACATGATGCGCTCGGTAAGAACAACTGCGATCCAAGGCGATACCCAGTACGAAACAACTAGCAAGAAACCATCAAGCTGGTGCGCTACGTCGCCGTTTACAACACCGATGTACGAGATCAGTCCGCCAACTAGACCAGCAAGAGCCACCATGATGGCACGGCGAGTCTTGAAGCCCAACTTGAAGCCCATTGCCAAGAACGACATTGCACCCGAGTAAACGTTGAGGATGTTAGCCGAAACCGAACCGATAACGATTGCCAGCAAGACTACTGCGCCAAAGAATGGCTGGAAAGTCTTGGTGAATGCTTCGGTTGGGTTTGCGATACCCCAGAAGTCGCCAGGGTTTCCGGCTAGAACGTTGAATGCAGCAACACCAACGGTCATGATCAGGGTGGTGCTTAGGAAGTTACCCAAACCAGCGAACCAGCCCAGTGCAACCTTGCTGGTGTTAGCAGGTAGGTAGCGGGTGTAGTCCGAAGCGAAGGCGGTCCAGCCAGCGGTGTAGCCGTAGGCTGCACCTGCGGTCAGGGTGAAACCTGCCCATGGGAAGTCTGCCGAGCCACCAGGAGCAACGCTGAATGCGCCGTTCACGGTGAATACGCTTACGATCACGATTAGCCAGACCACTGCCAAGAAGTAAGACGCGTAGCGCTCCCACTTCTGAATTAGGTTGTGGCCAACGAATGCAACACCAACCTGCAGAACGATGATCACAAGAAGTGCGCCGTATACGCCAATTCCAGGAAGCAGCGCCTGAAGGGCGAAGGTTCCAGAGATGGTGTTAACCGCGAACCAACCGATACCGGCAACCAGGGTGGAAAGACCAGCAGGAATCAGGTTTCCAAACTTGCCAAAGGCGTTGCGGCTTAGCACCATCTGAGGAAGACCAGCTTCTGGACCCCAGGTGCTTAGGATTCCGTGGGTGATGCCAGCAAGAGCGTTACCGACCAGAACGGCCAGGATACCCTGCCATACGTTCAAGCCGAAGCCGATTGCTAGTGCGCCTACGAATACGGTTGCGAACTCTAGGTTTGGGGACGACCAGACAGTGAACAGATGCCATGCCTTGCCGTGACGCTCGGCAGCCGGAATCGGCTGGACGTCGTTGATCTCGATTGCGGTTGCCGAAGCAGAGCCAGTTGTGTTTTGTGCCATGGGAAAACACTATTGGCAAATGTACGGTCATTTAGCGCTTTTCGAGTGTTTTAACGTGCCCGAAATCGAATTCTCATTACGTTTTCGTTAACCTGAAACACACTTGCAGTTAATCCAGCAAATTGGTGCGCAAAATTGCAGTTTTTACGGTTTAGGGTTGCCTAGATGCCACAGTTTTCTAGCCCACCAGCGCAGCCACTCGACACCCCGTTAGTGGCTCTGCGCCAGTTGAGTTCGGTCTGGCTCGATGAAGTCGAAGCCATGGTCAATGATCCGGAAAACTCTCGGCTTACCGGAACCAAGAAAACCTTTAGTCGCGCAGAGCTGGATAACTGGGTGGCGACTCGCGCTGGTCAAACTGGCCGCTGCGACTGGGCAATCCTAGACGTGGCTTCGGGGGACTTTGCCGGAGAAATTGTGCTCAACGAATTAGATGCCGACAAGAACTCTATGAACCTAAGAATATGTCTGGCTTCGCCTGATTGGTTCAACCGTGGATTGGGATCCGCGGCCATAGAAGCGGTGATGGTTTTTGCCTTCGATCAACTTGACCTAGCCAAGTTGACGCTGAGTGTTCTAATAGACAACCCCCGCGCTCAACACGTGTATTCCAAACTGGGTTTCGTTGCCGGTAGACAGTACAACCAAGGTGGCCTCAGGTATCAAAGAATGAGCGCAACCAAACTGGATTACATCGGAGCAATGTGCCAAACCCAAATGGCAAATCATCTAGACCTGAGCCGCTGGTCTTTCACCTTTGATTCCGGAAAACGGCGCGCGGGCCTATGCGACCACACCAACAAGCGCATCAGCCTCAGTAAGCACATGGCGCAGTTGCACTCGGTAGAGCAGTCGAGGCAGGTGCTGTGGCACGAAATCGGTCATGCCCAGGTTGGGGTAAATCACGGTCACGACAAAACCTGGTTGGCCGCCGCCATGAAACTGGGATACCGCAACGAAAAATTCAGCGGCAAGACCATCGATGAAAATCAGGCCACCTGGTTGGGTATGTGCCCGGCCGGTCACAAGTATTACCGCTATAAAAAACCGACCGGAGTTGCTAGCTGTTCAAGGTGTCATCGTGGCTTTAGCGCCGAACACTCAATCACTTGGAATAAGCGCTGGTAAAGGTATTCCAAATATGGAATGGGTTTGCTAGGCCAAACCATGTGCGGCGTTGTAAACGTTAATCGCAATCATCGACACCAGCCAGCCAGCAGCTATATTCGACCACATGAATAGCTTCCAGCCGGAATTCGCTTTCTCGCATTGGGCATCGGTTAGGTTCCAGTACCTGCCCACAATCACCATGTAAGGCACAACCGCAGCAGCGGCTAGCGAGATAGGCCAAATGCCGCTGAGCAAAATGAGTCCGGCAAAGCCATAGGCGATAAAGGCAAAGCGCACGGTGTCTTTGGCGCCGAAAGCGGTGGCAATGCTAGCCAAGCCTCCCTGACGATCGGCCTTGATATCTTGAACCGCTCCAAAGGCATGAGATGCCATACCCCAAAGCGCAAAGGCAACGGCAATCTTGACCACACTTCCGGTCAAAAGATCTACCCCGGCCATGGCTGCGCCAACCAGCATTGGGCCCACAAAGTGGCTGGCGCTGGTTACTGAATCTAGGAATGGAATCTCCTTGAACCGCAGGCCCTTGGCGCTGTAGGCAATCACGGTAAAGATGAAGAAGGCTAGCCAAAGATCGCTCACCAAGTTACCCGTGATCATCAAAAAGATCACAAAGGGTATTGGCAGCACGAAAGCTGCCAACAACGTTGGCCGATGCCAAATCGGATCAAGGATGCTTCCCTGAACCGAACCCTTACGCGGATTTCTTAGGTCACTTTCGTAGTCGAAAACATCGTTGATTCCGTACATGAGTAGGTTGTAGGGAATTAGAAAGAAAAACGTTCCCACCCAAAAAACGGCATCCATGCGGTTGGTCGCCAAGAAATAGGCAACCGAAAACGGGTAGGCGGTGTTGATCCAGGAAACCGGCCGGCTCGCCCAAAACAACTGACGAATCAGCTTTAAAAAGGTGGGCTTAGGGGGCATGTTTCTAATCTTTGCCTATTTGACTTACCGACTTGCCAACTTTGCCAAAACGTTGCCATAGTGCGGGTATCAAAACCGATCCGGTCAAGAGGTATCCAAAGTCTTCGATAGGTGCGTAGCCCAACCTGAGCCCGCTAATCAACGATGGGTTGTAACCCACAATTTCGAGACCCACAATCAGGTTGTCGAACACCAGGGTTAGCAGCCCAACCAACAAAGCGGAAACTAGCCAGGGACGAACTCTAAGGTCTTTGGCCACGGGAAAAACGGCAACTAGAGCCAACAGCGTGAACGTGGCATTGATGCCCAAATAAAGCCAGGTCATTTGCGCCTGCGTTCTGCTAAAAGGTAGGTGATCAGGAGCGTGTAGGAAAGCAAGAGCAGAAAGACTGGCTCTTCGATTGGCAGATTTGGCAGCAGATCCAGCCCAACCGAGAAGCTTTTGTTTTGCTCAAAAAACACTCCGAACCAAATACCGCTCAAATCCCAAAGCAGAAAAAACGGAACGGCAGCGCCCAGGGTCAGCCCCGCCCTTTTGGGTTGGTTAAAGAAAGCTATTTTGTGCCTGCGGTCGATCCCCGCCAGGCCCAAAACGCTAAGCGAAAGCGCGATTAAATACGCCCCAGGCATCGGCTACTTGATGCCCTTCCATTGGTTTTCACTGAGCGGTTGGATTTCATTCGGGATTGGCCCGGCCGAGTGGTCATCGATGAGTCTCTTGTAAACCAGTTCTGCGCCGATTAGGCACATTGGTAAGCCGATACCCGGAACCGAGTGGTGGCCGGCGTAGTAAAGACCCTTGACCTTGGAGCTTACGTTTCGGGGTCTAAAGAACGCGCTCTGGCGCAGGGTGTGTGCCATTCCCAGCGCGGTTCCGCTCCAGGCGTTTAGCTCGCGTACGAAATCGGCCGGTCCCATGCTGCGACGCAACACGATTCGTTCTGCGAGGTCCGGAATGTGACACCAGTCGGCGATTTGCTGAATTACCTTGTCTGCAGCCGCTTCAAAAGCAGGGTCGCCAGAGCCGTTGATTCCGCCACCGCCAATGCTCGGGTCGGCCGCGATAGGAACCAGAACGAAAACGTTCTCGAATCCCTCCGGAGCAACCGAAGGGTCGGTTGCGCTCGGCTTGCAGATGTAAAGCGAAGCCGGGTTAGGGACCTTGCGTTTGCCGTCTGCCTTGTGAAAGACCTCGCTAAAGTTGCTGGCCCAGTCCTCGGTGTACAAAAGTGTGTGGTGGTTTAGCTGAGGAAGCTCGCCCTTGACTCCCAGATAAAGCAAAACTGCGCTTGGCCCGGGAACGCGCTTTTCCCACCATTTGGCTGGCAGGGTCTGGTGCTTTGGCTCGAGTAGTTGGGTCTCTAGGTGGTGCAGGTCTGCGTTTCCAACCACGATGTCTCCGTGGATTTGAGCGCCGCCAACCTGAACGCCTTGAACCTTGGAATCGGAACCGACCAGAATCTTAGTAACAGGGGAGTTGGTGTGAATCTCAACACCGTGCTTTATCGCCAAACGCTCGATTGCTTCGATGATCGTGTAGAGGCCACCCATGGGATAGAACACTCCAACATTCATGTCAATGTGAGTCATCAGGTGATACATCGATGGGGTGTCAAATGGCGAAGCCCCCAGGAAAACCGCTGGGAAATCCAGGATCTTGCGGAGCCTTGAATCTTTCACGTGAGAGCCTGCAAAGGAGTCGAGCGAAGTCAGCAGGTGCTTTACAAACGTGCCGGCCTTTTTGAGAACCGCTGGGTTAGTAAACGAATTGGTGTTGGTGAAGTTGGTGTACAGAAAGTGTTCTTTGGCCAGGTCGTAGGTTTCCTGAGCGCTGTCAAGGTAGGCCTGAAGGCGCTGGCCCGAACCAGGTTCCAGACTCTCAAAGAGAGCCTTGTTGTCGGCAACGTTATCTCGCACCAAAAGCACGTCGGGGCTGCCTTCGTTGCGGGTTTGGTAAGCCGGATCTAGTCGAACCAAATCCAACTCTGCCGCCGAGGTGGTGCCCATGAGTTTGAAAAACTGGTCGAACGCATCTGGCATCAGGTACCAGCTAGGGCCCATGTCGAACTTGAAGCCATCCTGTTCCCACAGGTAGGCGCGGCCACCGACTTTTTCGCGGGCTTCAAAAAGTTTCACCTTCATGCCAGCCTTGGCTAGCAGAGCAGCTGTTGCCAACCCGCCGATGCCGCCGCCGATGACAATCGCAGTCTTAGCCATTTATTTCACTCCGAAATACGCTTGGGCCAGAATCACAAGTTTTTTACCGTCGGTAACGCGAATGCGCTTTTGCACCAACTGGTTCGCTGGGGTTCTGGAAATCTTTTGGTTGAGTTCGGCAAAGAGCATGAGAACAGCCTTTACCGCCATCGATGAAGACTTTGGCAGATTCGCCACCTGCCGCAATGCAACTTCGATGTCATTTTGAATGTCCGCAACTAGCGCTGACTTTTGGTTTTCGTCAAAGCTGGTTACAGACACTCCTGGAAAGTAACTACGCCCGAGCGCTTTAAAGTCCGCAGCGAGGTCTCGCAAAAAATTCACCTTTTGAAACGCGGCTCCCAAGGCCCTTGCTCCGAGTGCTAGTTCAAGCTTCTGTTCCTGGGTGTACTGAACCCCGCCGAATTTAATGAATGCAGCCAGACACATGAGTCCAACCACTTCGGCGCTTCCGTAGACATAGCGTTCGAAGCCGGCTTGGTCGTATTCCTGAACCGTGAGGTCCTGGCGCATAGACCAGAAAAACGGCTCGATTAGGTCTTTTCCAAAGCCGGTTTCGTTTGCGGTCAACGCAAAAGCGTGAACCACCAGATTGGTGCTAAAACCATTGCTGAGCGCGGCGTAAACCTCGGCCTCTAGGTCGTCTAGCTGCTGAGCCGGAATCACTTTTCCGCCCTTGGAAGCAGCTTCTGCCGCGGCCCCATCTACGATTTCATCGGCTACTCGCACCAGTGCGTATATGTTTTTCACACTTTGGCGCACAGGCCCGCCAAGCAACTTGGTTGCCCAGCCAAAACTGGTGCTGTAAGCGGCGATTACCTGGTTGCTGCTGCGCTCGGCAGCCAAAGTATAAAGAGAAAGCCCAGTCGGGTCCTTGGTGGCTTCTGGCGCGTTCATACTAAGAGGCTACAACCAATCGTTTCTTCTAAAGGCCCAGTAAAGCACTGTGGAAACCACCACAATCGACCCCAATGATTCCCAGACTCCCCAGGCTGTTCCAAAGCCAACATAAGGAACGTTTTGCCCAAACCAGCCCGTGATTGCAGTCGGAACCGCAATGATCGCCGCCCAGCTGGTTACCTTCTTCATCACCAGGTTCATGCGATTTCCCTGGATAGTGAGATTGGTTTCCAAAAGAGTGGTTACCAGATCGCGAAGAGAGTCGGTCCAGTCGGCAACGCGCATTACGTGGTCATAGATGTCCTGGAAGTAGGGCATCATTTCGCCGCCAATAACCTGGGTGTCGCGGCGAACCAGCGGGTTCACGATTTCGCGCATCGGGATTGCCACGCGCCTGAGTGTGACCAGTGCTTTACGCAACTTATAGGTGCGCTTTTGAATCTCCTGGCTGTGCATTTGGTTGTCGGTGAAAAGTAGGTCTTCAAGCTCGTCAACTTCTAGATCTAGTTTCTCGACTACCTCAAAGTAGCCATCCACAATCACATCCAGCAGACCCCAAAGCAAAAACGCCACACCCATCTCGGCCATGGTGGCGCTGTCGTCCCAGCGCCTAGTCAGCGATGTGATGTCAAAGCTGTCGTCGTCGCGAACGGTAATCAGTGCGTTTTGAGTCACAAACACACTTAGTTCGCAGGTGGTGAGTTTGTCGGCATCGGAGTCCCAGGAAGCCGAATAGGCATTGATGAATAGGTGGCTGTCGTAGTGTTCGAGCTTGGCTCGTTGGCGACCAACCAGGGCGTCTTCGACCGCAAGCGGATGCAGCCCAAGTTCTTGCCCCAGGTGTTCCAAGTCGGTTGGAGTTGGGTTTACCAGGTCGACCCAAATGGCGCTCTTTCGCTTTCGCCGAAAGTTCTTCAGATTGCCAAGCGTGACGTCGCCGTCGACCAAGATTCCATCAATGTAAATTCGGCTCTGCTGCATGCCTTCATCTTAGGCAAATAGCCTTACTTAAGCCCCGAGAAATCGGCGCACTTAAGGTTTAGACTTGAACAATGCCTAGCAATATGAAGCCTCGTAGTCACGTTGTCACCGATGGAATTGAGCGCGCAGCCGCTCGCGGAATGCTCCGCGCTGTTGGTATGGGAGACGAAGACTGGGTCAAGCCACAAATTGGTGTCGCCAGTTCTTGGAACGAGGTGACCCCTTGCAACCTTTCGCTGGACCGCTTAGCCGATGCAGCCAAGCAGGGTGTTCACGCCGCTAACGGCTACCCACTTGAGTTCGGAACTATTTCGGTTTCCGATGGAATCAGCATGGGTCACGAGGGAATGCACTTCTCGTTGGTTTCCCGTGAGGTGATCGCCGACTCGGTCGAGACCGTGATGCAGGCCGAGCGCCTCGATGGCTCGGTGCTTTTGGCTGGTTGCGACAAGTCACTTCCTGGCATGCTCATGGCAGCCGCACGTCTGGACCTGGCCTCGGTATTCCTCTACGCAGGATCGATTGCTCCGGGATGGGTAAAGCTTGAAGACGGCACCGAAAAGCAGGTGACCATCATCGATGCCTTTGAGGCAGTTGGTGCTTGCAAGGCCGGCAAGATGAGCCTTGAAGACCTAGACCGCATTGAGCGCGCTATTTGCCCTGGCGAAGGTGCCTGCGGCGGCATGTACACGGCAAACACAATGGCAGCGGCAGCCGAGGCGTTGGGCATGAGCCTTCCTGGTTCGGCGTCGCCTGGCTCGGCCGACCGCCGCCGCGACAACTGGGCACACCGTTCGGGTGAAGCAGTGGTAAACCTAATCGCCAAGGGAATCACCGCACGCCAGATTCTTACCAAGAAGGCTTTCGAGAACGCTATTGCGGTGACCATGGCATTTGGTGGATCCACCAACGCCGTTCTTCACCTGTTGGCAATCGCTCGCGAGGCAGAGGTGGATCTTCAGCTTTCTGACTTCAACCGCATCGCAGACAAGGTGCCTCACCTCGGAGACCTCAAGCCATTCGGCCAGTACGTGATGGCAGACGTAGACCGCGTTGGCGGTGTACCAGTTCTTATGAAGGCGCTGCTAGACGCAGGGCTACTGCACGGCGATGCCCTCACCGTAACCGGTAAGACTTTGGCCGAGAACCTAGAAGGCATCAACCCGCCAGACCCAGACGGCCACATTATTCGTGCCATGAACAACCCGATTCACAAGACCGGTGGAATCGCAGTTCTGCACGGAACTATGGCCCCAGAGGGTGCAGTTGTCAAGACCGCGGGCTTCGACCTAGAAGAGTTCACAGGACCAGCTCGCGTTTTCGAGCGCGAAGCCGCAGCCATGGATGCTCTTACCGAGGGCAAGATTGGTGCCGGAGACGTGGTTGTAATCCGCTACGAAGGCCCTAAGGGTGGACCGGGTATGCGCGAGATGCTTGCTATCACCGGAGCAATTAAGGGTGCCGGTTTGGGCAAAGATGTTCTACTATTAACAGACGGACGATTCTCAGGCGGCACAACCGGCCTTTGCATCGGACACATTGCTCCAGAGGCTACCGATGGCGGACCCATTGCTCTGGTTCGCGATGGAGACTTAATTCGAGTCGACATCGCTGCTCGTTCGCTCGAACTACTCGTTGAGCCAGAAGAGCTGGAAGCCCGTAAAGCAGACTGGGCTCCTCTTCCACCGCGCTACACTCGCGGCGTTCTCGCGAAGTATTCGAAGCTCGTACACTCTGCAGCAGAGGGTGCGTACTGCGGCTAGTTCGTTTCCAAATCCGATTTTTCGTATTTAGCTAACGAGGGTAATTAATCATGACTACCGAGATTCTCACCGGCGCTCAGGCGATCATTCGATCGCTCGAGATGCTCGGCATTGAGCACATCTTTGGTCTCCCGGGCGGCGCTATTTTGCCAACCTACGACCCATTGATGGACTCCAAGAAGATCCGCCACATTTTGGTTCGCCACGAGCAGGGTGCTGGTCACGCTGCCGAAGGCTATGCCTCGGCTTCGGGAAAACTGGGTGTTTGCATTGCAACCTCAGGTCCCGGTGCCACCAACCTGGTAACCGCCATCGCCGACGCCCACATGGACTCTGTTCCACTGTTGGCTATCACCGGCCAGGTGGGCTCCACCCTGATTGGAACCGACGCGTTCCAAGAGGCGGACATCGTTGGAATCACAATGCCAATCACCAAGCATTCGTTCTTGGTCACCAAGCCAGAGGACATCCCTGAGGTTTTGGCATCTGCTGTTTTGATTGCCACCACCGGTCGTCCTGGCCCGGTTCTTGTAGACATCACCAAGGATGCTCAGAACAAGAAGGCGCCATTTATCTGGCCGCCAAAGGTTGATCTTCCTGGCTACAAGCCTGTAACCAAGCCACACGGCAAGCAGATTCAGGCTGCGGCACAGCTGATTGTCGACTCAAAGAAGCCAGTTCTTTATGTTGGTGGCGGAATTATCCGCTCGGGAGCGCACAAAGAGTTGCTTCAGCTAGCCGAACTAATCGGGGCACCGGTTGTAACCACTCTTATGGCTCGCGGTGCTTTCCCTGACTCGCACCACCAGAACCTGGGAATGCCTGGCATGCACGGAACCGTTCCTGCGGTTACCGCACTGCAAAAGAGCGACCTTCTGATTACCCTGGGTGCTCGTTTCGACGACCGCGTAACCGGAGATGTTAAGAGCTTCGCTGTTGGCGCCAAGGTTATTCACGTAGATGTAGACCCTGCCGAGATTGGCAAGATTCGTTTCGCCGATGTGCCAATCGTGGGCGATGCCCGCGAGGTAATCACCGAGCTAAACGCCGAACTTAAGACTGTGATTGCTTCCAAGAAACCTGACATCGCAGAATGGTGGCAATTCATCGATGGCCTAGTTGAACGTTACCCGCTTGGCTACACCCACGTAGAAGACGGCAAACTTAGCCCGCAGCATGTGATCGAGCGCATCGGCGCCCTGAGCGGACCTGAGGCTATCTACGCCGCAGGTGTTGGCCAGCACCAGATGTGGTCTGCGCAGTTCATCAAGTATGAGCGCCCAAACTCCTGGTTGAACTCGGGCGGTGCCGGAACCATGGGTTACTCGGTTCCTGCCGCAATGGGTGCCAAGGTGGCTCAGCCAGATCGTTTGGTTTGGGCAATCGACGGCGATGGTTGCTTCCAGATGACCAACCAGGAGTTGGCTACCTGCACAATCAACAACATTCCAATCAAGGTTGCGATCATCAACAACTCTTCGCTGGGAATGGTTCGCCAGTGGCAGACCCTGTTCTACAACGAGCGTTACAGCAACACCGATTTGCACACCGGAACCGACGCACTGATGGTTCCCGACTTTGTGAAGTTGGCCGACGCCTACGGTTGCCTTGGCATCCGCGTTGAAAAAGAAGATGACATCGATGCCGCCATCAAGTTGGCAATCGAAACCAACGACCGTCCGGTTGTTATCGACTTCATCGTGAGCCGAGACGCCATGGTTTGGCCGATGGTCTCCGCCGGTGTTTCAAACGATGAGGTCAAGTACGCCAGAGATGCAGCACCGGTTTGGGATGGTGAGGAGTAAAAATGAGCCGTCACGTTCTTTCGTTGCTTGTAGAAGACAAGCCAGGTCTTCTTACCCGTGTAGCAGGTCTATTCGCACGCCGTGGATTCAACATTGAGTCGCTGGCCGTTGGTATTTCCGAAATCGAAGGCCTGAGCCGCATCACCGTTGTGGTTGGAGTGGAAGGTGCTCCGCTAGAGCAGGTCACCAAGCAGCTCAACAAACTCATCAATGTAATCAAGGTGGTTGAGCTGGAGCCGGAGCAGGCAGTTCAGCGCGATCACATGCTAATCAAGGTCAAAACCGACGCCACAACTCGTGGTCAGGTCCTAGAAGCGGTAACCTTGTTCCGTGCACGCGTCATCGATGTAGTGAGCGATGCACTAATCATTGAGGTCACCGGCGACACAGCTAAGTGCGCTGCGTTTATCAAGGTCCTTGAGCCATTCGGCATTAAAGAGTTGGTCCAGTCTGGCGTTTTGGCAATGGGCCGTGGCTCAAAGTCGATCACCGAAAAGGTCCTCAAGTAACAAAGTCTTAGTTCCACCCCCAACTAGTAAAGCTTCAAACTTCATACAACAAGGAGAAAACAAGTGGCAGAAATCTACTACGACAAGGACGCAGATCTTTCAATCATCCAGGGTCGCAAGGTAGCAGTTATCGGTTACGGTTCGCAGGGTCACGCACACTCGCTGAACCTAAAGGACTCGGGCGTAGACGTAGTTGTTGGTCTACAGCCAGGTTCCAAGAGCAAGGCAGTTGCCGAGGAGCAGGGCCTAAAGGTTCTAACCCCTGGTGAGGCAGCCGAGTGGGCAGACGTCATCATGATTCTGACTCCAGACCCAGCTCAGCGTCACCTATACGCAGCCGACATCGAGAAGAACCTAAAGCCTGGAAACGCACTTGTTTTCGGTCACGGTTTCTCGGTTCGTTACGGCTACATCACCCCTCCAGCAGACGTGGATGTATTCCTAGTTGCTCCAAAGGGCCCAGGTCACCTAGTTCGCCGCGAGTACACCGCAGGCAAGGGTGTTCCAAACCTGATCGCAATCGAGCAGGACTTCACCGGCAACGCATTCGATCTAGCTCTTAGCTACTCGAAGGCAATCGGTGGAACCCGCGCGGGAACCATCAAGACCACCTTCACCGAAGAGACCGAAACCGACTTGTTCGGCGAGCAGGCCGTTCTTTGCGGTGGCGCAAGCCAGCTAATCCAGTACGGCTTCGAGACCCTAACTGAGGCTGGGTACCAGCCAGAGGTTGCTTACTTTGAGGTTCTTCACGAGCTCAAGCTCATTGTTGACCTAATGTACGAGGGCGGAATTGCCAAGCAGCGTTGGTCGGTTTCCACCACTGCTGAGTACGGCGACTACATCTCGGGCCCACGCGTCATTGGCCCAGACGTGAAGGAGCGCATGCGCGATGTCCTAACCGACATCCAGGATGGCACCTTTGCTCGTCGTTTCATTGCAGACCAGGATGCGGGTGCACCAGAGTTCAACGCGCTACGCGCGAAGGGCGAGGCACACCCAATCGAGAAGGTTGGCCGTAACCTACGCCAGCTATTCTCCTGGTTGCGCAACGCAGACACCGAGCAGGACTACGTCGAGGGTTCGACCGGTCGCTAGTCTCTAGAACTACAAAAAAGGGCTCCGCTTAGGCGGGGCCCTTTTTGCATTTTGCCTTTAGTTCGAGCGCTTAACGCGGTAGTCGCGCTCCACCAGACCGGTTTTGAAAGTTCGAGTTTCGGCTAGCGCAAAGGCTGCAAGGGCGCCTTCGAGTTCCTGCTCAAAAAGCGCCCGGCCTCCACCTAGTTGATCCGGGGTAACAAAGAGCCGCACCTGGTCCAGTAATCCTGCATCGATTAGCTGGCGAACCACGTCGGCTCCGCCCATCACCAAGATGCGCCCCTTTAGATGCCGATTCATTTCCTCGACCACGCCATCAATTGGGCCGGCAACCAGATGCACAAACTGGTCGGTTATGCCGTCGTAGCGCATGGGGTTATTGGTTAGTACGTAGGTCGGCAGGGCTCTTGGCTCGGTTCCCATGGCCTCGAGTTCGAAATCAAAAGTCTTGCTGCCCATAAGAACCGCGCTGGTTGAACCAAGCAGTTCAACAAAACCGTAATCCTCGTCTGTGTCTAGGTATTTTTCCGCCCAGCTCATGTCGCCATCTGGCCCGGCGAGATAGCCATCGCTGGAGATAGCGGCAAAGAAGATAAGTTCAAGCATGCAACGAGCCTAATGAATCAAGCAACTGGGTTGCCTCTTGTTGCATGTAGTCGTCACATTCGATTGCGAAACGCACGGTTTTCTCATCTAGCAACGGCGCACTCGTTTCCGGATACTCAACTTGATTTCTAACTATTCTCATGGTTCTGAACTCGCGCCAGGCAGGAGCCTCAAAAATCCCAGACTCAGCAACGCGGACAAATCCATAGTGTCCTCCTGCTGAAGTGATGCGCAGCCCTAATGCGGTAAGGACTGCCTGAATAGATTTTCTTGCTGCGTCATAAGCCAGTTGGTAAGAACCCACTGGGTCTAGCTTCGCTATTGTTTGAGCGGATTCGAGATGCCGACGCGCATTGGTCAAATCATTTTCTGCGTCTGCGAGCCCTGTCTGGACTCGTTCATACTGACCTGGTGGAAGTGCAAGCGTTATCTGAGTAAGTAGGCTATTTTTCAATCGGTATCTCTACAAGTGGTCGGGACTTTACGGTTTGAATGAAACCAGATTCCCCTTTTTCCCACTCAGAGTTACTAACAAACTGCACATTAATTTCACGGTCAAGCAGTCGCTCCGCGGTTGAGGCAGCGCGCGACGCTTCGATTCTGTTCATGTAGCCAACAAGAATTAGGTCCACATCTTTTGGTTCGGGTCCTCGTTGACGTTTTAACCTTGCAGCCCACGACCCGTAAATGTAGGCCTTCTCCAGTCCGTCCACGCCTGCTAGGGCAATCGGTAAGACCGCTGCCGGGCCGTAAGTGTAGGCAATAATTTTCTTTACCGATTCATAAAGTTCGTGCAGGGCATTTACCTGGATAACACGAGTTCGGCCAAAGTGTTTTTGCGTCACCAGATGCGCGTCTAAAAGCCGATCCACCTCACGCATGGCTGTTGGAACGCTAACTCCCGAAAACTCTGCAAGTTCGGAAATACCAAATCCTTCATCTTGCATCATGAACAGGCGAGCCAAAATGAGGCCCTGAGCATCGCTTTTGATGAGGGGGAAAAGTTGCGCAGGCTGTTGTTTCATAATATGAACAGTAACTTACATTTATTGAAACTTGAATCTGTTTTTTGACTATATCAAAAACTAAACTTGAGCCTATGACTAAGCCAATTGTTTTGATCGCAGAAGAACTATCGCCAGCCACCGTTGAGGCCCTGGGCCCAGATTTTGAAGTTCGCAACATCGATGGAACCGACCGCCCGCTACTTCTAAAAGAGCTAGCCACCGCAGACGCCATTCTGGTTCGCTCCGCAACTCAGGTAGACGCCGAGGCAATCGCCGCCGCCCCTAAGCTCAAGGTAATCGCTCGCGCCGGAGTTGGCCTAGACAATGTAGATATCAAGGCTGCAACTAACGCGGGTGTCATGGTAGTTAACGCACCAACCTCAAACGTGATCTCGGCCGCCGAGTTGGCCATTGGTCAGATGTTCGCGCTGGCTCGCCACATTCCTGATGCCAATGCCTCGCTAAAGGCCGGCGAATGGAAGCGCAGCAAGTACACCGGTGTTGAGTTCTTCGAGAAGACCGTTGGAATCGTGGGCCTCGGCCGCATCGGTGCCCTGGTTGCCCAGCGTCTTGCTGGGTTTGGCGTGAACATCATTGGTTACGACCCGTACGTTACCGCGGCTCGCGCCGAGCAGCTGGGTGTAAAGCTAGCAACCCTCGACCAGGTCATGGAGCAGTCTGACTTCATTACCATTCACATTCCAAAGACTCCTGAGACCACCGGCATGATTGGCACGGCTCAGTTTGCTAAGGCAAAGAGCAACCTTCGAATTGTGAACTGCTCGCGCGGTGGAATCATCGATGAGACTGCCTTATACGAAGCCCTTAGCACCGGCCAGATTGCCGGAGCCGGTCTGGACGTATTCGTTCAGGAGCCACCAAAGGGTAACCCGCTGCTTACCCTGCCAAACATCGTTGTCACTCCACACCTTGGTGCCAGCACCGATGAGGCGCAGGAGAAGGCTGGCATCAGTGTTGCCAAGAGCGTTCGTTTGGCGCTAGCTGGCGACCTAGTGCCAGACGCGGTGAACGTTGCCGGTGGAAACATCGATGCCAGCGTGAAGCCGGGTATCGCACTCATGGAGAACATGGGTCAGATTCTGTTCGGCATCAGCGGTGGCAATGTCACCGCAATCGAGGTCGAGGTGCGCGGCGAGATCGCAGCTCACGACGTGTCGGTTCTGAAGCTTGCCGGCCTAAAGGGTTTCTATCAAAACGCCGTAACCGAGCAGGTTTCCTATGTGAACGCACCGCTTATGGCCGAGCAGCGTGGGGTTGACGTGAAGTTGACCATCGATGCTCACAGCGATGAATACCGCAACGTGACCAGCATCAAGGCAACCCTGGCCGACGGCACCACCGCCAGCGTTTCGGGAACCGTTATTGGCCCGAAGCACCATCAGAAGATTGTGGGCATCAACGGCTACGAGGTTGAGCTAGCGGTAGCCGAGCACCTCGTGCTCATGGTTTACACCGACCGCCCAGGTATCGTTGCGGTTTACGGTAAGGCCTTCGCAGATGCGGGCATCAACATCGCGGCTATGCAGATTGCTCGTCAGCAAAAGGGCGGCAAAGCGCTAAGCGTGATCACCGTAGACAGCAAGGTGGCAGACGACGTACTAGAGGCAGTTCGCGTTGCAATCGAGGCCGACGTGCTAAAGGCAATCGACGTCACCTTCTAGTTTTTCAAAACAAAGAAGTGGCCCCGGGCGCGATGCCAGGGGCCACTTTCTCTTTGGCCTACCCAAAGGTTTCACAGCCCAAAAGGTTTGCCTTGAAAAGCTAGGGTTTTACAACTTCGTTGCCCGCGGCAATCCAACCCATGGTTCCACCTGCGACCGAAACGGCGTCGAGGCCATTGGCAAACAGGATGTCTGCGCCTTTTTGGCTGCGAACTCCCGAGCGGCAAATCACAAAAACGCGGCCGCCGTCTTCAACTTCATCGATGCGCGCTTCTAACTGTCCAAGGGGAATGTGCACAGCGTTAGGAACGTGACCCTCGGCCCATTCGTCGTCTTCGCGAACATCTAGAACGTAACTGCCTGCTGCGATTTCGCGAGCGAGGTCTTCGAGGGAGATTTCAGTAGCCATAACGAGCCCTTTTGTTGAGAATTGGTTTCACATCTGTGACCGTGCGCTTTTAGGCACAGTTCTGTCTGCCAGAATAGCCGTTGAAGGCGGTCTTTTAATGAGCATGAAGAAAATAGCGTTTGCCACGCTCGTGCTTCTTATAGGCATAACCTACGTAGTGGTTTCAATTTTGACAGCACACTACATTCCCAAAACAAATCCAAAGTCGCTCGTGGCAATTGTGGATGTACGCGATGAGAACAACTACATCTACAGCCACCTGACAGGTGCCAGCGGAATCAGCCATATGAACAAGAATTTTGAGTCATTGGTTTCCCAGTTGAAGCGTCACGATCGTATTGGCGTTTACGGAGCCAACTGGGATGATGCGGAGCGCGTGATTCAGAAGATGCGAGGCTGGGGCTTTGACAACCTCTTGAATCTGGGTAGTTTGCAACAAGCCACCGATGCCACCGGCCTCGAACAAACTTTTTAGAAAGAACATCGATGCAAGCCATGGACCCAACCTCTTGGATTAAGAAGTATGAAACCGAAAGGTACGTCTACACCAAAGATGTCAACCAGTTTGTGGTTGAACTAACAGAGGGTCTCACACCGGGTACCGCGATTGACCTTGCCGGCGGCGAGGGTCGCAACGCGGTTTGGCTAGCCGAAAAGGGCTGGCAGGTTGAGAATATCGACTTCGCGCAGAATGCCTTGGACAAGTGTGCGCTTCTGGCCAAAGAACGTGGTGTTGTTGCAAAGGTACTCACCACCTGCGCAAGTGCGCTCGATTTCACCAGCCAGCTAGCTCCAGTGGATTTGGTGTTGGTGGCGTACCTTCACATTTACTCGCACCAATTTGCCGTTGCAATGCAAAACGCAGTGGCAGCTCTGAAGCCCGGCGGAACCCTCATGGGTGTCTGGCACGCCTTGGAGAACATTCAGCACAACTCACACGGACCTCAGAACCCAGACACCTTGCCCAGTGTGGAATCCCTGACAGAGCTTTGCCACGGTCTTGGCCTTCGGGTACAAGTTTGTGAAAACCGCGATGGCTTCGTTCGCACCGATGAGGGCCCAAAGCCATCGGTGACTGTTATTTTGCTTGCAACCAAGCCAATCTAGGGCTGGCACAAGAGTAAAGTTGGATGCAACAAACTTGCAGGAGCAGCAAAAATTGACTCGTGAATACAAACTCGCAGTAATCGGCGGAGACGGCATTGGCCCAGAGGTAACGGCTATCGCACTAGAGGCAATTTCGCTTGCCACTCGCGGTTCGGGTGTGGAATTCAAGACCACCGAATACGACCTAGGCGCTCGCCGTTATCACGCCACCGGTGAAACCCTGACCCAGGCTGATTTGGATTCGCTCAAGGAACACGACGCGATCCTGCTGGGTGCAATTGGCGACCCAAAGGTGCCGAGCGGTGTCTTGGAACGCGGTTTGCTACTGAAGCTGCGCTTTGCGTTCAGCCACTACATAAACTTGCGCCCAACCAAGCTCTACCCGGGAGTAACCAGCCCGCTAGCAGATCCCGGAAACGTTGACTTTGTTGTAGTTCGTGAAGGCACCGAGGGCCCATACGTGGGTAACGGCGGAGCCATTCGCGTTGGCACCCCGCATGAGGTAGCTAACGAAGTTTCGGTGAACACCGCTTTCGGCGTGGAACGAACCGTTCGCTACGCATTCGAGTTGGCGAGCGGCCGCGAGCGCAAGCACGTGACTCTAGTCCACAAGCACAATGTTTTGGTTCACGCTGGCTGGCTATGGCAGAACACTGTGAACCGAGTAGCCCAGGAGTACCCTGGAGTTACTACCGATTACCTTCACATCGATGCAGCAACCATCTTTATGGTTACCAATCCGGAACGCTTCGATGTGATTGTCACCGACAACCTATTTGGTGACATCCTGACAGACCTAGCCGCCGCCATCAGCGGAGGTATTGGCTTGGCCGCCAGCGGAAACATCAACCCCGATGGCGATTTCCCAAGCATGTTCGAACCGGTACATGGTTCGGCGCCTGACATCGCAGGCAAAAACCTTGCCGACCCAACCGCCGCAATCTTGAGCGCGGCCATGTTGCTAGACCACCTAAACAACCCGGTGGCTGCGGCACGAATCGAGAAGGCCGTGGCTGCCGATCTGGCCAGCCGCGGACCGGGCAAGCGCACCACAACCGAAGTTGCCCAAGGCATCTTCGCTTACCTATAAATCTTTAATCAGAGAGGTTGATCATGGCTGATCAGCACTACGAATGGACTGTAGTCCAAAGCACTAAACCCCTTGCAGATGCAGACCGCGAGGCGATTCTGGCGAACCCGGTGTTTGGTACCAAGTTCACCGACCACCAGGTGATTGTTACCTGGACCGAGGAACTGGGCTGGCACGATGCCCGCGTTGAGCCATACGGCCCTATCATGATGGACCCGGCCGCCGCTGTTCTGCACTACGGCCAGGAAATCTTTGAGGGCATCAAGGCCTACCGTCACCAGGACGGCAGCATCTGGACCTTCCGCCCGACCGCCAACGCCCAGCGCCTGCAGCGCAGCGCACACCGCATGGCTTTGCCAGAGGTTCCGGTAGAGATTTTTGTTGAAAGCCTGCGTCAACTTATTGCGGTTGATGGCGCATGGGTGCCACAGCCGGTAAATGAGAAAACCCTTTACATTCGCCCTTTCGAGATCGCTGCCGAGACCTTCCTAGGTGTACGACCAGCGGCACGTGCCGAGTACCGCGTTATTGCATCTCCAGTTGGGCCTTACTTCACCGGCGGACTCAAGCCGGTAAAGATCTGGATTGCACTGGATTCTTCTCGCGCTGGTAAGCATGGAACCGGAGAGGCCAAGACAGGCGGTAACTACGCGGCTTCGCTACTAGCTCAGAGCGAAGGCTACGAGAACGGTTGCTCCCAGGTGATGTTCCTAGACGCCGAGACCGGAACCCATATCGAAGAGCTGGGAGGCATGAACCTGTTCTTTGTTTACGCCGACGGCCACGTTGCCACCCCGAGCCTAGATGGAAACATCTTGCGCGGAATTACCCGCGACAGCGTGATTACCCTGATTCGCGACCGCGGCATCACTGTCGAAGAGCGTCTGATTAGCCTGGATGAGGTCCGCGAGGGCATCAACAGCGGTGCAATAATCGAGGTCTTCGCCTGCGGTACCGCCGCTGTTATTACTCCGGTGGGTCAGCTCAAGAGCCGCCTCGAGGTAATCGGAGCCGAGGACCAGCAGCCGGGCGAGCTAACCACATCGTTGCGTGCCGAACTAACCGGAATCCAGTATGGAACCGTCGCCGACCGTCACGGTTGGATGCACAAGCTAGCCGACTAATGAAGGTAGCGCGTTACAGTCACGATGGCCAGGTAAGTTTTGGCATCGTGGATGAAAACTACCTTATTCAACTAAAGGGTCACCCCCTGGTGAACCAATACGAAACCACGGGCGAGCGGGTTTTGCTTAGCCAGGTAAAGCTGCTGGCGCCCACCCTGCCAAGCAAAGTGGTTTGCGTGGGCAAAAACTACGGGGCGCACATAACCGAGCTGGGCTTGGCTGCAAGCGCCGAACCAACTCTGTTCTTCAAGCCGAACAGCGCCATCATTGGACACGGCGACGCGATCGTTCTGCCGCCACAGAGTTCTCAGGTGGAAGTCGAAGTGGAGCTGGCAGTGGTGATTGGTCAGCTGACTAAAAACGTGGGTGTCGAGAACGCACTAAGTGCGGTTTGGGGTTACACGGTGGCCAACGACGTGACTGCGCGTGACCTTCAATTCACCGATGACCAGTGGGCTCGCTCCAAAGCATTCGATACTTTTTGCCCACTCGGACCTTGGATTGAAACCGACTGGGTTCCTGCTAGCCAGCGCATCTGGAGTGAGATTTCCGGGGGAGTAGCGCAAGACGCCACGGTAGACCAGATGATCCACGGGGTTGCTCAGATTGTCAGTTACGTGAGCCAGAACATGACGCTATTGCCAGGGGATGTCATCCTAACTGGCACTCCCGCCGGGATCACAAAGTTCGATTCCGGTCAAACTGTTTCTTGCGGCATCGA
This sequence comes from Microbacteriaceae bacterium, assembly GCA_947373155.1. GTDB lineage: Bacteria > Actinomycetota > Actinomycetes > Actinomycetales > Microbacteriaceae > Rhodoluna. The sequence continues at coordinate 36,467 of CANBWO010000009.1, read as the reverse complement.
TGGCGTGGGTGTGCTTAGCAACCCCGTAGTTGCGTGATTCACAAAGTTTTCTAAGACTTTTAAGACAGTTCTCTCGGCAAACTCCAAGGTTCGTTCTTTATCCTCAGTGATAAGTCAGCAAAGTAACTCACTTTTCGCAGATTGAGGATGTAATGAAGAAGCTAATCGCAGTTGTAGCCAGCGCAGCAATCCTGCTTGGTGCCGGTCAGGTTTTGGCAGCCAACGCAAAGTCGTTGCCAAAGGTAGCAGGCGCCACCGCGGCCCCAACCACAGCTCCGTCGGCTCTGCCACAATTTGGCGGCCACAAGCACCGCGGACACGGCAAGCACCACCTGGTTAGCGGCGACATCCGCACCGGTGACATTCGCACCGGTGACATTCGCGGAACCTTTGATTTCCGTTCTGGCGATATTCGACCACCAAAGCCGCCACACTTCGCGCCAAAGAGCTCAGACGCCCGTCCAAGTTTTGATGTCCGCCCACCAAAGCCTCCTAAGTTTGGCGCAAGTTTTGATGCACGCCCATCGCAGGATGCCAGGCCACCTTTTGGTGCCCCAGCTAGAGGCCACGGCCCAAATGGCGGCAAGCACAGGCCATAACAAGATTCGAAAGTCACCCGCAGTCGCCAGCAGGCCCTGCGGGTAAACTTTTTAAATCATGTCTGAAATCACCGCACCTGTAACCACTGCCACCGGCGCCGATATTCGCGTTCGATTCTGTCCTTCGCCTACCGGAACCCCACACGTTGGTTTGGTGCGAACCGCACTTTTCAACTGGGCCTACGCTCGCCACACCGGTGGAACTTTTGTGTTCCGAATCGAAGACACCGATGCAGAGCGCGACAGCGAGGAATCCTTCGAGATGATCCTCGATGGCTTGCGCTGGTTGGGCCTCAACTGGGACGAAGGCGTTGGCGTTGGTGGCCCGAACGAGCCATACCGCCAGAGTGAACGCAAGCACATTTACCTTGATGTAATCGAAAAGCTCAAGGCCAGCGGGCACATCTACGAGAGCTACCTCACCGGCGAGGAAATCGATGAGCGCAATAAGTCAAACGGACGTGCCGTTCAGTTGGGTTACGACAACAGCGAACGCGACCTAACCGAAGAACAGCGTGCGGCCTATCGTGCCCAGGGGCGCCAGCCAGCTTTGCGTCTTCGGGTGCCAGACCAAGACATCAGTTTCACCGACCTGGTTCGCGGACCAATCACTTTCCCTGCTGGTTCGTTCCCAGACTTCGTGGTGGTTCGCCCCAACGGACAACCGCTTTACACTCTGGTCAACCCGGTAGACGACGCCCTAATGGGAGTGACCCACGTTCTTCGAGGCGAGGATCTGCTCTCTAGCACTCCACGCCAGATCGCGCTTTACAACGCCATGTACCAGGCCGGAATCGCCAAGTTCATTCCGCAGTTTGGACACCTTCCGTTCGTAATGGGCGAGGGCAACAAGAAGCTCTCAAAACGCGACCCGGAGAGCAACCTGTTCCACCACCGCGACCGCGGGTTCATCCCAGAAGGCCTTTTGAACTACTTGGCTCTGTTGGGCTGGGGCCTAAGCGCCGACCAAGACATTTTTAGCCTCGATGAGTTCACCGCCGCCTTCGACGTAGCGAATGTGAACCCAAACCCTGCTCGGTTCGACCAGAAGAAAGCCGACGCAATTAACTCGGCTCATATTCGCAAGCTGGACATCGATGATTTCAAGAACCGAGTATTGCCGTATCTGCAGAGTGCGGGCATTGTTGGGTCGGAGCTAACCGCAGAGCAAGAGCAAATCCTTGCCGCGGGTGCACCGCTGATTCAAGAGCGCATCGTGGTCCTTGGCGAAGCACCGGACATGCTGGGATTCTTGTTCAAGAAAGCAGACCAAATTGTTGTGGAGGACGATGCCAAGGCAGGGCTTCCAGAAAACGCCGCCGAAATCGCTCGGGCGGCCATCGATGCAGTTTCTGGAATTGCCGAAACCGAGTTCAAGACCGAGGCAATCCAATTGGCTCTTCAGGCTTCGCTGATCGAAGCAATGGGGCTCAAGCCTAGAATCGCGTTCGGGCCTATCCGAACCGCAATCAGCGGTCGCAGGATTTCGCCACCGCTTTTCGAGAGCATGGAGATCTTGGGCAAGGCAGAGAGCATCCAACGCTTAGCCAACTTTGCGGCGGCAAACTAGCCCAGATTAGGACTCCGAACCTGGCGGACAAGCATTTGCCTGCCGTGGCGGGTTTGTCGTAAGATTGAGAGTCGGTGCGGGCCGTTAGGTCACCCGAAAAGTACCTTGGGGTATGGTGTAATTGGCAACACGGAGGTTTCTGGTACCTTTGTTCTTGGTTCGAGTCCAGGTACCCCAGCAAGTAAAACAGTCCAAATAAGGACTGTTTTTTACTTTAATCGTGGGTAGCCTAAAGCAATGGAAAAACTTGGTCCGGCCCAGGTGCCAGAGTATTTGGCCCAGCAATCGCCTCAGAATCGGGCGCAACTTGAACGCATTATTCGAATAGTGCAAGAAGTGATTCCAGGTGCCACCCCCTGCATTAGTTATCAAATCATTGGCTTTGCAGTAGGCAAGAAGAAAATCTTTTACGTGAGTGGCTGGAACGATCACCTAAGTTTTCACGGCACACACAAGCACACCAACCAGAACATGGCCGACACCTATCCGGATTGGTTCACGCTCAAGGGAATGACTCTCCAGTTTCAGGCAAATCCCGAGCTTCCGGAAGCGATCATTCGTGAGGTCGCCAGCGAACGGTACGAGACTTACCTAAAGGAAACAGCCCAATGACCAATCGCAAACTCGCCATCTTGGTTGCCATGTCTACTAGCTTGGTCGCTGCCGTTGCTGAGCTGTTTTACGGTTTAGGTTGGGTTGCCTCGGTTGTCCTGCTGGCAATCGCGGGGCATTATTCATCGATGGCCGGCTGGCTACCAGCGCTATTAAATGCCAGGTGGCAGCGCTTTGCGGAATTTGGCCTGCTGGCGCTTTCCACCCTGTGGTTTGCGACAAGTCTGGTCTTGCTAGGCGGTCCGAATCAACTGATTTGGGTGGCTGTTAGCGCTGTGCTATTTGTGGCCAACATCACTATCGTGTCGGCAAAACCTAAGTCCTAGAACTCGGTTGAGTCGCCCACTTTTAGGTACTCAAAGGTTCCGCCAAACTGCTCTGTTACGGCCTGAACTCTGCCGTTGTTCATCTGGTGTCCCAGGTCGCTCAGGTGAATGTTGTGGGTGGCAAAACTGCGTTTTGGTTTGACTTCGGCAAGAAAATCAATCACATCGCCGATTTTTAGCCACGGCGCGCTGGTTGGGCAGGCAAGTAACGCAACCGGGCGATCCGGCTTGGTGTAGCTGTCTCCCGGGTAGTAGAGCGAGTCGTTGACCATCACTCCAACGTTTTGAATCAATGGGATGCTGCGGTGAATCTCCTGGTGAAGATCGCCAAAAAACTCCAAGGTGAAGTTACCCACTTTGTGCCAGTCTCCGTGGTGCACTGCGGTGGTGTTGAAGCGCTCCCCGCCCTCGGCTTTGGCAAGGCGCTGGCACACTTCATCTGTGCCAAATATCCGCAGGTCCGGGTTATCGGCAAGAATGCGGTCTAGTTGGGCTTCAAAGCAGTGGTCGTCGTGCATGTGGGTGATCACTACTGCGGCAACTCCGGTCAGCCCGGTCATTTGCTCGGTGTAGACGCCCGGGTCAACAATTAGGCGGCTTTCGCCATCGATGATTTCTAGGCAGGCGTGACCGTGTTTAACTAAGCGCATAGTCTTACCCTAGTCTTGGAAGGCTAACTAGGAAGTGCCCATGGAACACGAAAATCACCAACTGCACGAGGGTCACAACCATGGCCAAGGCAAGGCTGAACACGAGGTTCACGCTCAGAGCCATGCGCATCACGAGGGCCACGAAGGCCACGCGCATCACGACCCTCGAGTTTTCAAACGCCAGTTTTGGATCGCGTTTGTCCTAACCATTCCCACAATGCTTTGGTCTTCCGGGTTCCAAATGTTGCTGCACTTTCAGATGCCAGCCTTCCCACTTAGCCAGTATCTACCGGCCTTGCTCGGCCTGATTTTGCTGGCCACGGGAGGCCGCGTATTCATTAGGTCTGGCATCAAGGAGATTCGCTCGCGCAAGCCGGGGATGATGGCGCTGATTAGTCTGGCTCTGGTTGTTGCCTTTGGCTACAGTGCTTTTTTGAGCATCGCGCAACTGCTAAACCTGGGCTTTACCGGCATGGACTTCTGGTGGGAGGGCGCAGCGCTTGTAACGATTATGCTGCTGGGCCATTGGATCGAGATGTCTTCGGTGATGAAAGCTCAGAATGCCGTTGGTGAACTAGCAGCGCTGATTCCGACTACTGCCGATTTGCTGGTTGACGGGATTGCAACCAAGGTTCCGGTTTCTACATTGAGCGCCGGAGACTTGGTTTTGGTTCGCCCTGGCGCCGGAATCCCTGGAGACGGCGTTGTTGAGGCCGGTAAATCTCAGGTCAACGAGGCAATGCTCACCGGCGAATCCAACGTGGTTCACAAGACCCCTGGAAGCCAAGTTTTTGGCGGAACCCTTAACGCCTTCGCTCCCAGAGGTTCAATCGCAGAGTTGCTCGACGACGACAGCCTCGACGGCCATGACATGTCAATTCTTGGTGCGCTCGAGGTGCGCCTTACCGCCGTGGGTGAGGACAGCGTAATCAGCAACATCATGCGTTTGGTGGCGGCCGCTCAAGCCAGCAAGAGCAAGACTCAGCGACTAGCCGACAGAGCTGCCGGCTGGCTGTTCTATTTGGCACTCGGTTCTGCCGCCGTGACCGCAGTCTTTTGGGCGCTGGTTGGGCATGCCAGCCCGAGTTTTGTTTTGGAGCGAGCGGTAACCGTCTTGGTTATCGCTTGCCCGCACGCACTGGGCCTAGCAATTCCGCTGGTTTCGGCCATAACCACTGACCTAGCCGCCAGAAACGGAATTCTGATTCGCGATCGAATCGCTTTCGAGTCAACCCGCAAGATCGATGTTTTCTTGTTCGATAAAACCGGAACTCTAACTACGGGGGAGCGGGGCTTTGTCTCGGCTCACATCACTCGCAAGGGCGGGCTCGAGGACATCGATGAATTGTTGGCGGTGGCAGCCGGTCTAGAGGCAGGTTCGGAGCACCCGCTGGCCAAGGCGATTGTGGATGAAGCCACAAAGCGTGAGATTGACCCGCTGGAAGTCAAAGACGTGATGACCAACCCCGGAATCGGTGTAAACGGGCGAGTTGGGGAGTTTCGGGTTTTTGCCGGTGGCCCCGCGCTGCTTACCAACCAAAAAATCGACATCGATGTTCAGGACCTGGTAGTGGCAGACGCAGCAAACACAGCTGGTTACACCGTGGTTTACGTTGTGCGAGACACGCTCTTGCTGGGCTTTGTGGCAATAGGCGATGTGCTTCGTGAAACCAGTGCCCAAGCAGTTGCGGAGCTGCAGTCTCTTGGGAAACGTGTGGCGATTTTGAGCGGCGACGCTCACGGAGTGGTAAACGCGGTGGCCAAAGAACTGGGGATCACAGAGGTTTACGCAGAGGTGCTTCCGCACCAAAAAGCCGATGTGGTGGCTGGCCTTCAGTTGCAAGGCGCCACGGTTGCCATGATTGGCGATGGAATCAATGATGCACCGGCACTGGCTCAAGCCGATGTTGGAATCGCCATTGGCACCGGCACCGCTGTTGCCGTGGAGAGCGCCGATATCGTGTTGGTGAGCGACGACCCGATTTCGGTTGGCAAAGCGGTATGGCTTGCCAAGCGCAGCTATTCCAAGATGGTTCAAAACCTCTGGTGGGGAGCCGGATACAACCTTCTGGCTATCCCGTTGGCCGCGGGCGTGCTCAATTCGTTAGGTTTCGTTCTGTCGCCAGCAATCGGTGCGGTGCTAATGTCGCTATCGACCATAATCGTTGCCGCTAATGCTCAGTTGCTACGGCGCCAGCGGTAGTTAGCTAACCAAAGGAGCCCCCGTTGAAGTCGATCGGTGTTTTGATCAACCCAACTTCGGGCAAGGGAAAAGGCGAAGCAGCCGGCCAAAAGGTGCTTGCAGCGCTAGAGCAACTTGGGCAACCGTTCAGAAACCTCACCGGTGGTTCGTTGCAACAATCGCGCCAGAACGCCCAGGATTGCATAGCTAGCGGCGAGCTGAGTGCGCTTTTGGTAGTTGGCGGAGACGGCATGGTGCACCTGGGCGCCAACCTCTGCGGCGGTACCGAGGTCCCGCTTGGAATCATCGCTGCTGGAACCGGAAACGACAGCGCAATGACCATGGGGTTGCCATTGACCGACCCAGCCGAGGCGGCGCGTGTGGCAGTTGCGTCGTTGGCTAGTCCGCAGCGAATCGACCTAATCGCGGGTTCCGCAAGCCTGGGTGAGTTCTTTGCCTTTGGAACGGTCAGTGCTGGTTTTGACGCGCTGGTAAACGCCAGAGCCAACCAAATGAGTTGGCCAAAGGGGCAGCGACGTTACGAAGTCGCCATGGTTTTGGAACTGCTTAAATTCAAGGGAATCCACTACAAGGCGGTCATCGATGGCGTGGAGCGCAAAATAAGCGCCATGCTTTGCGCGGTGGCCAATGCACCGAGTTTTGGCGGAGGAATGCTGATTGCTCCGCATGCCGATTTGCGCGACGGAAAACTTGATCTGTTCATTGTGCATAAAATCACGCGAGCCACACTGCTCAAGATCTTTCCAACCGTTTACACGGGGAAACACGTTACTCACCCAGCTGTGGAGTTTGTAGAGGCACAAACCGTGGTTCTAGACGCTGGCAACATGCCCGTTTACGCGGATGGCGAGTATGTTGGGCAATCTCCCGTGGAGACCAAAGTGGCCAAGCAGGCGCTGCTGGTGTTGGCTCCAAGCCAATCCTGACCCACCAAAACCGTTTGCGCTAAGGCCATCGGTAGTGGCATAATAGACAGGTTGCTCAGACGGCCCCATCGTTTAGCGGCCTAGGACGCTGCCCTCTCACGGCAGTAGCAGGGGTTCGAATCCCCTTGGGGTCACGATACTCGCTCTTGGTTGAACTTAGGTTCCCGGGAGCGAGTCTTCGCTTTAACGAGGTTTTAGTTGGCGACCTAACGCGAGGTTTTAGTTGGCGGCCTCGGGGGTCTTGCCAAAACGGCGAATGCCGGTCAGCAAAAGAATCAGGGTTACCGGCACCAAAGCCACAACTGCCAATCCGGGATATGCAACGCTGGCCAAAACGAGTCCTGCGGTGGCTCCTCCGGTTGCGCCGCTAAGGCTCATCAATGAATCGCTAAGTCCCTGAACGTGAGCCTTCTCTTCGCCTGTGATGCTGGTTGAAAGCAGCGATGATCCTGCCACGGTGGCGGCTGACCAACCAAGGCCAAGGAGCAAAAGTCCGATCGAGATGGTCACGCGGTCCATGCTGCCAAAGGCGCAGAAGGCTAGCGCGGCCAGGTAGATGACCTGCGCAATCACAATCACGGTTACTTTGCCAAGCTTGTCTGCGGCCCAGCCGAAAATTGGGCTGAATGCCCACATGCCGGCAACGTGCAGGCTGATCGTGAAGCCCACAATCACCAAGCTGAATCCCATGTCTTTCATGTGCACAGGTGTCATGCTCATTACCGCCACCATAACCATGTGGCTCAGCGCGACAGTTGCCACGGCGTAGGCCGCGGTTGGATTGCCGCGCAAAATTGCGATAGCCGATTTAATCGAACCCTTGGCTCGCACCCCGGTGCGATTTGGGTCAAGGCTTCTGGCTGTAAGCAGCGGGTCTGGGCGTAGACCAATCCAGAAGGCGGTTGCGCCGGCCAGCTGAGCAAATACGGTGATCAAGAACGGGCCACTCAAGTGAGGTAGGCCCAGCGCTAGGCCCAGGGCATCGCCCGGTGCAATCAGGTTCGGGCCAATAACCGCACCGATGGTAGTTGCCCAGACCACAAGTGACAGATCGCGGCTGGTGGAGCGGTTGCTTGGTAGGTCGGTTGCCGAGAACCTAGCCTGCAGGCTGATCGCGCTGGCCGCACCGATGAAAATCAAACCCACAATGAGGATTGCAAAAATGTTTAGGACCGCCGAGGTCACAATGGTCAGTGCACCAAGAACCGCAAGCGCTGCGCCGGTGGCCAGTGCGATACGGCGGCCACGCGCTACCGCCAGGCGACTCAGCGGGATTGCCCACAACGCCGCTCCCAGGGTGCTGAAAGTGCTGGCTGCGCCACTCCAAGCGGCCGAACCGCTGATTACCTCGGCCAGCATTGCGCCGGCCGAAAAAGTGGCTCCAACACCGAATCCACTGAGCATCTGACCAGCCATCAGGGTTCGCAGGACTTTTTTCTGGAGGCTTGCTACATCGATGACTGTCATGGCTGCAAGCCTATCCCTAGTTCTTTGTAGGAAATGCAAAATGGGGCTTCTGCGGTAGAATTTAGGTTCGTTTAAATTGAGGTGTTTGCATGACAACTAAGCCACTAACGCTGGCCGAAAAGGTATGGAACGACCACTTGGTGGTCAAGGGCGAAAACGGATCCCCAGACCTTCTCTACATCGACCTTCACTTGGTACACGAGGTAACTAGCCCGCAGGCTTTCGATGGCCTTCGCCTGGCCGGACGCCCGGTTCGCCGCACCGATCTCACTATCGCCACCGAAGACCACAACACCCCAACTCTTGATATCGACAAGCCAATTGCCGACCTCACCTCGCGCACCCAGATCATGGCGCTTCGCAAAAATGCCGAGGAGTTCGGTGTTCGCATCCACTCGCTCGGAGATGCGAACCAGGGAATCGTTCACGTGGTTGGGCCTCAGCTAGGTCTTACCCAGCCGGGCATGACCGTGGTTTGTGGCGATTCCCACACCTCCACCCACGGTGCCTTCGGTTCGCTTGCCATGGGTATTGGTACCAGTGAGGTTGAGCACGTGCTTGCCACCCAGACTCTGCCGCTCAAGCCATTCAAGACCATGGCAATCAACGTTGAGGGTACTCTGCGCCCGGGCGTTACAGCCAAGGACATCATCCTTGCCGTAATCGCCAAGATTGGCACCGGCGGTGGCCAGGGCTATGTGCTGGAATACCGCGGTTCTGCCATCCGTGCGCTCAGCATGGAAGGTCGCATGACCATCTGCAACATGAGCATCGAAGCCGGTGCTCGCGCGGGTATGGTTGCCCCAGATGCCACCACTTACGCGTTCCTGAAGGGTCGTCCTCACGCCCCAGAAGGCCAAGACTGGGACGAAGCGGTTGCATACTGGGACACCTTGCCGACCGATGAAGGCGCGGTATTCGATGCCGAAGTCAACATCGATGCCAACACCCTCGACCCATTCGTGACCTGGGGCACCAACCCGGGCCAGGGTGTCTCGCTACTAGACACCGTTCCAGACCCAGAAACTTTCACCGATGCCAACGAGCGCGAAGCTGCCCGCAACGCACTGAAGTACATGGACTTGGTTGCCGGAACTCCTATGAAGCAGATCCCTGTAGACGTGGTCTTCATCGGTTCCTGCACGAACGGACGCATTGAAGACCTGAGAGCCGCCGCCAACATTTTGGCCGGTCGGGCCAAGGCCAAGGACGTACAGGTTTTGGTAGTTCCAGGTAGTGCCAAGGTGCGTCTTCAAGCCGAGGCCGAGGGTCTCGACAAAATCTTTACCGACTTTGGTGCCGAGTGGCGCTTTGCCGGTTGCAGCATGTGCCTTGGAATGAACCCGGATCAGCTCGAGGTTGGTCAGCGTTCAGCTAGCACCAGCAACCGTAACTTCGAAGGTCGTCAGGGCAAGGGCTCGCGCACTCACTTGGTTTCGCCAGTGGTTGCCGCGGCAACTGCGGTTCGCGGAACCCTCAGTTCGCCAAGCGACCTACCCGAACTGCCACCTCTGACCACCGGAATCGCAACGTTGGGAAATAACTAATGGAAAAGATCCAAGTTTTCACCGGTACCGCTGTTCCACTAAAGCGCAGCAACGTAGACACCGATCAAATCATCCCTGCGGTTTATCTAAAGCGCATCACCAAGACCGGCTTCGACGACGCCCTGTTTGCCGCCTGGCGTGGTGACTCCGAGTTCGTTCTGAACCAGGAGCCTTATAAGGCTGGCGAGGTTCTGATTGCTGGAGCCGACTTTGGCACTGGTTCCAGCCGCGAGCACGCGGTTTGGGCGCTTCGCGATTACGGCTTCAAGGCGGTATTCAGCAGCAAGTTCGCGGATATCTTCCGTGGCAATGCCGGTAAGCAAGGCTTGGTTGCCGGTGTCATCAGCGATGCCGACACGGAGGCGCTGTGGGCGGCCATCGAGGCTAATCCTGGAGTGGGCGCAACCGTCGACCTAGTGAATCGCACTGTTAGCATCGGCAGCCTAAGCGTGCCTTTCCAGATTGATGATTACACTAGGTGGCGTCTGCTTGAGGGCTTGGATGACATTGGTCTTACCCTTCAGAGCCAGCAGGCAATCGCCGAGTTTGAGGCTAAGCGAGCATCGTTTAAGCCAAAGACCCTGCCAGCCAAGGGAGTCTAATGAGCCAGATCACCGTTACCGGTGGCAAGCCACTCAAGGGTCGAGTAGACCTCAAAGGCGCCAAAAACCTAGTGACCAAAGCAATGGTTGCGGCTCTGCTAGGCGAAACCCCTAGCGTTCTAAAAGACGTGCCACGAATCAGCGATGTCGAGGTTGTCTCGGGTCTGCTGCGCCTTCACGGTGTGGTGATCGAGTTCACCGAAGACGGCGTGATGCACCTCGACCCAACCAATGTTAAGAGCGCGCGCATGGTCGACATCGATGCTCACGCTGGTTCTAGCCGCATTCCAATTCTGTTCTGCGGCCCACTGCTGCATCAGCTTGGCGAAGCGTTTATTCCAGGACTTGGCGGATGCCACATTGGCGACCGCCCGGTTGACTACCACTTTGAGGTGTTGCGCAACTTTGGTGCCAAGATCGAGGAACTGCCAAACGGTACCCGACTCACCGCACCTAAAGGCCTAAAGGGCGCCAAGATCAACCTGCCTTATCCGAGCGTTGGAGCAACCGAACAGGTACTCCTAACTGCCGTGAAGGCTCAGGGCAAGACCGAGCTATCGGGTGCCGCAATTGAGCCAGAGATCATGGACCTGATCGCGATTCTGCAGAAGATGGGCGCCATCATCAGCGTGGACGCCGATCGCGTGATTCGTATCGAAGGCGTAAAAACTCTTTCCGGATACACCCACCGCGCGCTCTTCGACCGCAACGAAGCCGCTTCTTGGGCCGCCGCCGCTCTCGCCACCGAGGGCGACATTTTTGTTGGAGGTGCTCGCCAGCAGGAGATGACCACATTCTTGAACGTTTACCGCAAGGTTGGCGGTGCTTTCCAGATCGAAGACGACGGAATTCGTTTTTGGCATCCGGGTGGTCAGCTGAATTCGGTAGTTATCGAAACCGACGTCCACCCGGGCTTTATGACCGACTGGCAACAGCCATTGGTAGTGGCTTTAACCCAGGCGCATGGCTTCAGCATTATTCACGAGACCGTTTACGAGCAGCGTTTTGGATTCACCGATGCTCTAAAAGACATGGGCGCTCAGATTCAGATTTATAGCGAATGCCTCGGCGGCACCTCCTGCCGCTTTGGCCAGCGCAACTACAACCACTCGGCTGTAATCAGTGGGCCAACCAAGCTAACTGGCGCCGACATTCGCGTGCCAGATTTGCGCGGAGGCTTTAGCCACATGGTGGCGGCGCTGGCAGCCGAGGGTGTTTCAAACGTGACCAACGTGCAGTTGATTTCGCGCGGATACGAGAACTTCTTGCAGAAGCTCGCGGATCTGGGCGCCGACTTCACCTACACGGAGTAGCGCAAAGTGGCTAACAGACCAGCCGGTAAAAAAAGCGTGCTGCCCATGCCAAAGTTCTACAAGCGTGAGCGCCACTTTAGGCTCCACCTGGTTGCTGGTTTCCTGATTCCAGTGGTGCGACTCATGTTTGGGTTGCGCGTTACTGGGCTGGAAAAACTGCCAAAGTCCGGTCCTTATGTATTAGTAAGCAATCACGTAACCAACGTGGATGCCCTAGCGGTTGCCTACCTGGTCTACGTCAAGCTCAAGCGCGCCCCTCACTTTTTGGCTAAAGAGGGACTTTTTCGCATTCCAGTGATTGGCCGCATCCTGCTGGTAGCCGGGCAGATTCCGGTTTACCGCACCAGCGGGCAACGCAACGATGAACCCCTCAAAGTGGCCCACGATTACCTGGAGCGCGGTCACATGATCACCATTTTCCCCGAGGGTACGCTAACCCGTGACCCCAACATGTGGCCCATGCGTGGCAAGACCGGTGCGGTTCGTTTGGCTTTGGATACCAACGTGCCGGTTTACCCGATAGCCCATTGGGGTAGTCACGAAATTTTGCCTCGCTATGGCAGCAAGTTCCGTCCCGGTTTCTGGAAGCGAGTGGACATGCTGGTTGGCGATCCTATCAACCTCGACAAATTCCGCCACCCACAAATCACCCCTCAAGAAGTTACCGAGGCAACGGTGGTGGTTATGCGCCACATCACAGGTTTAGTTGAGCAGTTGCGTGGCGAGAAGGCACCGGAAACCCTTTGGGATCCTGCGGTCGCCGGCCAGAGCATCACTGGTAATTTTCTAAAGAAGAAGAAGTAGGTTTTTGCCATGACCAAAATTGCAGTGATGGGTGCGGGAAGCTGGGGAACCACTTTCGCTAAGGTGCTAGCCGATGCCCAGAACGACGTGATCCTTTGGGCTCGTCGCGAAGACGTGGTTGAGGACATCAATGAGCACCACCGCAACGGCGATTACCTACCTGGAATCGATTTGCCGGTCAGCCTCACCGCCACCTTGGATGCCGCCGAGGCCATGGCCGGAGCCGAGCAGGTTTACATCGCTGTTCCTTCTTCTTCACTGCGCGACAACCTAGAAATCTGGGGTTCGCTGATTCCAAGAGATGCCATTGTGGTCAGCTTGATGAAGGGTGTGGAACAGGGCACCGGGCTTCGGATGAGCGAGGTAATCGAGCAGGTAACCAAGCTTCCCAAGAGCCGCATTGCGGTAGTTTCCGGACCAAACCTTTCGGGCGAAATCGCGCTTGAGCAGCCAACCGCATCGGTGGCGGCTTGCAGTAGCCCAGAGACCGCGGCCGCAGTGGCCCGCGCCTGCACCAACGAATACTTTGCCACTTTCACCAACAAAGACGTGATTGGAACCGAGTTCGGCGGAATCCTAAAGAACCTAATCGCGGTAGCCATTGGCATTGTGAACGGCGTTGGATACGGCGAAAATACCAAGGCCTCGATCATGACTCGTGGACTTGCAGAGATCAGCCGCTTTGCTGTTGCCTACGGTGCTCGCCCACAGACCATGGTGGGTTTGGCCGGCCTTGGAGACCTGATTGCCACATCGGAATCACCGCTAAGTCGTAACCATAAAGCCGGCGAGATGCTAGGCAAGGGCTTTAGCAAGCGAGAGGTGCTGAAGCGCCTAAACCAGACCGCCGAGGGCCTGAACAGCGTTGCTCCTATTCTTGAACTGGCCGCCGCCAAGGGCGTGAAAATGCCGATTGTTGAGCAGGTTCAGCTGGTGATCGAAGGCAAAATGAAGCCAAAGGATATTGCCCCGCACCTAATGGGCGAAGACGAAGAACCACAGGGCGAGTAGGGTCGGCAAATGGCGAAACTAACCGTTGCAGTGATGTTTGGTGGTCGCAGTAGCGAGCACAGTATTTCTTGCGCCACCGCTGCCGGCGTTTTTGGGTCGATAGACCGCAACAAGTACAACGTAATTCCGGTCGGCATCACCCGCGATGGGGTTTTTGTTCCTGCGCTAGATTCGGTAGATCATTGGGCCCTCAGCGATGGACCGCTGCCGGTGGTTGAGTTCGAGGGCAGCCGGTTAGATTTTGCCATGGATGGCTCCCGCCAGCTGTTTGTCATTGATGCGGCAGGCTCGCGCACCCTTCACGCCAACATCGATGTGGTTTTCCCTGTTTTGCACGGCCCTTTCGGCGAAGACGGCACCATGCAGGGCTTCTTGGAATTGGCCGGGCTGCCTTACGTTGGCAACGGCGTTTTCGCCTCCGCCGCCGGAATGGACAAAGAGTTCAGCAAGGCGCTTTTCTTGCAGGCCGGTGTGCCCGCAACTCCTCACGTTGTGATTCGCCAGCACGATTGGCTTGCAGATCCAGAATCTGCACTCGAGGCCGTGCGTGGTCTCGGTGGAGTGCCGCTGTTTGTGAAACCTGCGCGCGCTGGTTCATCGGTGGGGGTCTCTAAGGTCAAGCGCATGTCTGAGTTTGCTGCCGCTGTGGCACTTGGGCTAGAACACGACACCAAGGTGGTTGTGGAACGCGGCCTGGTGGGCCGTGAGGTTGAGTGTGCTGTACTTTCCAGCCTAGATGGCGGCCCAGCAAGGGTTTCCGTGGCCGGTGAGATTGTGGTCACCGGCCGTGAGTTCTACGACTTTGAAGCCAAATACCGCGATGAGGCCGCAGTTGATTTGATCATTCCGGCCGTGCTGAGCGCCGAAGAGCTGGCCGAGATGCAACGCTTGGCCCGCAAGGCGTTTGAGGCGCTTGGCGGCTTTGGGCTGGCCCGAGTGGACTTCTTTTTGACCGCCGACGGATTCTTGATCAACGAGATCAACACCATGCCTGGGTTTACCCGTCTGAGCATGTATCCGTCGCTCTGGGGCGCCACCGGCATTGAGTACGCGGACCTAATCGACCAGCTGATTCAGCTGGGCCTAACTGCCAAGCGGTAAACCAACATGCAAAAAAATGGTGGGCACTCATCGCTGAGTGCCCACCATTTTGCGCTGAGAGTTGCGCTATTTTTTGCTTGCCTTGTAGACCTCTGCCGCAGCGCGAAGGCGCTTGTGGGCTCCTCCGTAGGCCTCGGCCTCGCCAAGCAACCACTTAGGCAGTTTTGCCACCATGGTGTAGTTCGGGTCGCACACATTCGCTGCCGGCGCCAATCCCATCTGGCTCACTAGCTGATACGCGTCTAGTGAGTCCATGCCAGTCAACGAGCTGGTCCAATCGACCAACTCTTTCTGGCTGATGCGATAGGCATCTTCGAGCGGGCGAATCGAACCTGTCGTCATAATGAAATCGTCGTTCTCTAGGCGAGGCCAAGCTGCGGCGCCACCTTTGATCACGTCTAGTGCAATCACGGAGTTCATGGCGGCTTCGATTCCGGTTCCACAAACTTCGCCTTCACCTTGACGCGCGTGGCCGTCTCCCACGGAAAGCATGGCTCCCGCAACATTTACCGGAAGGTAAAGAGTTGCTCCAGCGCGTGCCTCGGGGGTGTCCATGTTTCCGCCATAGGTGCTTGGGGTAACAACCAGACGAACCTCGCCGCTAGCCGGTGCCACACCTACGGTGCCGTGCATCGGGTCTAGCGGAAGACGAATCTTGGCTCCGTTGGAACTTGCTGCAAACCCCGCGGTCCAAGACTCTAGATCCAAGTCATAGAACCAAACGCGCTCTTCAAGGGGTTCCTGAAGAGTTGGTGTTTCGTGAGTTGCAGTAAGTGCACCAAACAGCGGGAACGTGCAGGAAACGCCGTACTTACGCGAGGGCACAATAGATACAAAGTGCACGGCCAGTAGGTCGCCAGGTTCAGCGCCATCTACATAGATTGGCCCGGTAACCGGGTTCAGCTCAGAAAAGTCGACAACCTTACTTGGAATGTCGCTTGCTGAGCGAACCCGACCACCAAAGCAATCTTCAGTAGATAGTTCAACGATGTCGCCAGGCTTCACCGAGATCAGAGGACTTCTGCCACCAAAGGTGTAGGAGTAGTCCTCTGTGCGAGGCCGGAGTTCGTGAACAGCCATTTTTGGGTCCTATTCGGTAACTACTGAAAGGTCTTTGCCGCGAGAGCGAAGAATGACAGCAACGATGATTCCAACGACTAGCCAGCCGATACCTAGAATCTGAGCGGCTGCACGAGCATTCCAAAGAACGAATGCTAGAACCAGAATGCCCAGTGCTGGGTAAATCAGGTGAACAAATACGCGGCCTGATTTCTGCTTGATGAAGAACCACCAGATAACTGAGGCGTTCAAAAGCATGAATCCAACGATGGCTCCAAAGTTAACCAGAGCCGAGATCGCAACTAGTCCGTCTGGAAGCAAGGTTAGGTAGATGCCGAGTGCCAGCGAAACGATTACAACCAAGAGGGTTGCGTTCCATGGAACCTGGCGCTTGCTGTCAACCTTGGACAAGAACTTAGGAAGCTGTCCGTCGCGGGCCATAGCGAAGATCAAGCGTGCGGTAGCAGCCTGAGCAACCAGGGCGTTTGCAAAGCCCCAGGCGATTGCGGTGGAAACAGCGGTAAGGATGAACATCCAGTGGCCGCCTGCGGTTTCGCTGGCCTGGTAGAAGGCAACGCCGGTTGGGTCACCGTTCTTGATCAACGATGCAGGGTCTTCAACCAACATCGATGCAACCCAGGTCTGTGCAATGAACAGGGTTCCAACAACTAGAAGTGCACCAATCATCGAGCGACCAAGTGACTTGGCGCTTCCGGCGTTTTCTTCTGCCAGTGTCGAGATTGCGTCGAAGCCTAGGAACGAAAGAACCGCAATGGATGCAGCGCCAAACACTAGTGACCAGGAGAAGGTGGCTGGGTTGAAGAACGCGTCGAAGCTGAAACCAGCACCCTTGCCCGCTGCAACTGCCGAGATGCCCACTACCAAGAAGATTGCAAGAGCGATTAGCTCGCCCACGAGCATGATCTTGTTGACCTTGGCGGTTAGGGAAATACCGAGGTAGTTAATCACGGTGTTTAGGCCGATGAAAGCAACCAACCAAACCCAGACTGGGATCGAAGGAATGATGCCGTTCATGGCCATACCAGCTGCTAAATACAAGAGCGCTGGAATGAGAATGTAGTCAAGCAGAATCATCCAACCGGCGATGAAGCCAACTGGCTTTGCAATTCCGCGAGCCGCATAGGTGTAAACCGATCCCGACATTGGGAAGGCCTGTGCCATCTGCGAGTAAGAGTTAGCCGAGAACATCATGCCAACCATGGCGATGATGTAGGCAAGGGCGATCATGCCGCCGGAGGCCTGGAAGACGCCACCAAAGATTGCGAATGGTGCGATTGGCACCATGAAGATCATTCCGTAGACAATGAGGTCACTGAACTTGAGGGTTCGCTTGAGCTCTTGTTTGTATCCAAATTGCTCGATGCCGGAGGCGTCGCTACCTTGCGCGCCAGTTGCACTATTAGGGCTAGTCATTACTGCTCCAATCAAAACGGGAAAATATTTCCAGTTGGAAATGATTGAATACTATACCTATCTGAAAGTGCCCACCACTTCAAGCTCGTTTCCTTCTGCTCGTGCCATACGAGCCAGGGAATCCATTGCATCAACCATGAACAGCGGGTTTTCCCAAGTTTGAGTGGTTACCTTGTTCAACAGGCGAAGCGCATCGATGTTTGATTTCTGTTTCAACAGCCCGCTAGAAGCCAATGCGGCGGCAAAATGTAGCCCGCGATAACAACCTTCGGCGTAGGTTCCAGGCAGTGGAGCGCTCAGCCCGAATCGATCCACGTAGAGCTCGATCAGCCGTTGGTGTTTCTCGTCCTTCTGATTCATGAAGGTCGGCATAGCCGAATACAGGTTGCCGGTTTCGTCTCCGCCTGCAGCTACCAAGCAGTTTTCATCGAGGGCGGTGCAGAGCCGAATGAAACTGTTGTCTGCTCCAAGGTCTCTGATGGCACGGTGGAAGCTGATGCCATCGCGTCCCACCAGAGAAACCAAAATGGCGTCGGCATGGGCGCGCTTTGCCGAGTTAATGAGGTACTCGGCGTCCACCTGGTTTATGGGCACTAGTTCATCCATGACAACCATTTGGTCGAGCTCACGCAGGATCTTCCGCGCCGCCAAGTGCACTTTCCTTGGCCAGACATAGTCATTGCCGATCAATGCCCAGCGAGTTACCGACCGGTTTTGGCTGAGCCAGCTGAGCGGTTGGCGAAGTTGAAGTTCCGGGTTTTGTCCGAGGAACATAGTGCCCCAGTTGGAAACCAAACTGACATCGGACTCATGCGGGGGAGTAAAAATATAGGGAACTCGATTTCCCAAATTTTGCTCAACCGCGACGCGAACATTTGAAGTGTGGGTTCCTACAAGCACGTGCACCAAATTGCCCGACACCAGATTGTTCACTGCTCGCGACACATTCATTGGAGCTTGGCCGGCATCAATCAGAATCAGGTCTGTGCCGTTGCCAGAGAACCTGGCATATTCTTCGGCAGCTAAAAGCGCGCAGTTGATAATTGAAGGCCCAGCCACGCCCATCACGCCAGACATTGGCACCAGCAATCCAATGGCGAGTCTGCCTGAGACGGGGCCGCGCATGAGCGCCTCGTCTGGCATGAGCACAGCAACATTGGAGGACATAATCCAAGTATGTCTTACTATGATTTCGAATAGGTTTCGAAAGGAAAAGGGGTGCGCTTTGTCTGATAACAGTTCGGTACCACAGCTGGCGCAGACTCTTTGGGCCATGGCCGATCAGGTTGCGAAACTGCAGGCTGGTCTGAGCCTGGCTCTTTCCGAAGATGGGCTCTCTGTAGAGCAGTTTCGGGCAATGGAAGCCATCACTCGCTTGGAGTCCCCAGTGATGGGTGAACTCGTGAAAGACACCGGTTTTGCTAATGCGAGCCTGAGTCGAATCATCGATGGCCTAGAGGACCAGGCGCTGGCGTATCGAGTCCCTGATCCTTCGGACAAGCGCAGAATCACAGTTCAGCTTTCGGCGCTCGGGGTTTCGCTATTTGAGCGTGCTTGTGGTCGAGCCAACCAGTGGGCGAGCGCCACTGAGATTAAGGTAGCTAACTAACTCTTAGGGTCTGTGCAAAGCCGATCAACGGGAACTCCCTGAGAGATTGCCGCACCCAGCGAATCCAGAGCTGTGGATCCACTCACATGCTTAGAATCCACAATTACTTCAGTGGCAGGGTTTCGCCCAAAGGTGATGAATCGGTAGCTCGGTGCTTCACTTGGGTCAACCAGCCAGTCCACTCCACCCGCGGTAACGCAGGTTAGTGTGCTTGCTTTTACCTCTGGTAATCCGCAGCGCAATAGAACTCTGGCTGGGGTGCCCCAAGCTCCTGTGGCCTGGGCGTCTGTGGTTCGGCTTTTGAATCCGGCAACCGAATCCGGGAGCCGTA
This sequence comes from Microbacteriaceae bacterium, assembly GCA_947373155.1. GTDB lineage: Bacteria > Actinomycetota > Actinomycetes > Actinomycetales > Microbacteriaceae > Rhodoluna. The sequence continues at coordinate 17,303 of CANBWO010000009.1, read as the reverse complement.
CCGTGACGGCAGCGCATCGCGGGTTGTTCGAATCTGGTGCCGCCTCAAGAGTTACGGCCTGAGTGCAGGCGGTTAGCGAGGCTGCGGCTAAGCCAACGGCAACCAACGAAAGTAGTGGCCTAATAAAGTTGCGAAGTGAAAAAGTCATCGGTTACAGGCTACCTTTGACTTGTGCCAAATCCACTGAATCCTGCTGCAGAGACCATCGAATTGATTGGTGAAAACGCCAGCCTTAAGCGCACAATCAGCCGCCTCAACAAAGGCGAACACGAGTTGGTTGGCCCGGGCGATGACGCTGCGGTAATCTCGGCACCCAACGGAAGTTTTGTGGTCACCACAGACACCCTGGTTCAGGATCACGATTTTAAGCTCGAGTGGAGCACAGGCTACGACCTCGGGTGGAAAGCCGTGGCCTCAAACATCGCAGATGTGGCAGCCATGGGGGCACAGCCAACGGTTTTGGTGGTGGCCATGGTGGTTCCAAAAAACACTTTGGTTTCCTGGCTTGAGTCATTTGCCGATGGTCTGCGCGATGCGTGCCAGACCCTGGCGCCTGGCAGCGCAGTGGTTGGCGGAGATCTTGCGAGCGGGTCGCAGATTGTGATTTCGGTAACGGCTCACGGAGACCTGCAGGGTCGCCAGCCGGTGCTTCGTTCGGGAGCGCAGCCCGGAGACGTTCTTGCGGTAGCCGGTACTCTGGGCCGTGCCGCCTGCGGCCTAGACCTACTGCTTAGTTCTAACTCTGATTTAGTGAGCGCCTGGGATGACTGGGTAAACGTTCAGCGTCGCCCGCAGCCCCCCATCGCTGCCGGAATTGCAGCCGGTGAGGTTGGTGCCACAGCAATGTTAGATATCAGCGATGGCCTTGCCAAGGATGCCAGCCGGATTGCGGCCGCCAGCGGTGTGCACCTGGTGATTGAACCCATGCAGCTTCAGGGTTTTGAGGCGATTCTAGAAGGCGCCTCGCAGGCTTTGGCAACCTCGCCGCAGGGCAAAATGAGCGCCGCCGAGTACGAACACAAATGGGTGATTGGCGGGGGAGAAGACCACAGTTTGCTGGCAACATTTGCCGCGGGCACTACTTTGCCAAGAGGATTCAAGCGCATCGGCCAAGTTGTGGCGCTTGCAGGCGGACAGCAGCCAACCGTTTATCTGAGCGACAAACCGATTGACACCAATATGGGTTGGGATTCGGTAACTGGTTCTTAGAGGTTCTGAAGCTGTTGGTTGAGCGTGACTCCAACGCCCGAGCGAGGCAAAACCTCGACGCGACCGGTGACGGAGTTGCGGCGGAACAGCAGGTTTGGTACACCGCTTAGGTCTATAGCCTTTACCGAACGCGGTTCTCCGCCATCCACAATGGCAACCTTGGTTCCCGCGGTGATGTAAAGACCGGCCTCGACCACGGTGTCGTCTCCGATGCTGATTCCAACACCAGAGTTAGCTCCAAGTAGTGCGCGCGAGCCAATGGCAACACGCTGTTTGCCACCGCCGCTAAGGGTTCCCATGATGCTGGCGCCACCACCCACATCGCTGCCGTCTCCTACAACCACGCCCTGGCTGATTCGACCCTCAACCATTGCAGTGCCCAGGGTGCCAGCGTTGAAGTTCACAAAACCCTCGTGCATGATTGTCGTGCCCGGCGACAAATAGGCACCTAGGCGAACGCGGTTGGCATCGGCGATACGAACCTTTTGCGGGGTAACGTAGTCCACCAAACGCGGGAACTTATCGATGCTGTGAATCACAACACCGGCTCGCTGCAACGATGGACGCAGCCGATCTAGGTCTGCAAGCGCGATTGGGCCGATGTTGGTGAAAGCCACAATCGGAAGATTTGGAATCAGACCCTCGAGGTTGATGGTGTTTGGCTTGACCAGAAGGTGGCTCAAAAGCTGAAGGCGCAGGTAGGCATCTGCGGTGCTGGTAACCGGCAAAGCTAGTTCGATTTCGGTTCGAACTACCTGAGTGCTCACATTGCGGCGGGCATCGGTTCCCACATGGGCATCTAGCTCCTTTGGAACCACCCAGAGCGAATCGTTGGTAGGTGCGGCACCCAACTTAGGGTTTGGATACCACACGTCTAGAACGGTGCCATCGGCTGCAATCGTGGCCAGTCCGTGGCCCCAGGCAATGCCTTCAAAGTTGTTTGAGTTACTCACAAAACCAAGGTTACCTTAGGCTTAGAACGTGCCCGAAACTCAGTTAGATCTAACCATCGATGCGGTGGAATTGACCCGCCAAATCTGCGATGTTCAGAGCGTCTCCGGAAACGAAAAGGCGCTCGCCGACCTGATCGAAACCGCCCTCCGCGGCTACCCGCACCTAGAGGTAATCCGCGATGCCGATGCCATTGTGGCTCGCACCAATTTGGGTCGCCCAACTAGGGTTTTGATCGCCGGTCACATCGACACAGTGCCGGTTGCAGATAACCTACCAACCCGCTTTGTGAGCATCGATGGCCCAAACGGAACGGAGGAACACCTCTGGGGTCGGGGCACGGTAGATATGAAGGCCGGTGTTGCGGTTCAGCTCAAACTGGCTGCCGAACTTACCAACCCGAACGCCGACATCACCTGGATTTTCTATGACCACGAAGAAGTGGCAGCCGACCTGAACGGCCTTGGCCGTATCAGCCGAAACCACCCAGAGCTTTTGCAGGGCGACTTCGCGGTGCTTTGCGAGCCGTCGTCGGCGGGAATCGAAGGCGGTTGCAACGGCACAATGCGCATCGATGTGACCACTCGAGGAGTGAAGGCTCACAGCGCGCGCCCATGGATGGGTAAAAACGCGATTCACGGAATGGCCGAGGTTCTGAACCGCCTGAACGCCTACCAGACCCAAGAGATTGAGGTAGATGGACTGGTTTACCGCGAAAGCCTGAACGCAGTCATGATCAATGGCGGCATTGCCACCAACGTGATCCCCGATGCCGCTACCGCGGTGATCAACTTTAGATTTGCCCCGAGCCGTTCCGTGGCCCAAGCCGAGGCCCACCTGCGCGAGGTATTTCACGGATTCGAGCTGGTTGTGACAGACGCTGCCAGTGGGGCTCGCCCCGGCCTAGACCAACCAGCCGCGGCGGCCTTCATGGCTGCGACCGGCCTAAGCGCAAAGCCCAAATACGGGTGGACCGATGTAGCGCGCTTCAGCGAACTTGGCGTTCCTGCAGTGAATTTTGGTCCCGGCGACCCAAACAAGGCTCACGCCGACGACGAATCCGTTCCCCTGGCTCAGATTTACCAATGTGAAGAGGCACTGCGTAAGTGGTTGACCGCCTAAGAACACTTTGGGCCACCAACTGGTGGTTCCGAGTTTTGGCCGCCTGGGCTGGCACGCGCCTGGTTTCAACCACGCTGTTTATTTGGGCTGCCAGCATCCAAGGGCCTAGTTACTGGATTCCCAAACCCAACCCAAACTATTTCGACTTTGTGAACTTCTGGGACGTGGAGTGGTACCAAAAGATTTTTGACTACGGCCTGGGCAGTCCGCCTGGATACTCGGCGCAGCTTCCAATCGCCGCCAACGGTGCCGTGGACCAAAACGCCTGGGCTTTTATGCCGGGATTTCCCATGCTGGTACGCGCTTTTTCGTCTGTAACTGGCGGTGTAATCGAATGGAAGTTCCTAGCTCCCACCATAAGTTTGGTGTTGAGTTTTGCGCTTGCCCTTGTGATGTACCGGCTGTTCTCTCTTCGCTTTGAACCTCAGGTCTCACTTTGGGCGGTAACGCTTTTCGGTTTCTGGGTTGCCAGCCCTGTGCTGCAAACCGGCTACGCCGAAACCCTTGGTTTGCTATTGCTTGCGGGTGGCTTGTTGCAATTGATGCAGCGCCGATACGTAGCCGCTTTGCCTTTTCTGGCGGGTCTAAGCATCACTCGCCCGGGGATGGTCTCATTTGCATTGATGCTAGCGGGCATGTGGGTGGTGCGCTGGTGGAATGCCAAAAAGGGCATCGAGGGGTTTCCAACCGCGGAGCGCATAAAACTTGCCATTCTCACTCTGCTGAGTGGCCTTCTAGGACTAGCCTGGCCACTGTTCGCTTGGGCTATTACCGGCAGGCAAGATGCCTATACCCAAACTGAACTTGCTTGGCGCTCCGGCGACCCGCACCGAGAGTTGATCTGGTTTGGCGGTTTTGCAGATTTAGGTGCGGCTCTCTGGGGCAGCTATTGGGGTTGGCTGTTTGTGATTTTGGTGCTGGCGGTAGCAACCTGGTTGCTTTTCACCAAGAGTGCGCGCGCTCTGGGAATGGAACTGAGGCTCTGGGTTGGCGCATACCTGCTCTACATTATTGCTTTCTTTTACCCGCAGAGCAGCACTTTTAGGATCCTCATGCCGGCGTTCCCCTTGGTTGCTGTCTTCGCTTTGAAAACTTACCAGCTGTCCAAAATGGTCAAATGGTTCATACTGGTTGCCCTGGTTGTGTTGCAAATGTTTTGGCTGGCAGTGTGTTGGGTTTATGTTTCGCCAGATTTCACACCTCCCTAGGCAATTTTCAGTCAGCGCGGTAATCGGGTAAGTGGGCTTGAAACTGCCAAAAACCGCTGAGTCTAGTGCTGCTTTTGCCTAAGTGAACGGTTTGTTTGCCTAACCGTTATCAAGTCGAAAGCGATTAGAGCGTTATTCGGTTTTTTGGGCCCAAACGCTCTGGGATAATTGAGTGGAGGCATGTTTTATGCCAAGCAATACAAGGAGTTGTTCCATGGCAGCAATGAAGCCACGCACCGGAGACGGACCAATGGAAGCCGAGCGCGAACCACGTGGTCTAATCATTCTTCGTGTACCACTAGAAGGCGGAGGCCGCCTTGTTGTTTCGGTAAACGAAGAAGAGGCGAACCGTCTTTACCAGGTTCTTGAGGGCGTAGTAAAGCGTTAATTAGTTTCATAAAAAATCGGGCCGGTCAAATGCGACCGGCCCGATTTGCTTTAAGTCTTGGCTACGCCAATTTGCTAGCAATCAAAAGTCCATCGCCGGCCGCGGAGAGCGCTGTTGCAAAAGACTTGCTCTCGGTAAAGAACTTGATTACCTCGCGGTAAATAGTGGTGGCTTCGTCTCGCATGGCAGGATCTGGAACACGGTCTCGCCACAGTGCGTGAGCTACCGCAACCACTCCGCCAACTCGCAGCAAGCGCTGAGCCTCAACCAATTGTTCTTCTAGGGTGTCGCGATCGGCGTCTAGAAAAACCAGGTCATAGGCGCCGTCGGCCATGTTGCTCATAACGTCTATTGCACGCCCGCTAATAACTCGGGTCTGGCTGGCTTTGATTCCGCCCTCGGTAAACGCGGTCTTTGCCGCCACCTGGTTTTCTGGCTCCACATCGATGGTGGCAAGCACTGCCGTTGGTGCTCCGGCCATAAGCCAAAGCCCGCTCACACCGGTACCGGTTCCGGCTTCTACTATTGCCTTAGCAGAGGTGGCGCTGGCAAGCACAGCAAGGTGAGAACCAACGCTGGCAGTTACGCACTCTACGCCCAACTCGCTCGCTCGCATGCGCGCGCGTGCAATCGACTCGGGTTCACCCGCGAATTCTTCGGCGTATTTCCAGCTGCTGATTTTGTCTGCCATTTGGCCCTCCTGCGCCAAGTCTAAAAGGGTGATGCCCCAAAGCGGTGTAGCCGCAGGGTAACCTTTAAAGGTGTTTGGCATCGATAGCGAAAAGCTCGTAATCCTGGCGATTATCGCCGTGGTCGTGCTTGGTCCGCAGCGCCTGCCGGAATACTCCAGGACTCTGGCTAAATGGGCTCGGACCGCGAGGGATTACGCCAAAAATGCTCAGTCGCAACTGAGTGAAGAGCTGGGCGAGGAAGTGGATTGGCGCAAGTTAGACCCGCGTCAATACGACCCAAGACGAATCATTCGCGAAGCCCTATTAGAAGACCTCACCCCTGCGGTTGCTACTTTGCCGGTTGGCGAAGAGGCATCGGTGAAGCCTGCTGTGCGGTTACAAGCCGGGGAATCGGCCCCGTTTGACCAAGAGGCAACCTAGTAATTTAGGCATGGGTGCGTTTTAGCGCCGGCTAGGTTCCGGGCTAATAAGCTAGTGCAGTTCAAGCAGCGATGCCAGCAACAACCAGACCGACAACCCCATGATCATGGCACCACCCACTCGAACAATGAGACCGAGTCTTGCCGGCTTTACCAGGATCCAGTCGCGCACCAGTGCCGCGGTGAATACATAGATGGAATCCCCGATGGTTCCCAAAACCTCAAAGGTTAGGCCAAGTAACAAGAACTGAAGCGTGAAGTCGCCGGTCTCATTTATAAACTGCGGCAGAACTGCCAAAAAGAAAACCGCAACCTTTGGATTGCTCAAGCCCACTAAAAAGCCTTGTTTCAAAGTGGTCCAGCTGCTCTGAGCTGTAGTGGAGGACTGCTCGATCTGTGCCTGCTGCTGGCTGCTTTTGCGAAAAGTGTTGAACCCCAGGTAGCCAAGGTAGGCGGCGCCGGCAATCTTCACAGCGGCCAACAGCCAGGGAAACGCTCCCAGCAAAGTACTTACCCCAAAAGCGGTAGCTAGCAGCCACATGCTTCCGCCAATAGTGTTGCCCAAGACGGTCAGCAAGCCGGTGGTTCGCCCCAAAGCCAATGTGCGTCCAACAGAAAAGACCACGCTGGGGCCGGGTATGGCAATAATCACGATAGACGTGACAAGAAACCCGATTAGTTGGCTAAGCGTTGGCATTAGATATAAAAGAACCTAAATCTACGGAAGACGTCGAAGCGTCTGGCTCAGCAAGATGAGCAGTTTGCGAATGAACACGTAGTCGTGTCCGTTGTTTGGCAGGGCCAGGAACCCGGTGGTCACACCAATTGCCTTGGCTTCGGTAAAACGGGTAAGGCCGTAGTCTCCGTTTCGGCGACCCTGACCAGATTGTTTCACACCGCCCATCGGTGAATCCATGCTGGCAAAACTGGCGCGGAAACCCTCATTGATGTTCACGCTGCCGGCCTGAAGGCGCTTGGCAACAGCCATGGCCTCGGTGGTGTTGCCAACAACGGACGCGTTTAGGCCAAAGTCGGTGTCGTTAGCGGCATCGATGGCGTCTTCTACCGAGTCGTAGCCGTAGACCTGAAGGATTGGGCCGAATACCTCGCGGCGATCTAGGTCTGCCGAGATAGGAACATGGCTAACAATGGCTGGGCTCACAAAGTAGGGGCCAATCTGCGGTTGCGGTTGGCCGCCGGCCACCGTTGCACCCTTTGCTTTGGCGTCTGCCAACATGCTCGTGAATCGCTTGAACTGGGCGGCTCCGGTGAGGGTTCCCAGGTCGGTTTCGAACCCACCGTCCTTGCCAATGCTCAGGCTGGCGGCATCCGCAGTGGCGGCAGCGATGAACTCATCGATGCTGGCATTTGGCACGTAGACGCGCTCAATCGAAACACAAAGCTGGCCGGTGTTTGCCACCGAACTGGTCACAGCCAACTTGGCAGCTTTTTTGATGTTGGCGCTTGGCAAAACAATCATCGGGTTCTTGCCGCCGAGTTCGAGGCTGAAGCCAATCAGGCGGCTGGCTGCGCGCTGGGCCACAATCTTGCCCGTAGCGGTCGAGCCAGTGAAGGCTACAAAGTCCACGTTGTCGGTAACCGCGTTGCCAACTTCTGGGCCGTCTCCAACCACAATGGTCCAAGCCGATTCCGGAAGGCCGGCCTGTACCGCGAGTTCGCGCAGATAAAGAGCGGTGAGTGCGGTTTGGTTATCGATCTTGTGCAGCACCGGGTTTCCGGCGGCTAAAGCGGGCAGCACGTCTAGGCCAGTGAGGGCAAGTGGATAGTTCCAAGGAGTAATAACGCCAACAATGCCCACCGGCACCAGGTCAACATAGTTACGAGTCAGGGTAGGTGCCCCCGAGCGCACACGTTTGGTGTGCAATACCTTTGGCGCCAGCTTGCCAAAGTGGCGGGCCGAGTTGAGTGCTCCGGCGAAGTCTTCAAAGGCGTGAGCGCGCGCTTTGCCAGTCTCGAACTGCAACAGTTCGAGTAAGTCGGTTTCGTGCTTGATCATCAGGTCGTGTAGGTTCAGCAAAACCTGACCACGCTGGTGAACCGGGGTATCGCGCCAAATGTGAGCAGAGTCCCGCAAGGCCTGAGCGGCCACCGCTACCTCATGAGCCGAAAATTGCGGCAGGGGATAGGCGTTTTTGCCAGTGCTCGGGTTAATGATTTCCACGCTGCTAGCGCGGCTGCCAAGGTGGCTAAGTAGCCCCTGAATCTTCGTTGAACTCACACGCTAAGTTTAAGCTTTTTGCCCGCTAAACCAAGCTGGTCCGCTGCCATGAGGTTGGCGATTCGCTCAATGGCACTGGCTGCTGGGTCGTTCGGGGTCTCGGCAACCACCGGCTTGCCGGCATCGCTGCCTTCTCTAAGCGGCACACTAATTGGCACCTGACCCAAAACGCTCACGGGTGAACCTTGCAAAGTTGACAACCGGTTGGCCACTTCTTGCCCGCCACCGGTGCCAAAAAGTTCCATTTTGGTACCGTCGGCTAGCTCTAGCCAGGCCATGTTTTCGATTACGCCAAACACCTTTTGCCCGGTTTGCAAACCTACTGAGCCGCTGCGTTCGGCAACCTCGGCTGCCGCCATCTGCGGGGTGGTTACCACAATGGTCTTGGCGGTGGGTAGCAGTTGACCCAGGCTAATGGCGATGTCGCCGGTGCCGGGAGGCAGGTCTACCAAAAGGAAATCCAGGTCGCCCCAGTGCACGTCTAACAAAAATTGCTCCACCGCGCGGTGCAGCATCGGGCCGCGCCATGCCACCGGCTTGTTGCCGTCTAGGAACATTCCGATGCTGATCACCTTTACGTCGTAGGCAACCGGCGGCAGAATCAGGTCGTCGATTCGGGTGGGTTTTACGGTGTCACCCGCGGCACCAAGACCAAGCTGACCAGGAATACTAAAGCCAAAAATGTCGGCGTCGATCAACCCAACGCGCTTGCCCTGAGCCGCAAGAGCCACGGCCAGATTCGCGGTGATCGAACTCTTGCCCACTCCGCCCTTGCCGCTTCCAATCAAAAAAACGCGGGTCAGGGTGTCTTTATCAAACGGGTTGCTGCGAATCGGCTTGCCAGCTCGCAGTTTGTCTTTCAGTTCCGCGCGCTCCTCGGCCGACATCACGGTCATGGTCACAGCGGTTTCGGTAACGCCCGAAATTCCAGCCAGTGCAGCAACCACGTCTGCTTCAATGCGGTTGGCAGCTGGGCAACCCACCACGGTCAGTTTGATTACCGCCTGGGCTACGCCATCGATGATTTCAGCCTGACCAACCATGCCCAGTTCGGTGATTGGAAGCCTGAGCTCCGGGTCTATTACCGTGCTTAGCGCTCTGCGAATTGATTCGTTCATGAGTTGGGTTGCGAGTGTTGGCGCGAGCCTAAACTTTGGGCTATTCGGCTTCGGCCGAAGATTCGGCTTTGCGGGCGGCTTTACGCGCAGCCTTGGCAGCCTTGGCCGAGCCCTCGCCGCGGTCCTCGCGGATTTCGTCTAGCAAATCGCGCAGTAGGTCGCGGATCTCGTCGCGCACAAAGTCCTTGGTAGCCATCTCTTCGAGGCCCAAACGCAGCGCCACAACCTCGCGGGCCAGGTACTCGGTGTCGGCTAGGTTGCGCTCGGCACGCTGGCGGTCTTGCTCGGTCTTTACGCGGTCGCGGTCGGCCTGGCGGTTCTGCGCCAACAAAATCAGCGGTGCGGCGTAACTTGCCTGCAAGCTCAGGATCATGGTGAGCAGGGTGAAGTTCAACGAACGCGGGTCGAACTGCCAGTGAATCGGGGCCAGGCTGTTCCAGGTAAGCCAAACGGTCACAAAAACCGTCATCCAAATCAGGAATTCGCCCGTTCCCATGGCGCGGGCAAAGCTCTCGCTGGCGCGACCGAATTTCTCTTGGTCGATAGTTAGTTTGCTAAGAACACGGCGGCGCTGGCCTAGCGGGTTCTCTAGAAAGTCTTGCTTAGCCACGTGCACCACCTGCGGTCTTAGCCGCGACCTTGGCGGCTTTTGCGGCCACGTGGGTTGCTTCATCGATGGATTCTTCGGTTCGCCAGTCATCTGGCAACAGGTGGTCTAGCACGTCGTCTACCGTGACCACGCCAACCAGGTGGTTTTCTGCATCCACCACGGGCAGGGCAACCAGGTTGTAGTTGGCCAGTGCTCGGTGAATAACCTGGATGGGGGTGTCTGGCGAAACTGGTTCGAGTTCCGTGTCCAAAATGGTGGCAAGGCGCTCGTGCGGCGGGTAGCGCAGCATGCGCTGGAAGTGAACCACTCCCAGGTAGCGGCCGGTCACCGTCTCATAAGGTGGCAGAGTTACAAAAACGCTGGCGGCTAGGGCGGGGGCTACCTCTTGGCGGCGAATCAAAGCCATGGCCTCGGCCACTGTGGCGTCGGCGGCACAAATGATTGGCTCGGTGGTCATCAGACCACCCGCGGTAAATGGCGCATAGGTCATCAGGCGTCGCAGGTCTTCTGCTTCGTCTTCGTCCATCAGCTCAAGCAGGGCTTCGGTACGTTCCTCAGGCAGGTTTGCCATCAGGTCGGCTGCGTCGTCTGGTTCCATCAGGTCCAGAATCTCGGCGGCACGTTCGTCGTCTAGTTCCTCGATGATATCCAGCTGCTCGTCTTCTGGCAGCTCCTCAAGCACGTCTGCCAGGCGTTCGTCGTCTAGTTCCTCGGCAACCTCAACCATGCGCTCGTCTGGTAGGTCCAAAAGAGCCGATGCGATATCCGCTGGGCGGAGGTCTGAGTAGGTGGCAATCAGCTGCTGTGCGCTCTGCCCTTCCTCGGGGTCTTTGGCTTCTTCGGCAACCTGTTCCCAGCCGGCAAACAGGGTGGCTCCGCGGGCAAATGGGCTGGCGCCAACCTTTGGACGGCGCAGGAACAACTCGGAAACCGCCCATTCCTTGCGGCGGTTTACTTCGATTGCCAGGTCTTCGATGGTGGCAATGCCGGAGCCATCAAGCAGGCGCACCTTGCGTCCCAGCATTTCAGCGATAACGCGCACTTCTTGTCCGCGCTGGCTAAAACGGCGAACGTCGATCAATCCTGTGGTGATTACCTGACCGGCACCAATCGAGGTGATGCGAGCGATTGGAACAAATACACGTCGACGACCGCTGATTTCAACTAGCAGTCCGGTGGCTTTAGGGGATCCGGTGTTTCGGTAGGCCAACAAAACATCGATGACCTTGCCCACTTTGTCGCCGGCAGGGTCGAAGACCCCGCAACCCACTAGGCGCGCGACAAAAACTCTGGATGCACTCACATGGCAAGTTTAGACCTTGACCTTATTAACTCCCTAGCGTGCGACAATAACAAGGTGTCGAATACTCCAAATAGCAAAAGCCGAAATGCCCGCATCCAGCAACTGACCGTGCCAAACGGAGAGGTCATCGCAGACTTTCCTGAGTACGCCGCTGCGGTTGATTTTGTGGACCAGCTGATTCGCCATGACTTTCCGGCACCGATGGTGGCAATCGTGGGTTCTGATCTACGAACCGTAGAGCGTGTGCGAGGCAAGTTGTCTTACGGCCGAGTTGCCTTCCAGGGTTTGGTTACCGGTTCTTGGCTAGGGCTTTTGATTAGTCTCTTTATCCAGCCGACCGCTGCTTCGGGAACCACTGCGGCGGCTAGTGCGGTTGGCTCGACCACCTTGGCGGCCGTGTTTATTGGTGCGGGTATTGGCATGCTGATCAACGTGTTGCGCTTTAGCTTCACCCGCAATCGCCACGAGTTCAGCAGTGCGTCGGCAGTTGTTGCCGCCAAGTACGAGGTAGTTGTGCCTCACCCGCTCGTTGAACAGGCGCAAAAGGCAGTTGCCGAACACGCTGCTAACTGCAAGTAAAGGTTAGTTAGTTGGCGCGTTAGCCAGTTAGCCAGTTTGCCAGTTGGCCAGTTAGCCCTGCAGGCGGGCCATCCAGGCTTCGATCTCCGAGGCCTCACGAGGTAGCGCACCGCTCAGGTTGATAACGCCGGTTTCGGTTACCAAAACATCGTCTTCGATTCGGGCACCAATTCCGCGGAATTCCTCGGGCACCAAGAGGTCGTCTGGGTGGAAGTAAAGCCCCGGTTCAATGGTGAAAATCATGCCAGGTTCCAGAACGGCATCTTTGTATTGGCTGCGTCTGGCTTGAGCGCAGTCGTGCACATCGAGGCCCAGGTGGTGCCCAGTGCCGTGAACCATCCAACGGCGGTGGAACTGCTTATCGATTTCCTGCGATTGCTCGGCAGTCACGCCCTCTGGTAGGAATCCCCACTCGGCTGTCTTTTGGGCGATAACGCTCATGGCCGTGTCGTGCATTTTGCTGTAGGTGACACCCGGCTTTGCCATGGCGAACACGGCGTCGGCTGCCTCTAATACGGCATCGTAAATCAGGCGCTGAATGTGACTGAACTTGCCGTTCACCGGCATGGTTCGGGTCACGTCTGCGGTGTAGAGGCTGTCTACCTCAACACCGGCGTCCAGCAGCAACAGCTGACCGTCTAAAATCGGGCCATCGTTGATGATCCAGTGCAGGGTGCAGGCATGGTGACCGGCCGCGGCGATGGTTTCGTAGCCAATGTCGTTGCCGAGTTCACGAGCCTTAGTAAAGAACGCGGTTTCCACCAGGCGCTCGCCGCGAGCGTGACCGATTGCGCTGGGCAAAGTGCGAACCACGTTCTCGAACCCGGCCACGGTGGCGTCTACTGCGGCTTGCATTTCTGCAATCTCAAACTGGTCTTTTATCAAGCGCATTTCGCTGCAAAATTCAGCCACCGATGGGTCTTCTAGCGAAAGCTTTTCTTCTGCTGGAATGGCTGCCAGGTAGGCGTCTAAGTCTTTGATGTCTCGGGTTTCTAGGCCGAGGGTGGCGCTTACCTGAGCCAGGCTCGGGCGGAATCCCAGCCAGAATTCACCAATCACATTGTTGGCAAAGAACTCATCGCTGCCTTTGCCTGCGGTTGGGCGCAAAAACAAGATCGACTTGCTATGGGCCATGCGAGCATCGATGACTAGAACTGAATCTGGCACTGTGTGGGTGCCCCAACCGGTGAGGTGGGCAAACGCGCTGTGTGGGCGGTAGCGGTACTCGGTGTCGTTGGAGCGGGTGTGCATGGGGCCGGCGGCAATCACAACGGTGTGCCCGGCAAAGCGCTGTGCCAAAGTGGCGCGGCGGGCGGCGGCGAATGGTGCGGCCTTGGCCAAAGCGGACTGCTTGGCGGCGTTTAGGTTTTTGTCTGCGGCACTGTCTGCCCAACCGGAGCCCATATAGGCAATGAACTCTGGCGAGTTGGGGGTTCGGCTGCGGTTCGCGTTGCGACCGGCGAGTTCTTCGGCGGAAGGAGTCGGCTCTGCGCCGGGGCCATTTGATTCCGCGGTTGGATTCGGCTCTGCGCCGGGTCCATTTGATTCCGCAGTTGGACTCGGCTCTGTGGCGGATAAAGACTTAATAGTCTGGGCTTCGTTGCTCATTGAATAAGTTTGCCACTTTTTGTTTTCGGCGGCATTTAACTTGTGATTTAGTTTGAATCCCACGCGTGGCTCAGCCCGAGTTCAACTTGGCAGTCCTAGGTACTTACTCGCCGGCACACTAGCAAAATCGCACCTAAATACAGCTCTGTTCTTGGGTTTTTAGAGCCAAATTTAGGGGCTAAATTTGTAGTGTCTGGAGGACAACAAATGCAGGAATCCGCTCAAGTTCGAGTCGCAGGTTTTTCGACTCTGGCAAAGATAGACCTCCACACCCACAGCCTCAAATCAGACGGCCGCGGAAGCCCACGTCAGGTAATGCAAGAGGCCAAGGCTGCGGGCCTAGATATAGTGGCACTAACCGACCACGACACCGTTGCCGGCTGGGATGAAGCGCGTGCCGCCGCACGCGAACTTGGTTTGGGTTTCGTGCCCGGCATTGAGGTAACAACGCGTTCGGCAGAAACCGACAGCCATGGAGTTGCCCGCCGATTCACCACGCACCTACTTGCTTATTTCCCGGATCCAACCGAGCCAAACCTCAGGGCGGTGCTGGACGAATCGGTTGCCAGCCGGCTCACTCGCCTGAAGGCGATTACGGATCGCCTAGCCGAGGACTTTGACCTCACCTGGGATCACGTTCTAGAAGTGCTATCCGACGGCAAGGTGGCGGGGCGACCTGCGATCGCCGACGCCATGATTCGGCGCGGGCTGTTAGAAACCCGCGACCCGTTTTTCAACCTGGTGCGCCCGGGCACCAAATACTATGAGCCCAACCGCGGTGTGCCCAACACCATCGATGCCATTCGTCTAATTCGCGGTGCCGGAGGAGTTCCCGTGATCGCGCACCCAATGGCCAGGGGAAACGGCCCTCAGCCGGGCGAACCAATGCCAAGGGCTGGTTTTGAGGCAATGATCGAGGCCGGCTTGGCCGGTTTCGAAGCACATCACCGCGATGTTGCCCCGCACGTTTCAGAGTGGCTGCAGCAGTTGGCTTTTGAGCACGACCTGTTTGTCACCGGCAGCAGCGATTACCACGGAACGGGCAAGCAGAATAGGCTAGGAGAACACCTAACCGACGTTTCGGTTTTGCAAAAAATTATGGACCAAGCGGGAGTCGCAGAGCTGTGAATAACCTAAGCAGAATGGCAAAGTGGGCCATTAGCCTTCGCACCGCCGCCTTCTTGAGTGGCTTTTCATCGATCTTCTATTCGCTACTGATGTTTGCAACTCTGCGAGAACTAGTGAACACCGACCCAAACGCTCAAACCACCACTCTCGGTCTAACCCGAGATATCTTTGGGGCCATCTCTTTCGTGGCCAATGCCTGGTTTATCGTGGCGCTGATTGGTTTCACTTTTCACTCCACCAAATACCTTCGTGGTCGCACCGGGGTAAGCGGTTGGACTCCGGGCTGGGCAATTGCCGCCTGGCTGGTGCCGTTTTGCTACCTGGTGATTCCTTATCTAATGCTCAGAAACATCACCGATGCGAGCCAGCCAAAAGACCCTCGAGCTGCCCGCGGCAAGCTCACCGGATTCTGGATTCTCTGGATGGGAATCCTTCTGATGGGCAACGTCTCTAGCGTTAGCCTCGCACTAAGCCAAGGCAATCTTGCAATGGAGGGCTGGGAGTTCTTTGCCGGCATTCAGGCGTTCCTGATTGTTCCAATGATGCAGGCTCGCTCGTTCTTTGCGCAGTTGGAAAAAGACTTGTTAGACCTACAAGAGCCAGAAATCGTGGCCTACGACCTAAAGGCAAATGGCTGGTAATGGCTGCTCAAAATCTTGGAATTCAGGTACGCCCGGCAACCGAGGGCTGGAAGCAAAAACTTGGCCCCGATGGCAAGCCGCTGCTGCAGTTTGCAGAACCAAAGCGCGGTCAACCGCCGGTTCACCTGGCCGATCTAACCCCGCAGGAACGAATCGACCGCGTGAAGGAACTTGGGCTGCCCGGGTTCCGTGCCAAGCAGTTGGCAAAGCATTACTTTGAGCACTACACCAGTGACCCCGCAGATATGACAGACCTGCCGGCTGCCACCCGCGAGGAAATGGCAGCGGGTCTTTTGCCTCCGCTTCTCACCGAAGTCAAGCGACTAAAGACCGATAAGGGAGACACCATCAAGTTCCTCTGGCGCTTGTTCGATGGCGCCCTAGTGGAATCTGTTCTGATGCGTTACACCGGAAGAATCACGCTGTGTGTTTCATCGCAGGCTGGTTGTGGAATGAACTGCCCGTTCTGTGCCACAGGTCAAGCGGGCCTTACGCGCAATATGTCGGCAGCAGAGATCGTGGACCAGGTAGTTCGTGCCAATGCTGTGATTGCTGCCGGGGAACTTGGTGGCCGAAAGCTAAAGCCGGGCGATGCACCAGAGCGCGTGAGCAACATTGTGTTCATGGGCATGGGCGAGCCGCTGGCGAACTACAACCGACTCATGACCGCGGTTCGAACCATGGTTACCCCGCAGCCTGAGGGCTTGGGCATGAGCGCCCGACACATCACTGTTTCTACGGTTGGTTTGGTTCCGGCTATTTTGAAGCTAGCCGACGAAAAGATTCCGGTCACCTTCGCACTGTCTTTGCACGCACCGGACGACGAACTGCGCGATGAACTGATTCCCGTGAACTCCAAGTGGAAGGTGGATGAGGCTCTGGACGCAGCCCGCCACTACTACGAGGTCACCGGTCGTCGAGTTTCTATTGAGTACGCGCTCATTAAAGACATGAACGATCACGCTTGGCGTGCCGAGTTGCTGGCCAAGAAGTTAAACGACCGCGGCAAGGGTTGGGTGCACGTAAACCCGATTCCGCTAAACCCCACTCCGGGTTCAATCTGGACTGCGTCTACCGCGGAAGTCACCGATGAGTTTGTGCGCCGACTAGAGAAGTTTGGCATTCCAACAACTTTGCGCGACACCCGCGGCAAGGAAATCGACGGAGCCTGTGGCCAGTTGGCCGCCGCTGACTAGAAGGTAGATCATGGCTGAGGCAACAACCCGTTTTATGCAGATTCAGGGCGAGGACCTGGCCATCGATGTTTACGAGCCTGCTGCGTTTGGATTCGCGGGAGTTGCTGGCGATGCGAATGCGGTCTTGGGTGAGGCATTTCTGATTCACGGTTTCACCGGCAGTAAAGAGGACTTTTTAGATCTGGGACCAGAGCTAGCAGCCCGCGGTTACCGCGTGGCCACCATGGACAACCGTGGAATGCACGAGTCGGCAAATAGTGAGCGAGCAGACGCCTACACCACTGCTTCTATCGGCCGCGATGCCGTTTTGGTTGCCGCCGCTTTGGGCATGGATAAGCCACACCTGTTTGGTCACTCGTTTGGCGGTTTGGTGGCTCAGCGAAATGCGATTGATTCACCGGAGGCTTGGCGCAGCTTGACCCTGTTCTGCAGCGGTCCTGGAGCATTGCCGGATGTGGGTCAGCTGCCTCAGATGCACGCCTGGCTTTCGGCAACCGACATGGCAACCCTTTGGGATGATGCACGGGATACCGAGGCACGTGGCCGCGTTCGTTACGAAATGCGCAAGGCTCGTTGGCACGCCAGCGACAAAAACGCGCTGCTTGGGCACGCTAACCACCTGATGCACGACGAGTCCATGACCGCAGCGGTTGCTGCCACTGGAATTGCGGCTCACGTGGTGTTTGGCGAAAACGACGACGCCTGGCCGCTAGACATGCAGCGCCAGATGGCGGCCGAACTTGGTGCTCCCGTTAGCGTTATTGCAAATGCTGGGCACTGCCCAAACGAGGACCAGCCTGCGGCCACCGCTGATGTTCTGGTTGGGTTCTGGGCGAAGCATTAGCTTTAGGTATCCCTAATCCCCTTTGTGGTCCCTGTTCAAGGCCTTATG
>CANBWO010000008.1 GCA_947373155.1 Microbacteriaceae bacterium | reverse complement strand
TATCCATGACTTTGCGCTCGAAAGGCGCTTCTTGTCTGCCTCGTCGAGTTTGCTGTCCTCGCTAAGCAGGTAATCCTTTTCGCCCCAGAGGAAATCCGACAAATCGGGAAGTTCCGCCCCGGCCGGAAGCAATAAGCCCACCGAACTTTCATGCAATTTGGCCATTGCCGCCCCGGCAGCCCAAAGCTGCTCGAGAGTCGGGTCATCCCCCGGCTCCTCGCCATCCAGCCAACTGTAAAGAACGGCCGAAAGCTTGCGACCGGTTGCCTCATGCCAACCGAGGGTGGCAAACTCGCCGCGCTTGTTGGCTTTCGGTTTTGGCGTCAACACCTCGTTGATTGAGTTCACCCAGAAAACTTCCGCCTTGAGATTTTCGATGGATCTATTAGAGTTCACGTTGATGCGAAGGGCGAACAACTCGCCATCGGCTGCCGTCACCTTGAAGGTTGAGTTGAACTCGTGGTTGATTGACTCGGTCTCACAGACCCCAAGGTCGTATTGTTCGAGGATTTCGCTCAGGCAATCGGCTAGGCTCTCGACCTGCTGCTCGACAGACATATTGGCGAATACTGGCATTGAAGTCATAGAGATAATCTGCCACAAATAAAGAAAGCCCCAAACTCGTGAGAAGTTTTGGGGCTTTCGTGCACCCCCCGAGACTTGAACTCGGAACCCACTGATTAAGAGTCAGTTGCTCTGCCGATTGAGCTAGAGGTGCGTGCCGCGAAAAAACCGCAACGATGAACAATCTTAGCGGAAGTGTCCACACCTGACAAATGGAAGTAAAAGGTGATTCAGTTTCCTAGAATGCTTCGGATATCCAAGGGTTGTACCAAAAGTTTCGAACTTAGTTCATTTTGGAAATAGAAATCTTGCCCGCTTCCAACAAGCGCAGGTTTAAATTGGGCAAAAGGGCTGTTTCCTCCCGAGTGAATTTCTATCCCATACGAACCTGGGGCGACAGAGAAGTTCTGACAAAGAGTCGACTCTGGGGCCACAACGTTTCCATACCAAGTTGCAGACTTTGGATAATGAACAGTTTCCCCAATGTAATACTTCACTTTGTCAACTCGGATGGCGCGATCCTCAATAGACAAACAGTTTGGGGCAGAAGCTACGAGGTAATTTTCATCAAAAAACGCAAAGGCGCTACCAAGACTTACTTTTATTGGAACGTCGATTTCAGCGAAAACTTGAATTAGAGAGCGAGTCTCGTTTATGCCAGTAACTTGCAGACGCTGGTAATCGCTCTCTGCGCCATCTACTTTCTTGATGGAAATCCGCACCTGATCGTTTGGCTTCCAGTCGAACGAAACAATGCACATCTGGCCACTACCCTCATGATCGAAAGGTCGGCACAGAGTTTTGGTGGACTTTGACACAACTTTTGGATGCAAGACAACACCCTTGGATGTGGTTCCATCCCAAACCGAAAAATGGCCTTCCAGCCCCCTAAATTGCCCTCGTGCGGGATCGCAAACAATTTCGTATAAATCCCAACCATTACAGAGAACGGATTGTATGCCCGTATAAAAGTTACTAAAAGCCGCAAAGGAGTAGTACGTGCCGACTGGGGCCGTCAGTGGTGTCGCTGAAACATCCAGCCGGTCGAACGCTCCTTGAAGATCTGGGAATGTAACAATCACAGGCCTACCCGAAGTGACATGCGGGTCAGACATTCGTTTCAAATCGAATGAAAGATTTTTCTCATCGCCTGAAATTTTGAAAACAACGCGCTGAACATTGGCTGCACCATTCATAAACCAAGCGTGAAACTTTCCCGAACCGTCGGTTTCGGTTGAGAGTGCTTCGATTTTTGCGGTTGGATCATCAACCGATGATGAAACCGAAACATTCGAAGCAGGGCTTCCATTTGCCAAAACTTGAATGACAAACGAAGAATTCAAACCATCGTCCTGGAGAGAGTTTGGATCAGGGTCGTTTAGCATGCCCGGATCCCCCAACGATTTTGGAGCGAGCAATATCTGAGCTGAGTAATTGCGTGTTGAGGTTGCAACTTCACTCGGGCTAGGTGCCGGAGCCACGCTAGGCGAAATATCCACCTGAGTAGGCTGTGGGCTTGGAACTCCAGCTTTAACCCTAATTTCGCAAGCGATTCCATCCTTGTTCGAATCCAATTTTCGATTCGCGAGGTACAAAGTAGATGACACTCTAGGGGGCTCAATTTTGCCAACCTGTGCGCCAGCAATAGTCCTTGAAAGCGCGATTCCGTTTGGGTAGACGGATCGAAGGGATTTACACGAGCTAAATTTTGCTACAGCGGTCGAAGCTGAAGTTGCGCTCAAAGCTAGCGCTATCGCAACAAAAAAAGATAGCGCGGCTCGAAAACTCGAATTCCCAATCACGTTCGCAAACATAGCAAATATGGGGTTGATTTGAAATGGAACTGGCCTCAGGAGTGACCTTCTGCGTGCATCACAGCAGGTAATTCCGGCTGGAATCAGCAGGAAAACGCCCTGCTCGCCAATGGCGAACCGAAACTTATTTGCTGGTCCGCTACCCTAGACTCAAATCAGAAGGCAAAGCAGCCTGCATCGCTGTGAAAGAGGTAAAAGATGACTGAGTTTCCAAAGCTAGCAGCGGGTGAATTGGCCCCAGATTTCACCTTGCTGAACCACGAAAGCAAGCCGGTATCACTCAGTGATTACAAGGGCCAGAAAGTTATTGTTTACTTCTACCCAGCCGCTTCCACCCCAGGTTGCACCAAAGAAGCCTGTGACTTCAACGAGAACCTGAACCCGCTTGCAAGCGCGGGCTACACCGTGATTGGCATCTCACCCGATGCCCCAGCCAAGTTGGCCTCTTTTGTTGAAGACCAAAACCTCAACTTCCCGCTACTGAGCGACCCAGACCGCCTAGTGCACCAGCAGTACGGAGCCTTTGGCGAGAAGTCGCTTTACGGCCGCACCTACACCGGTGTTTTGCGCTCCACTTTTGCCCTGGACCAGGACGGCAAAATCGAACTGGCCCTTTACAACGTGAAGGCAACCGGTCACGTGACCAGCCTTCGCAAGAAACTTGGGATCTAAACCAAACCCCTATTAAAACCAGAGGATTATTCCTCTAGTTGCCGCTTTGAATCAGCCAGCACAGGCTTACTGAACATCAATGCCAGAACCAACACCGATGGCAAAATCAGCGCGATTCCAATAAATGGGCTGGCACCGCGGCCGGTGAAACTTTGGCCGGCTAAAAACAACTGACAGGTTTGCCAAAAGATGGCTCCGCTTCTTGCCCAGCGAGCGCCTTTGCGCACGCCGAACGCCAAATAACCCACCCAAGTACCTGCGGCTAGGTACAGGGCAATGAGCGTTAGTGCCGCGGGCAGGCTCTTGGCTTGACCACTAAATAGGTCTAACAGCATCCATGCCCCAAAGCCCAAGACAGCCAGAGACTCGATTGCGAGGATGACCGCACCAATAGTGCGAATCAATGCGAGGCGAGTTTCGCTATCTGGTGGATTTTGCATGAAAAAACCTGTCTAGAAGGTAAATGGGGTATTGCCAAATGCCCCGTGTTATGAAACCATATTGATTGTTGCATGAGTCCCAAAGACGCACTTTCCGCAACAAATCTTTTGTCATTTCAAGCGGTTCTGCCGCTTTCTTTGTGCACTATGCAAAGACCCTACATAAAGGAATATTCTGCATGAACATGCATTGGCTAAACGAAGCTCGCTGTCTAACCGAAGACCCAGAACTTTTCTTTCCAGTAGGAAACACCGGGCCTGCAGTAGAGCAGATCGAACAGGCCAAAGCTGTTTGCCGCGAGTGTGGAGTCACCAATTTCTGCCTAGAGTACGCCATCAAGGAAAACCAGGACACAGGTGTTTGGGGCGGTCTTTCCGAAGACGAGCGTAAGTCGCTCAAGCGCAAGTACGCACGCGCTCGTCGCGCCAGCTAATAACCCAGTTTTGATTCGGCCAATTTTTGGCCTTGTTTTGCGTACCCAAATGTTTGCCTAAAGGTGCACCTAAATCGGCACCTAAATCTGCACCTAATCGGCTCTAAATCGGCATAGATAAGACTGCGCGGGTACCGCCTTCGGTAGGCGAATACCAGCGAATGCTGCCTCTAAGTTCACCCTCTACAAGGGTTCTCACGATCTGGGTACCTAAGCCATTACCCACTTTGCCGTCCTTTAGACCGGCGCCGTTGTCGGCCACCGCAATCTCGAGTTTCTTGGCAGAGCGCTCCGCCGATACCGCGACCACACCACTGCGATTGGCAAGTCCGTGCTCCACGGCATTGGTGACCAGCTCGGTTAGAACAACGGCCAAGGTGGTTGCGACTTCACTTCTTAGTGGCCCGAACTTGCCATCTTTGATTGTGTTAACCGTGGTTCCGTGACTGGCCGCCATTTCTCCAACCAACATCATTACGCGCTCAAAAACTTCATCGAAGTTGACCTCTTGGTTCAGACCCGAGGCAAGGGTGTCGTGAACCACGGCAATAGCCGAAACGCGGCGCATTGCCTGCTCCAACGATTCCTTGGTCTCCTCGCTTTTGCTGCGCCGGGCTTGCATGCGCAGCAGGCTGGCAACCGTCTGGAGATTATTCTTCACCCGGTGGTGGATCTCACGAATGGTGGCGTCTTTGGTAATCAGCTCGCGTTCTTGGTGGCGCAATTCACTCACATCGCGGCAAAGCAAAAGAGCACCGATGCGCTCCCCCTTGGCCTTGAGCGGGATTGACCTTAGTGCGATGGTTCCATTTTTGGATTCGAGGTCGGCTCGCCAGGGAGCTTTTCCGCTGAGCACTAGCGGTAAGGATTCATCTACCGTGTAACTGCCTTTGAGAAGCGGAGTGACCATGGTTGCCAGAAGTTGGCCCTCTAGTTCCTTGGATACGCCAAGCCCGCTAAACACCGATAGGCCGTTAGGGCTAGCAAACACAACCTTGCCTGCTGGGTCTAACCGAAGCAGGCCATCGTTGGCTCGAGGTGAACCACGTTTTGGGCCGGTTGGATTTCCGAAATCAGGGAAGCTGCCCTCGGAAACCATTCGCAGTAAATCGTTGCCGGCAGCTAGGTAGTTCAGTTGAAGTTTGTTAGGAACCTTGGAATCCGCAAGGTTGGTGTGGCGAGTGATTACCGCGATTGGCTCTGGCTTGATTGCCTCGTTGGCGTTGGTGATACGGCGCCTTACCGGGTAAGCCGTGAAACGGTTGGGGATTCCATCGAACGAACCCATCTGTACCTGGTCCATGATTTCGCCGTTGGCAAAGGCGTCGGCAACCTGTTCCGCCCAAACTGCGCGAACAGACTCTCCGCTGATGTCTCGGTAAAAGATTGTGGCGGCGCTGGAGGGGCGAGCGTGACCGGCTGCCAGAAAACTTCCGTCTTTATCTGGCAGCCAAAGCACTAAGTCGGCAAAAACTAGGTCGGCTACCAGCTGCCATTCGTTGGTCAAAACATTGAGCCACTCGATATCTGCATGTGATGCTGCAGACTTTTGCTTGATGATTTGAGACAACGTTGACATAGCAAAAGTTTAGCCATGTGGGGGCTAGCCCACTCTGCCCGCCAGCTCAATTAGCGCAGTGCGAAACTTTGATTTACCGCCAAGTTGCCTAAGAGGAACCCCCTGGAGCATGGCTTGATCTAGCACTTGGTCCTCCGGCAAGACGCCCAGAATAGGGGTGTCGGTTCGATCTCTTAGCGCCTGACGCACCTGCCATTCGGGCCGGGCTCCAATAACAGAAGGTCGCAGGCGATTGATGACCAACAAATCTTGTTTCTGGCTATCGACCGACCCGATTGAAGGTGATTCCAAGAACCTTCCCAGAGAGATTGGGTCTGGCTGTAGAACGTGCAATCTTGTATCGGTCACCTTAGCTGCGAGTCGGTGAGCTGGCAGGTCTTTGCCGGCAGGTAAATCTATGACCACATGGGTGTAAGACAGCGCAATGAACTCCACGAAGACTTCAGCAGAGCTCCAATCAAGGCTGCCCGGATTCAGGTTCAGGCCAAACCCGCTAATCAAATCCACGTTGGCCCCTTTGGATACCAGCCGAATTCTTAGCTCCTGGAACGCCTCCTTAGTTAGGCGATCCTGCTGTAGATAGCGCACTCCCGCAATCACAGCGGCCTGATCTTGCGGCAAGCCAAAATACCGATGTTGGCTTGGCCACTGGGTATCTAAATCCACCAGGCAAACTCGCCCGCCAGTTGCGGCAAGCTCAAAGGCAAGGTTGGCCGCTATAACCGAACGCCCAGCTCCAGGAAGCAGGCTTTGAACGGCGATGACCTTGGCGGATTTGGTTTTAGGTGATTCGAGCAACCCGGTGGATTGGTACCAACCCAGGTTTTGGTTTGAACCAACGTTTTGGGTCGAAGCCTCGGTCTGGTTAGGGTCAACGGCTTGGCCCAGAGTCCACTGTTGCGAAGGTGGAGCCCAACTGAGGTCTGTCATTGCACGGCCACCAGAAAAATTGTGGAGTCAGTTGCCATCGCAGACAAAACAATGGGCGTTTGTATCGGCGGAATCATGAGTTCCACCTGTTGACTCGCAGCGGAAAACATACCCTGCTGCTTGATAACTCGAGCCACAACAGCGTTGGCCACTATTTTCCTAGGGGCATCGAAGTGATTATTTAGAAGTTTTTCTGCACTCCAAATCGCAACCTTGGCCCCGGTCCTAATCCCCTGACCCAGCTGTGTCTTGGTGCTAACCACTACTCGGGCGATCTGCCCGGGCTTAAGTGGCGAGATTGAGGAATTGGGCACGAGCTGCCCGGCTTCTAGGGTTTGACTGGCAAAGCCTGCAGGTCTTTTGCTGGCCAAGAGATAGCGACCCTGAAGGTTTCCAAGATTTGCACTGACGCTATTCCACGAGACCTGGTTCAGGGATTCCCCTGCGGCAACCGCGCGATCCGGCACCAAATAATGCTGCTGATCCAACACACACAACCTAATGCAAAGCGCTAGCACGGCCGCCAATACAACCACCGCGGCAAGTTTAGGCATTAGGCGGTTTGAACCTAGTTTCAACTGATTTCCTAGCAATTGCGCAGCCACAACTAACTCCTTCGAGATTGACCGACAACCAAGTTGCCAGAATCGGCCGACATTGTGGCAAAGTTATCCACACCGGTGACCTCGATACTTCGGATTGCCTCAAACGGCACCAGCCGCTCTGTCTTGCCTGGCTCTTCACGACTAAGCGCCAACCACCTACCCTGCACCGTTCCAGTGGAGGCAGGAAGCGGCTCATCCACGGCAACTAACCAAAGCTTGAGTTCCACCTGGCCCAAACTCTGCAAATAGGTGCGGCCTTCTTGGCTGACTTGACGAACCGGTGGCAGGTTTCTTGAGCCCAACATAGAAAAAGTTACAGAGAGCACCGCCGAACTCGGAAGCAAAACCCAGGTCCTGCGATCTACCCGAAGGCCAGCGATGAAATCATCGCCGAAGACAACATAAATAAGAGTTTCGGAAGTGCCGTTGGCGCATTTGACCAGCGCGGCATTGCATCCGTAGTCCAGCTGAAACCAGGGGGAATGCAGCTGAGAATCATTGGGGATAAGTGGGAGAGAAAAGTTCATGTTCTATGAATAGAGCCTTTTAGCAATTGGTCAAAAAAGTTATCCACAATTCCAAAAATTTCGTTGCAGCGAAGCACCAACGGCATCTAACTTCTTAACTAAGAGCTAAAAGGAGGAAGCAATGGCAGTTCACAGGGCGGCACGCCTCTCATCGATGCCGAGTTTGCAGCACCAAACCAAGCGCAAACCGCGTGCCTATGATCCCCTCCTAGATGACTCGCACCTTTACCCCACCGATGAAGAAATAGCCGCCATGCCGGATCCGGCGCCGCTGTTGCCGGCGATAGCAACCATGGTGGTCGAGGTAATTGCGGGGTCTAGATCGCTAGACCAACTGGCCGTTTTGGTATCCGATCAGGTTTACGAGAAACTGCGCACCAAGGTTTCGCAGCGGGTTCGACTAGAAGCCACTATGACCAGACCGGTGCTCATGCCCAAGTTCGTGGTTGGCAAGATTCGAACCGACTCCCCCAAGCCTGGAATCATCGAATCCGTGGTGTTGATTAAGTCGCAGGCTCGCACTCGCGCTGTCACCATTCGGCTAGAGCCGTTCCACAAACGTTGGCGTGCCACCAGCGTGACCATTCTCTAGGCGCGTGCGTTTAGGCCCCAGCCAATGTTCAATAGGAAAGCCCCGATCAACGATCGGGGCTTTCCTATTAGTAAACCAGGCAGGCTAGCTCTTGAAGAACGAGCTTCCCGCTCCATTGTTCTTTGGCGGAGTGGCAGGCTTCTGGTTTGCCGAGTGCTCTTCGGCTGCGCCATCTTCGTTTGGTGCGATGTAGGTAAGTGACGCACGGTTATCAACCGGAGCCGCCAAACCACGAGCCTCGATTTCTGCGTGGTCTTCCGACTGCTGAACCTGAACCTCTAGGTTGAACATGAATCCGGTGGTTTCCTCGCGGATCGCACCCATCATCTGCTGGAACATGAGGTAACCCTCGTTCTGGTATTCAACCAGTGGGTCGCGCTGTGCCATAGCACGAAGACCGATTCCCTCCTTGAGGTAATCCATCTCGTACAGGTGATCGCGCCACTTGCGGTCAATCACGCTAAGCACCACACGACGCTCAAGCTCGCGCATAGCTGGCTCGCCAAGCTGGTTGGTGCGGTTCACGTAGGCAATGCGTGCATCGCTGACGATCTCTCGGGTTAGCCAAGCCTTGGTCAGACGCGAACGGCTGCCTGCCTCGGCAAGAACCTCATCGATGGCCAAACCGATTGGGTAGATGGCACGAAGTTCGTTCCAAAGCGCTTCTAGATCCCAGTCGTTTCCGGCGTTGTCACTGATGTGTGCGCTTACGATTTCGGCGATAGCCGCCTCTAGGAATTCATCCACGCGGCCAGCGATGTCGTCGCCCTCGAGGATGTGACGGCGATCCGAGTAAATGGCCTCACGCTGACGATTTAGGACGTCGTCGTACTTGAGAACGTTCTTACGGATTTCGGCGTTACGGCCTTCGACCTGGCTTTGTGCGCTAGCAATCGAGCGGCTGACCATCTTGGATTCGATGGCTAGGTCATCTGGCATTCCAGGGCGGTTCATCAATGCGCCAGCGGCACCAGAGGCGAACAAACGCATCAGGTCATCGGTTAGCGAAAGGTAGAAACGGCTTTCACCGCTGTCGCCCTGACGACCGGCACGACCGCGAAGCTGGTTGTCGATACGACGCGATTCGTGGCGTTCGGTACCGAGCACGTAGAGACCGCCAACAGCCAGAACCTTCTCGGCTTCGGCTGCAACTTCTTCTTTGATCTTGGCAAAAGTGGATTCCCAAGCAGCCTGGTACTGCTCTGGGTGTTCCTCGGCGTTGATTCCCTGTTTGGCAAGTTCGGCAACGGTTAGGAACTCGGAGTTTCCACCGAGCATGATGTCGGTACCACGACCGGCCATGTTGGTAGCCACGGTTACCGCGTTTAGGCGACCAGCCTGAGCCACAATGATTGCCTCACGGGCGTGGTTCTTGGCGTTCAATACCTCATGACGCACGCCAGCCTTTGCAAGCAAACGGCTCAGGTACTCGCTCTTTTCTACCGAGGTGGTACCAACCAAAACCGGCTGGCCCTTCTTGTAGCGCTCAGTGATATCGATAACGACCTGATCGAACTTGACCTGCTCGTTCTTGTAGATCAGGTCTGGCTGATCGATGCGAATCATCGGCTTGTTGGTAGGGATTGGAACTACACCGAGCTTGTAGGTGGCCATGAACTCGGCCGCTTCGGTCTCTGCGGTTCCGGTCATACCCGAAAGCTTGTTGTAAAGACGGAAATAGTTCTGCAGGGTCACGGTAGCTAGGGTCTGGTTTTCGGCCTTGACCTCAACACCTTCCTTGGCTTCGATTGCCTGGTGCACGCCTTCGTTGTAACGACGACCAGCCAAAATACGGCCGGTGTGCTCGTCTACAATCATGACCTCGCCGTTCATGACAACGTAGTCCTTGTCGCGCTTGAACAGGGCCTTGGCCTTGAGAGCGTTGTTCAGGAACGAAATCAGCGGAGTGTTGGCACTCTCGTAGAGGTTATCGATGCCTAGGTAGTCCTCGACCTTGTCGATTCCCGGTTCCAAAACACCAACCGTGCGCTTCTTTTCGTCTACTTCGTAGTCGATGACCGGGGTCAGGTTTTCCACGATCTTGGCGAACTGAGCGAACCAGCGGTTTGCCTCACCCGAGGCAGGACCGGAGATGATTAGCGGAGTACGAGCCTCATCGATGAGGATCGAGTCAACTTCGTCGACGATGGCAAAGAAGTGCCCGCGCTGAACTAGGTCTCCCTTGTCCCACGCCATGTTGTCACGCAGGTAGTCAAAACCAAACTCGTTGTTGGTTCCGTAAGTGATGTCGGCCAGGTACTGCTCGCGGCGTTCGGCTGGCTCCTGGCCGCTGAGGATTACACCCACGCTCATGCCTAGGGCGCGGAAAACACGACCCATAAGTTCACCCTGGTACTTGGCCAGGAAGTCGTTGGTGGTTACTACGTGAACACCGCGACCAGCGATGGCGTTGAGGTAGGCAGGCATGGTTGCCACCAGAGTCTTACCTTCACCGGTTTTCATCTCAGAGATGTTGCCCAGGTGCAGGTTGGCACCACCCATGATCTGTACGTCGAAGTGGCGCATGCCCAGGGTGCGCTTTGAGGCCTCGCGCACCGCAGCGAAGGCTTCTGGCATTAGGTCGTCTAGCGATTCACCGGCAGCGTAGCGCTCGCGCAGGGCGGCCGTTTCCTCTGCAAGCTCGGCATCGGTGAGTTGCTCGAACTCTGATTCAAGCGCGTTTACCGCGGTGGCAATGCCACGCAGCTTGGCGAGCAAGCGGCCTTCGCCGGCACGCAATACTTTGTCGAGGATAGTAGCCAAGTTGAAAGCTCCAGACGCATAGGTTTACTGCCTTCAATCTTAGCCACAAGCCCCAAACCGCTAGGGTCCGGGGCTTGTGCTAATGGCGAAAACTAAGCCAGCGTGATAACTCCGTAGTTCCAGCCTTTTCGGCTATAAACCACCGATGGCTTTCCCGTATCGCTGTCGAGGAATAGGTAGAACGGATGACCCACTAGTTCCATGTGATACAGGGCATCGTCTACGGTCATTGAGCTTTGAGGAAACTCTTTGCGACGAATCACGATTGGGCTTTCCCCTAAGTCAGGGCCTTCGTCGGCAACCGGCTCAGGTGCTACCGCCTTCTGCCCAAGCAAAAGTTCTGCCGATGCCGGTGTGATGCTCAACTCCGCAAAGTCGTGGGCACTGATTTCGCTGGTGGAGTGCTGGCGGTGCTGTCCGCGGTGGACCTTGGTCTTGTCTCCTACGCGACGAAGGCGCTCAGTTAGCTTGCCAAGGGCGATGTCGAAAGCTGCGAACTTGTCGCCAGCGTGAGCCTCGGCACGAATCACATGCCCTGGTTCGATAACAGTGAGTTCTACCTGATCCTCCAGGCCAGAGCTCTTATGTTCGTGTCTGGTTACTTTGATGTTTAGCGATTGAGTTCGGTTTGCCAACTGCTCAACTTTGTGAGCTCGATCAAGGACATAGTCCTTGAAGCGGTCGGAAACTGTGAGGTTTCGGGCTGAAATGTTGATTTCCATTTTTACCTCCTCCGGGCACTGAGTGCCACGAAATCGCGATACTCACTCCCTTGCGGGAGCCCCAAGCTTCATTGCCTGTGAACACAAGGTATACCCAAAAACCAATTTCCGTTCACCGAATTACAAAGTTTCTGCAAA
The DNA here is from genome assembly GCA_947373155.1 of Microbacteriaceae bacterium. Taxonomy (GTDB): domain Bacteria; phylum Actinomycetota; class Actinomycetes; order Actinomycetales; family Microbacteriaceae; genus Rhodoluna. The sequence goes on along the minus strand of CANBWO010000008.1, from coordinate 56,586 downwards.
AGTCACGAAACCTTGTACGTTCCAACCCGCTCCCAGCAGGCAACGTTGCAATTCTCGAAGGCTCGCCCCGGTGGTTATTACGTCGTCTACCAGCCAAACTGGCACTTGGGAGTCCTCTGGAGTGGCCGGGCCAGTGGCTCTCATGGCCCCGTTTAGGTTCTCCTCACGCTCTTGGCGATTCAAGCCGGCCTGATCGCGTACTTGTCGGCCAAGACGAGCGATTGGCTTTACCTGTGCAACCACCCCGGTCTCACGCAGGCACCGCGCCAACCGCCGAGCTAACAACACAGAAGGCACAAATCCTCGAACCCTGGTGATTTCTGGGCGACTTGGAACGGGCACTAGGTACGCCTTGCCCCGCAAGTCCCGCAGCGCTTCAATCACCTGCAAACGCTCAAGCGAATCAAGAATATGCCTGGCCATGAACTTGGAAACCGACCCCGCACCAAGTACCTTCAGGTGGTGAACCAGAGCCTTTGCGTCTGCCCGGTAGTCTACGGCCGCTACGCCACCGACCAGCCCTGGCCTAGAGACGAGTCTGGGTCTGGTTGCAATCAGCGATTGACAGGCTTCGCAGAGCTGCCTTGGGGGATTTGCGCACAGCAGGCATTTAGTGGGCAGCCAGACATCTAGAAACCAGTTCACAAAAACCAATTTGCATCGCCAACTCGGCGAAGTAACCCCAGCCTAAAAAACTGTGGACAACCTCTAGTTAGGCACGTGCGCGGCGGTCACCGACTGCGCCAACGTGCTCCAGGTGTAACCGCGATACTGCATCAACACTCCATCGTGGCTCAACACATAGATGTCGCTACCGCTATCCGAAGCAATGATTTTTGCCCCGTCGGTTACAAAGCCAAGGTTGCGGCTGTCGCCGCCCACCGTGTACAGGCTCACGCTGGTAGACGCTGCATCTGCCAACATCACCAGAATCTGGGTTTCACCCGACCACTCGATTGACACTGGGGTACCGTTTCCTGCGGCAACAGCGTGTGGCAGCCCTAGCCCAAGTGGCAGACCAGTCTTGTCGCGAATCACAGAGGCGACCACAACTCTGGTGCCCAGCTTTTTATTGGTCACCACCATTGCGATTCGAGCACCCTCGGCACTCAAGCTAAAGTCCTTTATTGCATCGCCCTTGAGCCAAGGAACCGAAAGCCAAATAGCCTTTGCGGTGGCGGGTGATACCTGGATTGCGCTGCCGCCGTCACGGGTAATAGACCAGAGCATTCCGCGTCGATCAAACTGGGGTGCCAATAGGGTGGCCCGGCTGTCGACCAAGACGGGATCAGGCGAAATTTGGCCCAACCTGACCCGATAAATGCCGCGAGTCGACCTGAGCGCAAGAGTCTTTTCATCGGCGGTAAGTGCGAACTCGTTAGCCCCAACCAAGGCAATCGCTTGCCTGCTGCCGGTTAGCTGAGAACCAGCTGGCGAAGACATTTGCTCTAGTTTGCCGCTGATCAGCGCAACCGGGGCAAAGGTATTCGAAGACGTTGAGGCAGGTTCGAAGTCTGCGATTTTTTGTGGGCTTCGATCGATCAGAATCTGAACTTTAGTAACGGTGGGTAGCTGCATCAAGGTGGATTGCAACTGAGCCAAGAAGTACTGCTTAGCCGACTGCGAGGCCATCAGCGCCACCGCGTTTAGGTTCACCTGAGCCACACCTTTTTCCACGGTTACGGCATCGATGGCCAGCTTGGTGTCCATGGGCATGGTGGTTTCAACCGCTCCCGCCAACCAAGGGCTCGGGCCGGCCAAGAGCGCAGTCACCAGACGCGTGGCGGTGGATGCCCTAGAAGGGAACCAACGAAGATCCGGAACTAAGTATTTGTAGTTGTGGTCGAAGAAATAAACCGAATAGGAGTGAAAAATGACGTCGAAAACTGGTCGAATCAAAACGATTGCATTTGGCGCTTGCGAAATTCGCCACTGCCCGTTTACCTGAACCAACTTGAAGTTCAGCTCCCGTGTGACGGGTGAACTATTCGCCTGGTAGTGACCGTCTGCGTCTACAGTGGCTGCCACATTGATAGAAACCTTGGCTTCGTTGTTTGGCAAACTGGTCTGAGTCAGCGAACCCTGCTGGATCAGAACCTGATCGTTCGGACTCCACTTTGCCTTGAGCGAAGGCGCCAAGAACTCGCGAGCTGTTTGGTAATCGTTTTGTGGTCCGGTAGCAGCGTTGATGAAACTATTGACCACCTCCGACTGAGTTTGTCCGTCCACCGGGCCGCTCGGCGAGTAGTAAAGATAGTCGGAGCTTTGGCCATCTTGTACCGAAGGACCGTCTTGGACTTTGGAGTTAGACGGCAACTGCGCACAACCACTGGCGGTAATTGCCATGGCCAACACCGCCGCAAATACGGTCAGCGTTCGATTCAGGGCAGGGGAAACTCTAGGCATTGTAGAAGTCCTCTGGGAGGTCCCACAGGGCGTTAGCCGGAGGCATCGGAAGTGGTGAATGCGCAAAAACGGTGCCCTTTTGCAATGGCAAAGTCAGGCGGAAACAGGCTCCCTTGCCCGGTGCTGCCCATACCTGCAGCCAACCGTTGTGCAGGTTGGCATCCTCTTGGCTAATTGCCAAACCAAGCCCGGTGCCGCCACTGGTGCGCTGTCTGGCAGGGTCGGCTCGCCAGAACCGGTCAAAGACCCTGTCCAGTTGCTCACGACTCATGCCGATTCCGTAGTCGGTAACGGTGATGGCAAAGGCTCGGTCGTCTGCTCCAACGTGAACATCGATGGGTTTGCCCTCGCCATGTTCTACCGCGTTGGCCAGCAGATTGCGCAGTAGACGCTCGATGCGCCGGCTATCCAGTTCGGCTTCCACCAACTGGTTAGGCAGCGAGATATTAATCTTGGAACCCTTGGAACGAGCCAGCGGCTCGATGGAGGCGATGGCGGAACCAACCACGTACTGAATGTCCTGGAGTTCCATGTTCGCCTTGACGCCACCCGCGTCGAATCGGCTCAGTTCCAGGAGGTCGCCGAGCAGGGCTTCGAACCTGATGATTTGGTCATTCAGGGTTTCCGCGTCCTTCTTAAGCGAAGGAGCGAGTTTGTCGCGGTTTCTAAAGATCAGATCGCCACTGATGCGGATTGTGGTCATCGGGGTTCGCAGCTCATGACTCACATCGGAGACAAAGCGCTGCTGCATTTTTGAAACGCTGGTCACCTTGGTGATCTGTTTGAGGAGGCTATCAGCCATGCGGTTGAATGAGCGGCCAAGAGTGGCGATCACGTCTTCGCCCTTAGCCGGAACACGTTGCTCGAGGTCTCCGTCTGCGATGCGCTCCGCAACCTCGGACGCAACAAGAATTGGGCGCACCAACCAGTTGGTCACGAAGAAACTAACTAGACCAATCATGATGATCGAGAAAAGGCCACCGACCACCAAAGTGCGCTGCACAAAGTCCAAGGTGTCTTGTTCGCTCTGCAGGTTAAAAACCAGATACAGCTCGTAGGCGCCAGCCAACGGAATCTGAATGGGTGCTCCAACAACTAGACCCGGGTGATTGCCCGTGGAATCCTTGATGGAAATCGACTGGTACTGAAGTCTTGAACTTGCCGCGGCTACTTTGGACCGGAACTCTGGTGCAATCACCGAGGTATCTAGCGCAGATGAGATTGGGCTTTGCAAAACCAACGATGGATCGGCTTGACCCGGAGTCCGAAGCAAAGCTACCTTGCGGTCCTGGTTGCTGGTGTTGGATTCCAGGCTAGGCACCACTGAGTTCATAAGGGTTTGCAGCGCCACCTCATCGGTGACGTTGGCAGCGCTAAAGGTATTTTGCACCTGCACAACCGAGCGTTGCGATTCGTTCAACACCTGGTTCAAGCGAGTGTTGAACAAACCGTTGCCGATTGAGTAAGAAAGGAATCCGCCCAGAGCGGTAAGCGCGATACCACTTAGAACCACCGTGGAGGCAACCGCACGAGCCTGAATGGAACGACGCAGTATGCCGATCAACGACTTGGGAAAGCCCAAGGTTTTCACTTAGTTCAGGCCAGCCTTGTAACCAACGCCACGAACGGTAAGAACGATCTTTGGGTCATCTGGATCGTCTTCGATTTTGGAACGAAGGCGCTGGATGTGCACGTTAACCAAGCGGGTGTCGCCCATGTTCTGGTACTCCCAGACATCCTTTAGCAGGTCTTCGCGGCGGAACACGCGCTTCGGGAACTGGGCCAGGGTGGCAAGAAGCTTGAACTCAAGCGGCGTAAGGGAAATCTTTTCGTCGCCGCGACGAACCTCGTGGCCAACAATGTCCAAGGTCAACGGACCGATAACCAGGGTGGTTGTGTCTTCGACAACAATCTTTGGTGGCTTTAGCGAGTTCTTAATTCGCACCATCAATTTTTCTGGCTGCCAAGGTGACTTCTCGAAGTAGTCATCGGCCCCGGCACGGAAGGCTTCTTCCATGTCCTCGGCTTCGCTTCTGGCGGTGACCATGATGATTGGGGTTCCGGAGAACTCACGGATGTCCCTAACCAGTTCGATTCCGCTACGACCAGGCAGCTGGATGTCCATTAGAACAAGGCTTGGCTTGGTCTCTTTGAAAAGGTCTACAACCAGGGCGCCATCGCCGACGGAAACCACTTCGAATCCGGCTTCTGTAAGCCAGCGCTCGAGGGTCTCGCGAAGACGAAAGTCGTCTTCTACAAGCATGATTCTGTCGGTCACGGAAATCCCTTTACCTAGTACCTGTAGTGCTCTACCTTGAACGGGCCGCTCACTGGAACACCAATGTAGTTTGCCTGTTCTTTGGTCAACTCTGTTAATTCAACACCGAGAGCAGACAAATGCAAGCGGGCAACTTTTTCGTCTAGGTGCTTAGGCAGCACAAAAACGCCAAGCTCGTAGTTGGCGCGATTTGCGTAAAGCTCAATCTGAGCCAACACCTGGTTGCTAAACGAGTTGCTCATAACAAATGATGGGTGGCCGGTGGCATTGCCAAGGTTCATGAGGCGACCCTCGCTGAGGATAAGAACCGAACGACCGTTTGGCAGGCGCCATTCGTGAACCTGAGGTTTGATCTCAATCTTCTCAACGCCAACGATCTGGTTGATTCCAGCCATGTCGATTTCGTCGTCGAAGTGACCAACGTTGGCGATCACAGCCAAGTTCTTCATCTGCAGCAGGTGCTCTGGCTTGATGATTCCGGTGTTTCCGGTCGCGGTCACAAAGATATCTACTTCGCCGATTACCGACTCCAGACGGGCAACCTGGAAACCATCCATGGCTGCCTGCAAAGCACAAATCGGGTCAACTTCAGAAACAATCACACGAGCGCCTTGGCCACGAAGCGCTTCGGCCGAACCCTTGCCCACGTCACCGTAGCCAGCAACGAAGCAAACTTTTCCTCCGATAAGGACGTCGGTGGCGCGGTTCAGGCCATCTGGCAGCGAGTGGCGAATGCCGTATTTGTTGTCGAACTTGCTCTTCGTAACCGAGTCATTCACATTGATGGCAGGGAATAGCAGCTGTCCATCTTTGAAGAATTCGTAGAGGCGGTGAACACCGGTGGTGGTTTCCTCGGTTACGCCTTGAATCTCGGCTGCGATGGCGGTGAAACGACCCGGCTCGATGATGAGTGAGTCACGAAGCAACTGCAAAATCACGCTGTACTCGTGGCTGTCGGTGGACTTAGTTTCTGGCACCGCTCCTGCAAGCTCGAACTCGCGACCCTTGTGAACCAGCAAAGTGGCGTCTCCGCCGTCGTCCAGAATCATGTTTGGGCCAATGTACTGAGCGCCTTCGGCGCGTGCTTCTGCGGTCCAGTCGAAGATGCGGTTGGTGCACCACCAGTATTCCTCTAGGGTTTCGCCCTTCCAGGCAAATACCGGAACGCCGGTTGGGGCATCGATGGTTCCGTTCGGGCCAACCACCACTGCGGCAGCTGCCTCGTCTTGAGTGCTAAAAATGTTGCAAGATGCCCATCGCACTTTGGCTCCCAGGGCAACTAGGGTTTCAATCAAAACCGCTGTCTGCACTGTCATGTGCAGCGACCCGGTGATGCGAGCACCGGCCAGCGGTTGGGTTGCGGAGAACTCGGATCGCAACGACATCAAACCGGGCATCTCGTGCTCGGCCAGACGAATCTGGTGGCGACCGGCCTCGGCCAATTCGAGATTGGCGACCTTGAAATCAAGTACTGGAGCGACAGTGTTAGGCATTAGTCAATTATCACCTTGCCGCTAGCACTTTAATCACGAATCAGCGCAAGAACCTCGTCGCGAATTGCAATCATGTCGGCTTGGTTTTTTGCTTCTACGTTTAGGCGAAGCAGCGGCTCGGTGTTACTTGCACGAACGTTGAACCACCACCAGTTTTCCTGGTCGGCTCCAACCGCGGTGATGCCATCGAATTCCTCGAATTGAGCGCGGTGCGAGAAGGCATCCTGAACTCGCTTCTTGGCGGCTGCAACATCGGAAACAGTGGAGTTGATTTCTCCGCTGAGGAAGTAAGGGTTGTACTGCTTGGCAAACTGGCTTAGCGGCAGGTCTTGCAAACCGAACTCTGCCAAAACGTGCATCGCAGCCAACATTCCGTTGTCTGCTCCCCAGAAATCGGCAAAGTAGTAGTGGGCGCTGTGCTCGCCTCCAAAGATTGCCTGGGTGGCAGCCATCTGGTCCTTGATCAACGAATGACCCACCTTGGTTCGAACGCTCTTGGCACCATCTGCCTCGATGGTTTCCTTGACGATGCGCGAGGTGATCAGGTTGTAAAGCACGGTGATGTCGGCGCCTGGTTTGGCCGCGCGCACTCGGGCGATTTCACGTCGGGCAACGATAGCCGCTACCGCGGATGGGTTCACCGGGTCGCCATTTTCATCGATGACGAAGCAGCGGTCGGCATCGCCATCGAAGGCCAAACCGATGTCTGCATTGTGAGCCACAACAGCAGCCTGCAGGTCAACCAGGTTCTTTGGGTCGAGTGGGTTGGCCTCATGATTAGGGAATGTGCCGTCGAGCTCAAAGTACATTGGCACGATTTCTAGCGGAAGAGTGCCGAGGTCGGCTGCGTTACCCAAAACCGCCGGCACGGTCATGCCTCCCATGCCGTTGCCCGCATCGACAACAACCTTAAGCGGCCTTACCCGAGACAGGTCGACCAGCTGGCGAAGGTACTTTGCGTAATCTGCCAAAACGTGAAGTTCGCGATAGCTGCCAACCTGGTCAACCTCATCGATGCCGGTCTCTAGGTAAACGATTGCGCGGTCGCGAATAGCGGCAAGACCGGTGTTTAGGCTGATTCCGCGGGCGCCGGCGCGTGAAAACTTGATGCCGTTGTAGGTAGCCGGATTGTGGCTGGCGGTGAACATTGCCGCTGGAGCGTTCAGGTGCCCCGATACAAAGTAAGACTCGTCGGTAGAGCAAAGGCCAATGGAGACCACGTTTGCGCCACGAGCCTGCGCACCTGCGGCAAATGCGTCTGCGAACTCCGGTGAGCTGTCGCGCATGTCGCGGCCGACCACCACGTCTTGTCCGGCAGCGCCGAGTTCGTCTACAAAGCCGGCTGCTAGAGCGCTGACGATCTCTGTGGTCAGGTCCGAACCCACAAGGCCGCGAACGTCGTAGGTCTTGACGATGGAATCCCAATTGATGGTCATGGCTAGTCCTTTACTAGGTTTTCACTTAAAAACTGGTGACGAATCAACTGCCAACCCTGAGGTGGAGTGAAGCGAGCCTGGTGCTCGTGGCAGAGATCGAAACATCCAGGTTCGGGTCTGGGACTAAGCATTCCGATCACAGCCACGCTGGTTTCGTATTCGAAACTGAGAGTCGCCATGGCCGCTTGGGCGCAGGTTGCCTTGCTACAAGTGCGTTCATTCATCTGGGTCAAGGATACTAAAGCCCGCTTAAGAAATCGGCTTATGCTAGAGCCATGAGCGGTCAGAAAAAGGTTCGTGGTCTTAGCCGTGACCGCCATGGCCGCGGAATTCGTCGGCCGCTCTGGAGTCCAAAGTTTGAACCAGGATTGGCACGAGTGGGCAACTTTGCCTCCACAATCGAAGACGCGGCCAGCTACCTCCGCGAGGTTTATCCAGAAACTTTTGCCGAGCTAAACGTTGAGGTAAGAGACATCCCGCCGCTAAAGGGCGAGTTGACATCGATGCGTCGCTATGCGTTTCATCGCGAATCGAGCACGATTTACATCTATCGAGTGCCAGTTCAATTCACTGGCAGGCGCCCAGACCCCATAGATGAAATGTTTCGGATTGAATCGATCGTGATTGAGGCGGCTGCCGAGATGGTGGGTAGAGACGCTCGCGACTTTTTGGGTGACCGCTAGCGAATCAAAACGCTTAGCGACCCTCCCACATTGCGATAATCCAGGAATGGAATCACCGCGATTTGCGAGTTGAAATCGGCAACCAAAGCGGCAGCCAGAGGCTGGTCTGATCGGATCGAAATCACGCTTCCGGGATCGGCGGTGTAAACGGTGCTCGAGAACTTTGGCACCTTTACGGTGGCGCTTACGCCAGTGGACAAATTGGTAACCACTGCCAGAACTGAAACCGAGTTAGGGTTGGCCAAACTAATCTTGCTGATTGCCGAGTTTGACACGGCAACAACCCGAGCAGTGGTCAAAGTTTCTACTGCCGGCAACCAGGCGAAGTCGGTGGCTGGAGTCTTGGTGGCATCGGTTCTACTGAACTGAACAGTGGCAAACACCGGCTGATCACTACTGACGAAAACCGAATAGTTGCCGTCCTTGAGGCCTGGAAGCGAGACCCCGGCCGCTTTACCAGAAGCCACGTTTTGCTGCACCACGGTTCCAAAGGTCTTGGAGTCGGTGCCAATCACCTGCGCGGTAACCGTGGCGTCCTGGTTTCCCGGAACGAAAAGTTCAAGACTCGGCGTTAGGTCTGCGTAGTCGTTGTTGGAGGCAATCAGCGCGCTAGCCGCGTCTGTTCCACGCTTTAGTAAGCCAGGGATGCTCAGGTTCTTGGCAGCCAAGATGCTCGGCGAGATGAAGTCGGCGCCAGCAGCCACAGTGCCTCTAACCGTGCGCTGTTGAATCCAGGAGGCGATCGAAGCGCCCTTGCTTATCACGTGCACCGCCAGAACACCGTTGTCAGGGGCGAAACCGGCAAGCGGCAAAACTGTGGTGCGGTTGGCCGGAACAGATACCCCTGTGAGACCAGAGCCATCGATTGAACCCTGGTCACCAAAAAGCTCTAGATCTACGGTGGCGTCGGTGGCAGCTGGATTTGACAGCAACAAGAGCGACTCTCGGCCAGTGTTGGTATTTCCACCCAGCAACCACTGCTCGGCGGTTGGTCGCTGGCAGGCTGCTCCCAGTGTTCCAACCAGGGATCCGCTACTGACGGTTTGATAACTTGAGGCGGCAATCAACTTGGAGCTTTGCTGAGCGGAACCGGTTGGGTCGCTAACGGTGAATGCCACGGCATCGCTGGAAAACTGAACATTCACCTGATTGCTAGCCACGGTGACTGGGTGGCCAGCTTGACCCACTCCGGCTAACGGCAATGCGGTTAGTTTGGACCCGGCTGGAAGATTTGCGTTCAAATCGACCCCAGACTGTCCGATACGGTCGAAGGCTCCAACTTTGGTGCCGTTGGCACCACCGGACTTATAACCAGCACCTGGGCAGACCAAGGTTAGGTTCTTAGCGTTAACTTTCAGTTGCACGGCTTTGGTGGATTCCCCAACCTTGATTGAAAAACTTGGTAGGTAACTTGGCAACAGAACCAGGCCTGCCAGCAATGCGATGACCAAGAGCGAATACATGGCGCGTTTCAGCATTAGTTTTCGCCCTCCCCTTCGCCCTCATCCAGGGCATCGATGCCGTCCTCAGCCCTTTGGTTTTTGGTCTTTCTTCTGGTTGGCAGGGCTAGCAAGATAAAGATTGCCAAGACGGAAATCTGCACCAACCTGGTGATTGACCAAGGCGAAGAAGCCCGACTGCTTGGAATCGAAGCATCTTTGACGCGCCAGAGCCTTCCGGTATCGGTCACGCCAACCGGTTCCAGTTCCTTGACCGTATCCAACGATGAAGCGACATCGGTGGCAGACAGTTGATTCACGGTCACAAAATCCACTTGGAATTTTTTGAGTGCCGGAGACAGGTCTGCCCCATTGGCGGAGACCAGATTCGCAACTAGCTGCGAGAGTTCTTGGTAGTTGGCATCCTTAGCCGAGATGCTTGCCAACGCATATCGGTAACCGGTGTTCAGCTCGTCGAGGTGGATGCCAGGGCCGGTAATTAGCGTGGCGCTAAATTGCTGCCCGCCTGAGTCAAGTCCGATGGGCTCGATTTGCAAGACTCGAGTTTGAGTATGAGTGGTTGCTTGGGCCACCACCAAGGCTGGAACGAGCTTGCCATCGGTGTATTTCAAAATGCTGGGAGTTGCCACAAACTGAACTGCCAACGCGGCGGCCACTAACCAGGTCGCTGTCTTGCCGGTCTTTACCAGGAGGCCGTTGGCTCCGTCTAAGGCGATAACCAGCAGGAATGCCGTTAGTAAGCCAACCAAACCAACAAGAGGCGTGGGAGACCCACTCACCCAGTCCTGCATGGTTTCGGAGTTTGTTGGCGCTTGGAATTGGACTTGGCTTAGGCACCAAGCAGCAGCCGTGGCGGCGATCAACGCCAGCCAAAGCCCCAGGGCCGTGTTGGCTCGGCGACGCCAAAGCGCTGCCAAAGCAACTGCCAACAGCACAAGAATTGCGTAACCGGAATAGGCCGCAAAGGGAGCTCCGTTTGGCGCTGACAGAAGAAACTGCCAGATTGGCTTTTTTACGGTTGCCACCGGAAGACCAGGGTCGCTCAGCAGACCCAAAGGGTGCTGGACTCCAAGGAAGATTGCACTTGGAATCCAAAGGGCAAGTAAAGGAACAGGCAACCACATCAGGTAGCCGATTCGCTTGAAACGGTAAATAGCCAGCAGCAAAATGACCAGAGCCAAAAGCGGAGTGAGGCTGGGCGAACCTGCGGAAATCGCAGCCGCCAAAAGCGAAGAAACTCCTACCCAGGTCCAGGTTTGATTGGTGGTTGAACCAATTCTTAGAACCTTGGCTAAACCGAATACAAAGTATGGCAAAAGCACCAACGAAACTAGGGCACCAAGCTGACCCTGCGTTTGGGCATCGGTGACCGCAGGCCAAAAAGCGTAGCTAGTAGCTCCTAAAAAGATCAAAGACTTTCGGTTGGAAGCCAACTTGAGTGCCTGCCATGCGCCCGCCCAAGCCAAAGATTTTGCCACGAAGAAAAAGATGGTGACCGAGAGAGTTGGAAGCCAATAGGTGCAGGAGGCAAGTGCCAGCAAAACCCAGTTGAACGGGTCGGAAGGTGCGGCCATGCCAAGACCTAGCGACTGCCAACTGGCGGCTGTGTGGCTGAAAACTTTGCCAATATCTGCGGACAGCGGCAGGGTGGAGCCGCCAACGACTGCCACATTTGTGGGCCAAAAACGCCAACCCAGGATTGCGATAAGCGCCATCACCCAAAGGCCACCAGAACCAACCAGGCTCAAGTTGGGCTCGCCTACCGGTGTGGTCGCCTCGGTAGTTAGTTCAACTTTTGATCGTTGGGCGCGATTGATATCTTCTCGACTTGCAAAAAGAATGCGCAACTTGGAGATTCCACGACGCTCAGGGCCACTGATGGCGGATCGGTGCGAAAGGTGCGCTGGCAGGGTAAAGAACCACCAGATGCCGGAGCGCAGAGTGGACCAAATCCGTTCCGGACGCTTTACCAGCAGCAGCCAAATGGTCTGAAAAATGGCCAAAACCGGCGCGAACAGGCCCAGCAATACCGCGATTGGGGCGGCCTGATAAATCGACAGGAGCTCGATTTGCGCCTTGCGCTGCTGCATGGCGGTTCTGCTAGAAAGCAGAACATTCTTGGTTTTTGCTCCCACGGCAACCTTGGAAATCGGTGCCATGAGCACTCGGTGTCCCGCCAAACGCAGGCGCATTGCAAGGTCGTAATCGGCGGCTAGAGGCGAAAGGTTTTGACGCAGACCCAAGACCGAAAGGTAACGACTGGCATTTATCAATGCCCCGGTGGTTGCAACCGCGAGCACGTCTTCGGTTTCATCGTGTTGCGATTGATCGAACTCGGCGCTCACCGATGAAAATAGTCGCCAGTCCCAAGTGAGCGTCAATCCCATTTGTTCAATAATCCGAGGCGAATCTAGTCTTACCAGTTTCGGTCCGACCAACGCTGCCGATGGCGCTGCCTCGATGGTTTGGGCTAGTTCGGCTAGGGCGGTTAGCTCGGGTACCGAGTCCTCGGTCAGGAGCCACAGCCAGGATTCTGCGTCTTGGGCAAACCCGTAGGGCAGGGCATCTATGGCGGCCGACAAAAGGCGCGCCTGCAGTGATTTGGATTTGCGAAGTACGTCTGGGTTTTGAACTATGTCCCAGTGTGCGCCCAGACTGCCCTCGGGAAAATCGCCAACGGCAATAAACAGATCGGGTTTTAGAGTCTGGGAGTCAACCGCGGAAATTGTGGCGGCAACGGTTTCTGAGTTGTCGTGGCTGACCACGACCGCGGCTATAGCCATGAACTACCTGGGTAGGTTAGGCGCGCTTCTTGAGCTTGCGGCGCTCGCGCTCCGACAGACCGCCCCAAATGCCAAAACGCTCGTCGTTGGCAAGTGCGTACTCAAGGCACTGAGCCTTTACTTCACAACCAGAACAGATTCGCTTAGCATCGCGTGTGGATCCGCCCTTTTCAGGGAAGAAAGCCTCTGGGTCGGTCTGAGCACATAGTGCGTCTGCCTGCCAGGAGAGTGGGTCGTTCTCGGAGTTCGAATAAGCCCCCGCCACACCAAGGCGAATCGGGTCGATGAACCAGTTATCTGGAACGCGATTGCGATTGTCCATTGTTATTCCTATCCGTGCCCGAGCGAAAACGCCGAGGGCTAAGTTGCGACGTTGTAATTACACCGTTGTTATTCACTCAAAGTCAAGTTGAGATGTGTCAATACCGCCTATGTTTACCAAGGCGTTGTAAAGGATTTCCAAAGTAATTAACATCACGGCTTTTCTATATCATTGAGACATGAGTGTTCTTGTCACCGGCGGCGCTGGTTATATCGGTTCCCACGTAAGTCGTTTGCTGCAACAGCAAGGGCAAAAAGTGGTGATCGCCGACAACCTCACTTCTGGTCTTATCAGCCGCATCGATGACGCCACCCTCCTGGAGCTTGAACTGTCCAACGCGGATTCGGTGGCTCTGCTGGTCTCTGCAATTAAAGAGCACGGGGTTACCAAGGTAATTCACTTGGCGGCACAGAAGCAGGTGGGCGTCTCGGTTCAGGAACCGGAGTGGTACTACCAGCAAAACATCACCGGGCTGGCAAACCTGCTCGCAGCCATGAGACAAACCAACGTGACCCAAATTGTTTTCAGCAGCAGCGCGGCCACCTACGGAATGCCGGACGTTGATCTGGTAAACGAAGACGTGCTTTGCGCGCCGATCAACCCTTACGGCCAGACCAAACTAATTGGCGAGTGGATGATTGCCAACGCAGGTATTGCCTGGGGTCTTCGCGGAGCCAGCTTGCGCTACTTTAATGTGGCGGGAACCGGTTGGCCAGAGCTAGCAGACACCGCAGTGATGAATCTGGTGCCAATTGTTTTCGCGGCTATCAAGGCCGGAATTGCGCCAAAGGTCTTTGGAACCGACTACCCGACACCAGACGGATCGTGCATTAGAGACTACGTGCACGTACTTGATTTGGCAGAGGCGCACATCAGCGCACTTGAATATTTAGACCGCGATGACCGCCCGCACAGTGTGTTCAACGTTGGTACCGGAACCGGAAGCAGCGTTCTGGAGGTACTTGCCGAGATCAAGCGAGTCTCTGGAATCGACTTTGAAATCGATGTGGTTAGCCGTCGCGCCGGCGACCCACCAGCTCTTTCCGCAGATGTCTCGCGAATTCATCAGACTCTGGGTTGGACTGCCAAGCGCGGTCTAAAAGAGATTGTGGAAAGCGCCTGGGCCGCAGCCAACTAAAGACGCAAAACCTAAGAGGTTGCTAGAAAAGCGGTTCCGCTGCCGCTAAAACTAAAGAAGTTGGCGTCCGCCAGGTAAGCCGCCTCACCCTTGCTCAGAATCTGGCGGTTTTCTTTGCTATCACCGATGGCGATTTCTCCGTTGGTACAAATCAAGATGGCAGGGTTGGCTAGCTTGAGATCCGCCAATATGTTCTGTCCGCCCACTTCGATCCGGTACAGCAGGTAATCGCTCACGGACCGTGGGTACTCGTAGAGCCCATTAATCAGCTTTTTAGCCGAAAGCGTGTGGAACTCCCCCGTCTCGAAGCTCAGCACTTTTTGAAGCTCCGCCACATCGATGTGTTTTGGAGTCAGCCCACCGCGAAGCACGTTGTCGCTGGCGGCCATGATTTCTAGCCCCAAACCGCCCAGGTAGGCATGGATGACTCCGGCACCCACCTGAATCGCCTCAAGCGGCCTTAGCTCAATCAGATTCATGAGTAGGAAAATGATGATGCCCGGGTCGCCCGGGTACAGTTTCTCAAGCTGCGGCAATGTGTAAAGGTGAGTCAGCACCGAAGGCCAGCCCATACCTGAGCGTTCGGGAGCCACTGCTAGCGCAAGGTCTGCCGTGATCTCCGCCAATTTGCCCCGCGCGTCTAGCAACTGGGTAAAGAGCGCCTCTACACCTTCGCTTTGCAAGGTCTCTTTCCAGGCGGAAAAAGCCAAAGCTAGGCGTTGATATTCGTTTGCAGCCGAGTGGTCGGCAATCAAACCAAAAACCTCAATCGCCTCGGCGACAGGCCTAAAGCCGACCACAGCGCGGAAATCCGTGAGCGCAACCAACATCTCTGGCTTGTGCTTATTGTCTTTGTAGTTTCGGTGGCTGGCGTCCAGCGGAATCCCAGCTGCATTTTCAGCGGCAAAGCCGTCGATGGCCTGTTGCGAGTTTGGGTGAGCCTGGATGCTTAGAGGACTGCCCGCAGCCAAAATCTTGAACAAGAAAGGCAGGGGTTCCTGGTTACGGAGGTCCAGCAGGGTTCCGTTGCCCGCAACGTTGGTCATGGAACCGGGATGAGTGCCGAACCAAATTTCTGCCATCGGTCCGCCAGTGGGCTCAATGCCAAAGTAATCAGGAATGCTGGTACTCGAGCCCCACGCGTAATCGCGAGCGCTATTTTGGAGTAAGCAAATCAACTGGTTTCACCTGTACCATCGGGTCTACATCAAAAGTAGCGGAAACTTTAGTTTGGTGTCCGTTTAATGGCTGGTCTGTGCCGTTGAATAGACTTAAAGTCATACCGCGCATCTACAAAAGGCCAACATGAATCCCATTACGCAACTCGTTCCCGTTGTTGCAGATCGCAGCGCCAAGGGATATCGGCTGCGCGTGGCCCTGGCCTACATTGGCATTTTTATTATTTCCGCGGGCGACACAGTGCGATACGGAATCGGCTGGGTTCCCTGGGGCACCGTCTCGGTTGGACTTTCGCTGGTTTCTCTGGTTGTGTTTCTGCGTTCCAAACCTTCTGTCACCCTAAAACGCATGCCTTATTCGCTGGTTGCTCTTTTGGCGTTGATGCTTCTGAGTACGGCCTGGTCGTTTTATCCCAAATACACGCTGGTGGGCCTTGCCGGAACGCTGATTGCCACTTTCTTTGCACTGTTCTTGGTAGCCAGTTTTACCTGGCGTGACCTACTTGGGCTTTTTGCCAACACCTTTAGATTCATTGTGGGCGCCTCTATTTTGTTTGAGATCTACGCGGCCGTCGTTGTCCACGGGCCGATCGCACCCATTTTCAAAAACTACAAGGGAGACGTGCCGCCCTCTGGCGCGTATTACTGGACCCAGGGCACTCTTTTGAAGGGCTCGCGAATCCAGGGCATCCTAGGAAACGCCAACCTACTGGCCTATATATCCATGTTGGCTGTGATTTTGTTCTTGGTTCAGTTTGCCGTGCGTTCCACTGCAAGGTGGATCACTGTTGTCAGCCTGCTCATGGCTTTTGCCTGCCTCGGTCTCACGCGTTCTGCCGGCATTGGCATCAGCATGTTCGTGTCCGGCATTGTTTTGGTCATTGCCTTGATTACCGAAGGCCACGACCGTGAGACCCGACACCGCTACTACCGGGTGGCTTGGACTGGTTTTGGAATCCTATTCTTCTTTGGTGTTGTTTACCGAGACCAGCTATTTACCTGGATTGGTAAGAGTCCGGATATGACCGGCCGAAGCGATATCTGGAAGGCAGTGCTTGGTCTGATTGGTCAGCGACCGATTCAGGGCTGGGGCTGGATCAGCTACTGGATGCCTGGAGTGAAGCCTTACGAAGGGCTAATTGTTCGCGACAACGTGACCTACTACCAAGCTCACAATTCTTACCTGGATGTCTGGCTGCAGCTGGGAATCGTTGGCTTTGCCTTGTTTGTGGCAATGCTGGTTTTTCTTTTCATCAAGCTCTGGAGAATGGCCGCACGCCACACCAGCCCGCTTTACCTTTGGCCGCTTTTAGTATTCGTAGCGCTGCTGGTGCAGAACCTAACCGAGAGCCGTATGATTGTGGAACTTGGCTGGGTGCTGGTGGTGGTCTTCGCCGTCAAGGTGAACGAGCCAGCGGAAAAACTTGAAGAGCAAGGCACCACCAAAAAACTAACGCGACTTACCTTGGCGCTTAAGCGCAAGTAGTTAGCGAATCACCAGTTTCTGACCAATGTTGACCTGATCCCTGATTAGCCCATTGGCTGCTTTGATGGCCGAAACTGTGGTGCCGAATCGATTCGCAATCTTAGTTAGAGTGTCACCGGCAACCACCACATAAGTGACCACCTTAGGGGTGGGAGTTGGCGTTGGCGACTTGGTGGGGACCACGGTTTTAGTTGGGGTCGGGGTTGGCTTCACTGTTGGCGTAGGGGTTGGCTTGGCCGATGAGCTAGCCGAAGGACTCGCAGATGGACGAGCAGAGGAACTAGCCGAAGGCGTTACCGCGGGTGTCGATGTGGGGCTGGAAGATGGGGTCGGGGTCGGACTGGCAGTTGCCGCCGGGGTTGGTGGGTTGTCGGCCGGATTTGGAATCGGATTTTTCTGATTGGTTGGCAGCGGAACTCCCAGTTGCAGAACGCCGTTTAGCAACGTGTCAATCTTGTAGGCGGCAGGAGTTGTTCCGCGCAGTGCCTGGTATTGCTTTGCGTTGTTGACAAGTCGACGTTTGCCGCCGCTCATCAGGTAGGTGAACTTGGCAGGCGAGATCACAAATCGACCCAGTTGGGTTGTTCCAAACTTGAGGTTTGCACAGGTTTCATTGGCTAGCGCAACGGAGTTGCCCGGGTAAGAACTGGCATAGGAATCAGCGATGGGTTGCCAAACACCAGAAACCGAGAAGTACTGTTGCGTGCCACAAAGAATGCGGAACCCTCCGAGGCTGCCTGTCTTGGTGTACTCATTCAAATCCGACTTAGCCACCTTGACTCCCGATCCGAGCCCGTAAAGCGGTAGCAGGCTCGGGTTGGTGATTTGTTTTAGACCGCTTAGCCCATCGGTGATGAAATAAACGCCAGAGGGGTCTTTCACCAGTGAACCCGGAGCCAATATTGGGCCGGCAAGTTGGATTTGCGAAATCACACTCGGTGGCAAAACCACCGTTTCAGGGCGAGTCGCGAGCGTTTGAAGTTTGGCAAGGGAATCCGCGTTGACCACGGCTCGACGTACCTGATTGGCAACGAAATATGTGTTCTTGCCCAATGGCGCTTTGGCCAGGAAAGGCGTGCTTAGGATCCCATCCACAAGCTGGATCTTGTTCAAGAACGCATCCGGCAACACCGGTGGGTTGGCCACGATCGGAGCGTTGGTATCGATTGCCACACGTCCCTCTGGGGTAAGCGCGAAGGACTTGAGCTTGGAATTAGCAACTACCGACTCAATGGGCTGATTGCTGAGCACTTTGCTAACCGAGTCTGCCGACAACGTGCCACTGCTGCTTGGGAACCACAGTTTGAAGTCGATGTCTGCACTGGTGTCGGTTGCGAATTCGTAATATTTGCCGCCAAACATGATGGCCTTGTTGCCACTGGTTCGGTTGCTAAAAATGACGCCTTCTGTGGCGATTGGATCGCCCCAGGGTAGGTAGCTGAATGCGGAGATTGGAACCGGTGCCAGACTCGGAAGCGAAACCTTGGTGGCCGCCACCGATGCGGCATCCAAAATGGCATGCTTGTAGCCACCCGAGATCAAATATTGTGAAGCGGATGCGGCGTTAGGCCCACTGAAATCTGGAACCAGTGTGGTCATGGCCCCGGAACTCGGCAAAGAAGACAGCTGGTTAGCGGTTAGTTGAACCGCATTATTGCAATCCAGCCCAAAGGTTGCCACCTGGTCGCAGGCGCTAAACAAGAACTTGCGGCCGCCATCCACAAAGAAGTACTGGTTTGTTGCCGATTTGACCAGCCTGGTCATAGCCGAGGCAGTTGGGAATGAGTCGAGGTATTCCTGCGAAATCTGACCCACCGGCCCCAGCGGCGCAAAGGCGGTGGCCGTTGCGGCATCTGCCAGGCGGTGTTTCTCGTAAGTGTGCGTGGCTGGGTTTTCGGTGATTAGGTAAACATCGCTGCTAGCACTTTGCAAAAGGAACCCACCACCGATGGGCGAGCCAAACCAATCCCAGTAGTAACGCCAAAAATTGCGATTCCCATAGGCGCTGCAAGAGTCGCCAGTGCCGTAGAGGTTATCTAGAGCGGCCTGGTTCGGGGTATAGGGCGTGTAATAGTAGAGCGCAGCAGTGGCCTGGCTCTTGAGTGGGAACGTCTTGGAGCCACACACCGAACCCCTAGGCGAATAACCCATGGTGATGTTTTTGCCCACCTTTAGGTAGGTGAACGAGCCGGCCGGGTTTCCGTACCAGTGGAACTGGCTGGCGGCCTTGTAAACCTGATAGAAAAAGCCAAAGGTGGTGCACGGGCCGGTGTCCGGGCAGGCGAAACCCATGGCGATTTGGTAGCGATAATCAAGCGGTTTGGTGGTGCTTGGTTGGCCGGGGTTTTTGGAATCCGGCCAGTAGGGGTTGGTGCTGGTGACCAAGCCCTGTTCTTTTTGCAGAGTCACCAAAAGCACTCGCGGATTAATGTTGCAAGCCTTAGCGATTACCACCAGCATCTGGGCCACGCTTTGATCAGTGGCTGCCTGAATGGCATCGCAGCGTCCGATGTCTGCCGACATTGCCGGGATGTCGGTTTTGTAATACCTAAGGCACGTGAACTTATCGGTAGGGCTCAACCGGCACTTGGGAACTTTGTCGTCTAGGAAAGACTGAATCTGCGGCGCTGTCATTGTGCCAAAGTCATAGAAAACGCTATCCGAGATAATCAAACCCGGATCGAACTTTGACCCATCGAGGGCCCTGGCCGAATCAATGTTTACGCTTAGCCCGACAACAGCCGAAAGAGCCAGGGTCGCGGAAGCGACACTGGCCCAAAACCGCTTCAGGCTTTTGGAACTCAAGGGATAGTTACCGCCTGAGCTGCGGTTGCGCCCACAAAACCTGCAGACGAGTAGCTCACTTTATAAGTAGCAGCGCCCTTGGGCATTCCAGCAAATGAAATCTCCATTGGGAAGCACTGGGTAGTGTCTACATTGCTCTCGGCACGAACCACCTGAGTTTTGGTTACAGATCCGGAAGTCACAGAAAGGGTGCACTGGCCCCCGTTTTCGGCGGTGTTGGTGACCTGGGCCACTACATCAATCACGCCCGCTGTTCCATCTACATTGGCCTGCAAGATCTGCAGGGTTGCAGCCTGTACCGGCTTGGTGGTTGGAGATGGGGTGGAGCTAGCAGAGGCGCTCGCCGACTCACTCGGCGAAGCGCTATAGGTAGCGGTTTGGGAGTCGGTTGGGAAAGTGGTGGCACCCCAGTGCGGGTATATCAGGCTGCAACCGCTGAGGCTCATGGCTAAAACCGCAACCGCGGCAAACTTTAGGTGCTTCATCTGGCTTCCTTTCGTAAGCTGCTCACAGTCTTATTTTGTGACGGAGGTATCGCTAAACGCCTTCTGCACCATCTCATGGATTGCTGTGAAATTCGGGTTAACCACATCGATGGTTGGCGGAATTAGCTCTAACTTGTGGATTCCCTCCTTCTTGGCCTTGATTGCTAGGTCAAGGTAGGTGCTAACCATTCCGCTAGGGATATCGGTTTTTAGCAGCTGGCGACCAGCGGTAGCTATTTCCTTAAAGCGGCTCAGCACGTTTGCCGGATCCATCTGGGCCAGCATGGCGTCTTCCACAGCTCTCTGGCGTTGCATGCGGTCGTAGTCGCTGCTGCCGTGGCGAGCTCGCGCGTACCAGAGTGCGGTGCGGCCATCCATGTGCTGAAGCCCGGGTTCAATCCAGCTCTCAACGTTTATTGGCATTCCGTTGGCATCTTCTTGGCCGCCCACCGGAAGGCGATTAGCCACATTGATGTCGATTCCGCCGAGGGCATCGATGAGGCGTTTGAAGCCCGCCATATCAACCAAGACATAGCTCTGGATCTTTAGACCGGTGATGCCCTCGACCGCATCCTTGGTGGCTTCTACACCCGGGGTCGAACCCTGTTTTTCGGCTTCGGGGTAAAGCTCGCTGTGGTTGTCGGTGGTGTCCTTGTAAATGGCGTTCACTAGGCAAACCACACCGCAGTTGTAGCCGTTTGGATAAACCTTAAGCATTGGTGAACCGGCGCTAAACGGAGCCTTTTGAAGGTTTCGAGGAATACCAATGTTCACGATCTGACCGGTTGCGGCATCAATGCTGATGACACTCATGCTGTCTGGTCGAAGTCCAAAACGTGATCTGGCGGCATCGCCACCCATGAGCAAGATGTTGTAGCGACCGTTTTCGGGTGCCGTGAAACCCTGCTGGCTAAACAGGCTGCCGAGGAAGTTGCTGGAGACGCCAGCCAAACTGCCGGCGTATCCGATTGTTGAGGTTCCAAGAACCCCGACCGCCAAGGTGGCTACCAGCATGATGATGCGGGCACGCTCCGGAAGACGCACCAGGCGCAACAGGCGCAAGGTATCCAGGGTGAGCACTGCAAACAGAGTTGCGTAGACAACTAGGAACGCGGCCAAAAATAGGTCGATGGCGGGGATTGTGGCCAGCAGGAAAAACCAGTCGCGCTTTACCAAGGCGAGGATTCCCGCGGCTAGTAGCAGCGCCCAATAACTAAAAGTTGCAACCAAACCGATTCGACCAAGGCGACGGTTTCCAGCCAAAGCCTGGGCGGATCCTGGAATCAGAAGCGTGAGCGCAACCAACCAACCGGCACGAGTAATCAGGTGCGCCGGTGTGGCTCGGTCTATGTTTCTTAGCGGGCTTGAACTGCTCGAGGCTGGCAGACCCGCTGTTCCTAGAGCTGCGATTTGAGCTTCTCGTTCTTTAGGGCAACCTGATCTTGCAGGTCGGCTGCGAAGGCGGCAAGCTTTTGGCTTAACCCGGCATCAAATGCACCGATGATTCGAGCGGCCAGGATGCCAGCATTTTTAGCACCGCCGATAGAAACGGTTGCCACTGGGATTCCGGCTGGCATCTGGACGATGCTCAAAAGGGAATCCATGCCATCTAACTTGGCCAGTGGAACAGGAACTCCTACAACGGGGAGGGTGGTGACGCTAGCCAGCATGCCTGGCAGGTGCGCGGCACCGCCAGCCCCAGCGATGATGACCTTGATTCCGCGACCGGCAGCGGCCTTGCCCCACTCGATCATGCGCTCAGGAGTTCGGTGTGCGCTTAGTACCTCAACCTCATAGCCGATCCCAATTTCTTTGAGAAAGGCAGCCGCCTCAGACATGACGTTCCAGTCGGAGTCGGAGCCCATGACAACGCCAACCAAAATGTTTTCTGCGGTTGCGATTGAACCCGATTCTGTTGCGGTCATGCTTGCTCCTCTAGGCGCGTGAAATACAGCCCAATTTTACGAAGGAGGCGGGTTTTTAGCCCGCTGAACCGCCCAAGGACGGAGCATAAACACGGTTATGGGTTGATTCTTGGACCAGTTGGTCTAGAAATCTTGGCGGAGCACCATGGCAGCCTGCCGTGCCTCGGTCAATGCTGCCTCGGCATCGTTGCCAATCACAGTTACGTGACCCATCTTGCGGCCTTGGCGAGCACCTTTGCCATAGGTGTGAATCTTGGCAGTTGGGTGAGCCAGCATTGCCTCTTGATAGTGCGGCAGGAAGTCGTTGGTCTGATCTACGCCCAGAAGATTCACCATCACTGCATGCGGCGCTGTGGATTCGGCGGATCCGAGCGGCAGGTCTAATACAGCCCTTAGGTGCTGCTCAAACTGGCTGGTCACGCTTCCCTCAATACTGAAGTGACCGCTGTTGTGAGGTCGCATTGCAAGCTCATTGATCAACAGGCGTCCGTCTGCGGTTTCGAACATTTCAACTGCAAGAACTCCGGTAACTCCTAGGCCTTCGCTGACCAGACGGGCGATTCGGGCGGCCTCCACCAAGGTGGCTTGGCTGGCACCTGGGGCGGGCGCCAATACCTCTGAGCAAACTCCGTTGTCCTGAACGGTCTGAACTAATGGCCAAGCCTGGAAATCACCGCTCACATTACGCGCGCTTAGCTGCGCTAGTTCACGCACAAAATCAACTTTTTCCTCTGCCAAAAGGTGCCCGCCCACCTTGGCTAAGCCTTCTTCGCTCAGCCAGTCCGCTGCGTCGGAGGCGCTGCGCACCACGCGCACACCCTTGCCGTCGTAGCCGCCAATAGGGGTCTTCAGAATGGCCACTCCCCCGTGTTCGGCAATGAATAGCTCCAGTGAACCGGCATCGTGGATTTCGGCCCAGTGCGGCATTGGAAGCCCGAGTTCACCCAAACGGGTGCGCATTTCCAACTTGTTTTGGGCAAAGGCAAGAGCCTTGCTAGGAGGTTGAACGCTGACGCCCTCGGCCTCTAATTGCCTAAGCACGGTCAGCGGAACGTGTTCGTGATCGAAGGTAATCACGTCTACCGATTTGGCGAATTCGCGAACCACCTCAACCTGGGTGTAATCGCCCACCATGGTGGTTGCCAGAGCAGCGCTAGACCCCGGTGCTTCTGCGAGCACCTTGATGTTGATCCCCAGGTTGATAGCTGGTGGGGTCATCATGCGGGCCAATTGGCCGCCGCCGATTACACCGACACGAAGTTCAGTCATTTGGTCCTACTTAGCACTCAGGCGGCTGATTTCTTGAGCCACGATGCGGGTTTTGGGGATAGATCTCAGTTCCATGGCTTCTTCGCCCGCAACATAAAGTGTTATCAATCGGCCGGCTCCCAGTTCAACCCGCTCGATTTGCTGATAGGAAATCTGTCGGAAGTGCTGCCCAAAGAGTCCGCTGCGCTGAACTACCCGACTTGAAGTCAAGTCTGTCCAGGCGGTTAGATAACGCAAGACTGGAACCAGGAATCCAAGCAAAAGGATCAGCCCGTAGACCACGTAAGCGGCAATTTGCTGCCACTGCTCAGTGAGTTTTCCAACCAGGAAAGTGGCCAAGAAACACGTGAGCCCTAGGAATATGGTTGGCCAGATCAATCGAGTTCCACGCGCGCGAAAACGCCCCAGCAGGACCTCGGCTTCAAAACTCACTTTTCAATTGTGTCTTACTTGGGGCAGCTCGTTGGCAATCAGTGCCGCAAGTGCACAATATCTCCGGCGGCAACCGGGGTCTTCACCCCTAAAACATCAAGAATTAATCGCCCAGAATCATCGATGGAAACAGCCCGCCCCACCAGTTCGCTATCGCCCGGCAAAATCGCCCGCACTTCACGCCCCAGAGTCACGCAGTTGTCCGACACCGCTTGCCTGAGGCCGCTGGCCTCCGCGCTAAAGCCGGCCTGAGCAAATCTTTGGTACCAGTGGTTCAGGTTGGTTAGGTAGCTGGAAAGCACCCGGTCTAATCGCAAAGTTAGGTCGGTTGGCAGTTGTGCCCCGCCGATCGCCAAGGATGTGGCGTTGGCAATGGGCAGCTCGCTCTGCAACTGCGAAATGTTGATTCCGGAACCAACCACCACGGCCACAGCAGAGCCGCTTGTAGTCATTTCAGTCAAAATGCCGCTGATTTTGTGTTCGTTCACAAGGACATCGTTGGGCCACTTTACGCCCACCTCGGCAGTCGGCAAAAACCCTGCAACGGTTTGGCTCATGGCAAGGCCCGCCAAAAGTGGCAACCAACCAAGTGACCCCAGATTGGTGTCGGAGTCTAAATTGGGCTTGAGCAAAACGCTGATTGCCAGCGCGCTGTCCTTAGGTGCTTGCCAAACCCGACCAGCGCGCCCTCGACCAGCGACCTGGTTGGCGGTTGCAAAAACGGTGAAGTGCGGCAGGTTTTCCGAAGCAGCAAGTTGCATCAAATCCAGGTTGGTGCTGCCCGTTTCCTGGCGCCATTCCAATCGGGGAGTTAGTTTTTGACTGGCCGATAGTTGCATGTGGCAAGAATAGCGTTGCTAGGCTTGGGGCAGTATCTAGCTACCGGAGTGAACTTTGTCTGCAGAGAACCAAACCCCCGATTTTTCGACCACCGCTGGAAAGCTCGCGGACCTGCGCAACAGGTACCACGAGGCAGTCCTAGCCAGTGGCGAAGCGGCAATCGCCAAGCAGCACGCTAAGGGTAAGAAAACCGCCCGCGAGCGCATCGAAATGCTTCTGGACCCAGGAAGCTTTGAGGAACTAGACGAGTTCGTGCGTCACCGTTCGACCGCGTTTGGCATGGACAAGAACCGTCCTTACGGCGACTCTGTGGTAACCGGTGTGGGAACCATCGATGGCCGCCAGGTGGCCGTTTACAGCCAGGACTTCACCATCTTTGGTGGCTCGCTCGGAGAAGCCGCCGGAAACAAGATCATCAAGGTAATGGACCTAGCGCTTGCAACTGGTGTTCCTTGCATCGGAATGCTGGATTCGGGCGGTGCTCGTATCCAAGAGGGCGTTATTGCACTTGGTAAGTATGGCGAAATCTTTAAGCGCAACACCATGGCCAGCGGTGTGATCCCGCAGATTTCTATAATCATGGGCCCGGCTGCCGGTGGAGCGGTTTACTCGCCAGCGCTAACTGACTTCGTGATCATGGTGGACAAGACCTCGAACATGTTCGTCACCGGTCCGGATGTAATCAAGACCGTTACCGGCGAAGACGTGGGAATGGAAGAACTGGGTGGCGCGCTCACGCACAACAAGACTTCCGGTGTGGCTCACTACCTTGCCAGCGATGAAGAAGACGCGATCGACTACGCACGAAGCCTGCTTAGTTACCTGCCGGAAAACAACCTGGCAGAAAGCCCGATTTACGCGGCAAGTTCTGAGCTTGCGGTTTCCTCTGAGGACCTAGCCCTGGACACCCTGATTCCAGATTCGCCAAACCAGCCTTATGACATGCACAAGGTCATCGAAGGGATCGTGGATGACAACGAGTTCCTAGAGGTCCAGGGGCTTTACGCTCCGAACATCCTCATTGGATTTGCTCGCATCGATGGCCGAAGCGTGGGCATTGTTGCCAACCAGCCTCAGGCCATGGCAGGCACACTGAACATTGAGGCTGGCGAAAAAGCCGCCCGTTTTGTTCGTTTCTGCGATGCCTTCAGCATTCCTATCATCACGCTGGTAGACGTGCCTGGTTACCTTCCGGGTACCGATCAGGAGTGGGCCGGCGTTATTCGCCGCGGCGCCAAGTTGCTTTATGCCTACGCCGAAGCAACAGTGCCTCTGGTCACCGTGATTACCCGCAAGGCTTACGGCGGCGCCTACATTGTTATGGGATCAAAGCAACTGGGAGCCGACATCAACCTGGCATGGCCGACCGCCGAAATCGCAGTGATGGGCGGCCAGGGAGCCGTAAACATTCTGTTCCGCGACAAGATCAAGGCTGCCGAGGCTGCCGGCGAAGACGTGGCCGCGGTTCGCGCTCAACTTGCCGCCGAATACACCTACAACGTGGCAAGCCCATTCTTGGCAGCGGAGCGTGGCGAGCTGGATGGCATCATTGAGCCTTCCGCAACCCGCATCTCGGTCATCAAGGCACTGCGCGCACTTCGCACCAAACGCGCCGTGGTGCCACCAAAGAAGCACGGAAACATTCCGCTTTAGGCCGGCAAAATGACAGAAAACAATGCCATTCAGCCACATCTAAAAGTGGTTTCCGGAAACCCGACCAGCCAGGAACTAGCGGTGGTAATCGCTGTTCTCCAGGCATCGCAGGCAAATGCGGTGACCGCTCAGAATGCCAAGAAGGCCGAGCCAACCTCGCGTTGGAACCGCAATCCTGGGCTTTTGCGCGGCAGTCTGACTCCAGGTCAGAACCAATGGCAAGCGAGCTTTAGGTCTGGTTTGAACTAGGCTCGTAGCATTCAAAAAAATCGGCCCTAGGCATAGTCGCCTTTGGCCATGATCAAAGGACACGCAATGGCGCGCACTCCCTCGCAAATCGACCAGATTGCAGATTCGTACCTCGACTGGCTAGCCGATAACAGCCCAAGTTTTGCAACCTACATCGGTCGCCCAGGCGCCGATGACAAGCTAGACGACGAATCCCCAGAATCGCACGCCCAGGCCTATGCCAAGCGCGTGGAGGTCCTTGCTCAACTTGCAGCTGCTCAGCCGGTAGATGACACCGATCGCGTTACCCGCGACGCCATGACTAACGACCTACAGCTTTCGAACGAAACCCATGATGCCGGTCTCTGGCACCGCAATATGAACGTGATTGCGTCTCCCCTGCAGGGCATTCGCGATATCTTCGACCTGTCTGCAACCGCCACCGAGCAAAACTGGGTAAACCTAGCAGCCCGTATGCGCGCGGTTCGCGGAGCACTGGCCGGATACCAGGCCTGCCTACAGATCGGTTTAGATGCCAAGGATGCCCCGGCTCGACGCCAGGTAGAGCAGGGCATTGCTCAGGTTGCTCAGCTGACCGCAGCCGATGGCTTCTTCATTGAGTTTGCCGCCAACGCCAAGGCTGAATCTGGCGAACTTTCGGCTTCACTCAAAGCCGATTTAGTAGCGGCAGCCGCGGATGCCACCGATGCCTACGCCCAGTTTGGTGCCTTCCTAAAGAATCACCTTCTGCCGGGAGCCACCCGAGAAGACGCAATCGGCCGCGAGCGCTACAGCCTGTTGAGCCGCGCCTTTGTTGGTGCCAAGTTAGACCTCGACGAGACCTACGAGTGGGGTATCCAGGAGTTGGCTCGGGTGACCGCAGAGCAAGAAGCCGTTGCAAAGCTAATCAAGCCCGGGGCAACCGTGCTTGAGGCCATTGAGTTTTTGAACGGCGATGAATCGCGCAAGCTTCACGGAACCGACGAACTACAAAAGTGGATGCAAAAGCTTTCCGACCGCGCGGTTGCAGAGCTTGGTAAGAGCCACTTTGACATTGCTGAACCGATTCGCAAGTTGGAGTGCATGATTGCCCCAACCCAGACCGGCGGCATCTACTACACCGGACCTAGCGATGACTTTAGTCGCCCGGGCAGAATGTGGTGGAGCGTTCCAGTGGGCGTAACCGAGTTCGACACGTGGCGCGAGACCACCACGGTTTACCACGAGGGTGTTCCAGGTCACCACCTTCAGGTAGCGCAGCAGGTTTTCAACAAGGATCAGCTCAACTCCTGGCGTCGTCTGGCCTCTTGGACCAGCGGCCACGGCGAAGGATGGGCGCTCTACGCAGAACGCCTGATGGCAGACCTAGGCTTTTTAGACGACCCGGCAGACCGCCTCGGAATGCTGGATGGACAGCGCATGCGCGCGGCCCGAGTGGTTCTGGACATCGGTGTTCACCTTGGCAAGCCTCGCCTGGATGGCACCGGGGTTTGGGACTACGACTACGCGCTCAACTTCATGTTGAGCAACGTGAACATGAGCCCTGAGTTTGTTGCATTCGAAGTCAACCGTTACTTTGGTTGGCCGGGACAGGCTCCGAGTTACAAGGTAGGTCAGCGTATTTGGGAGCAGCTTCGCGATGAAGCAGCTGCCAAAGCCGGTGCCGACTTTGACATCAAATCCTGGCACAAACGCGCACTTGATCTGGGTGGATTGAGCCTAGACACCCTGCGTTACGCACTTTCGCTCTAACAAGCCAAAGAAAAGCGCTTCTGCCGATTGGGCAGGAGCGCTTTTTTGTGCTTTACGAGAGTCGCAACCAGATATCTGGTGCATCTGCTTCTGGTCTTGTGGCAATAACACTCACCAGATAACTCTCGTTTTTGGGTGCTCTAATGTTTATTTCGCCAGCGTTGGTAGCAGAAATAGCCTGCTCGATACTCAGCTGAATGGCTTCGATTTGCTCTGCCGTGGCGTTGTCTAGGCCGCCTACGTCTAGAAAATTCACGGTCACGCCACGGCGTCTGGCTTCGCGGGTTGCCACTCGGATTCCGTCGCTCATTAGGCCTCGGCCTTTAATCTCGTCGGACAATCTGCCAGCTAGGAGTTCGGCTTCGGCGCGGTCGATTTCGCTTAGTTTGCCCTTCGTGGACTCGATTCGTTCCAACAGGGGCAAGCTGGTGAGCATGATGTTTTTGAGCAGGCGTTGACGTTCGGTTCGGCTTGAGGTCAAATGTGCCGCGCGAGTGCTGGTGGCAATGCCCTGGTTTAAATACGCTTGAGTCTGAATAGCGATGGAGGTTAGGCCACGACCGATAGCGTAGCTGGCCGCCACCACGAGCAGAGCACCGATCAAACCGGAAGTGGTGATCACCGGCGCCCCACCCCAGAGAATCACTTGAATCCAAAGTGACGCCAGGCCGATCCATCCGATGATTGCGTGGCCGCGAGCAGTCGCGATCGCCATGAGAGTGCTTGATCCGGCAACAAACCAGGTTTGATAGCTTCCATTTGGCTCGCTGTTGGCTAACGGAAGTGCCTCGAGTACTAAAAACGGAAGAAGAACCGCAACTACAAGACTGACCAAGGCTTTCCAGGTGGGAATGCGCAAGGTTTGGTTGCCCAGCCCGGTTAGCGCCACCGCAAATACGTAGAGCGCAAAAGCCAGAAGCGGAGTTAGAGGCTGGGTGTAAGTTGGCAGCCAAAATAATCCGAGTATCAGGTGGTTTATGGCAAACCCCAACACCAATGCCGTAACTCCCCAGCGAGCAAAGTTACTCATTTGCATCCCACTTAAGAATCACGGAGGTGCCGTCTCCGGGCGCCGTTTGCAGGTTGACATGCCCGCCAACCGATTCAACGTTTCTGACAATCATCACCCTGAAACCGAGTCGATCCTTGTGGATTCGGTTGGGCCAGAAACCAACGCCGTCGTCTTTGATAACGATCTTGAGCCCTTTGTCGTTGGACTTCATGA
Source organism: Microbacteriaceae bacterium (assembly GCA_947373155.1). Lineage (GTDB taxonomy): Bacteria > Actinomycetota > Actinomycetes > Actinomycetales > Microbacteriaceae > Rhodoluna. The sequence continues at coordinate 27,309 of CANBWO010000008.1, read as the reverse complement.
TCAAAACACGATTTACCTCTGGGCCACCGGCATGCATGGTGGAGTTGGTGACAGCTTGCATTGTTGCCTCGGTAATAGCGATTGAGACTCCGGCAGGAACCTGAATGTTGCCGATCGCCTCTGAGTCGATCTTGAAAATTGGTGCCTGTTCAGCAACCGCCACCTCGATAGCGTTGAAAAGGCTTGCCACCGAAACCTTCTCGCGGTAATCAAATTCCTCAAAGGTGTAGTTGGCCAATTTTTGGATAGCTGCGGAAGCAAGCGCCGCCGCTTCCTTTTGCGCCGCCGCGGTGTCTGCTGTGGCTGCTTTTTCTAGGGCGGTAATGATCTTCTGTTGGACTACTGCAGAAAGTCGAATTCGCTCGCGCTGAATTGCATCGAAGCTGGCTGTCTTAGCCGCGGCAGTTTGGGTTTCGAGGTTGGCGGCATCTTGTTGTGAGGCGCGGTACTTAAGCATTTGTACCAGGGCGGTAAAAACTGCGCTGATCAAAAACGTATAGACCGCGTCTTGGACTGCCCGGCCAAAACTCGAAGAGCCGCCATCTGGCGAAATCCTAAGAAAAATAAACCAAATCGGAATTAGTGTGATGAAAACCGCGCTCCAGCGAATGCTGAGCCCAAAACCGGCAGAGAGCGAGGCCATGCCCAGGCCCCACCAGACCCACGGAGTGAAATCCACGGGAAGGTGATTGGTGTCTATGACCTGAAACTGCCAGAAAACCAGCGTTGCCACGATTGTGACCAAGTGCAAGGTGTACCAAATCTTGGAGGCATCTAGGAACCAGTTGCTAATTGCCAAACCAATAACACTTGCGATCACCGAACCGAGCGTTAGCCAAAATAAAACCGGCTGCAAGTAAGGCGCTTGCTTGAGCGCGTTTAGCGCCATTTCGGCGGTGCTTAAAGCCAAAACTAATGAATAAACCCGGCCCAAAATAATATCTATGCGGCGCGCTGCAAAGGTGCTGGCGCGCGATGATGCTAGCGGGCCCACCCTAGGCGAAGTCGAACTCAACAGAAATCACTCCAAATAACCAATATCCATAATCTAACGGCAGACCACCGACATTGGGTTGCGATTTCGCATTCTTACCCAGACGTGTTACCCAGAGGTTACGAAGCGGGGACCAGACTTACTACGGTTTCAAGGTGGTGAGTGTGAGGGAAAAGATCGAATGCTCGTAGCTTTTTGATCTGGTAACCAGATTCCAACAGCTGCTTCAGGTCGCGTGCCAACGAAACTGGGTCGCAGGCCACATAAATAATGTGTTTTGGAGCCAGCTTGATGATGGAGCCGATGACTTTGGCGCCCGCACCGGAACGCGGTGGGTCCAAAATAACAGTCGCTTGGCTGTAATCAATGACCCCGTTCTTGGAGTCGGTTACCTGCTCAACGATAAAGCGCTCAACCGGCGCAAAAACGGCGCGAACAGCAGGCAAGTCGGCCAGGTTCAACTTGGCGTCCTCGGTAGCTTGCTTGGCGTTTTCAACCGTGGTGACCTTGACACGGTTGGCGAACTTAGATGCCAGAGCACCAGCGAACAGGCCAACACCGCCGTAGAGGTCCAGGTTTGGGGCGTTTAGGTCTAAGCCAACCTCGGCAACCATCTGGGTAACCGCATCGGTGAGAAGATTTGCCGCACCCTTGTGAACCTGCCAGAAACCGCCACCGGTGATACGGAAGGTTCGCCCCGCCGCGCGCTCAATCAAGCGGGCATCACCCTTTAGTTTCTTGTCAATCTTCCATTGGATTTGACCAGAACTGCTGGTGGCAATTTCGATCTTGCTAACGTCTTGCCAGTTGCGAGTGTGCAAACCAAGATCATTGATGTCTTCTACTGCTAGCGGAAGCTTCTTTACCTGCACAACCTCATGGCTGCGCTCCTTGTAAGGGCCGGCATCGCCAGACATATCCACGTGCAACTGCACGCGAGTTCGGTAGCCCAAGCCGTTGGCTTCGTCGTCGCCTGGGACGGCCTCAACCACCGGGCGCATCTTGATTCCCGCCATGCGGTCAAGAGATTCTTCCAGGACATCAGCTTTTAGTTCACGCTGACGAGACAATTTGATGTGCCCAAACTCTGCGCCACCGGCACCGCCGACACCCGCTTCTTTCCAGACGTGCTTCACGCGGTCGGGCGAAGCCTCGAGGATTTCGATTGGCTCCGCACGGCAGAAAGAGCCGGTTCGGTCCTCGAAAACCACTGCCTTGACCATTTCACCAGGCAAAACATGCGAGACGAAAACCACCCTGCCATCATGGCGGGCGACGAAAATTCCGCCATGCGCCACCTTCTCAATTCGAAGAGTTAGCTGCTGACCGGTCCAGTTGATTGATTTGTCCACTAGTCAAGTGTTCCATACCCTTGAACACATGACCCGCGTTGTGCTCGCATCCACTTCTCCAGCCCGCCTAAGTTTGCTTCGCGCCGGAGGCATTGAACCCGTAACCATTGCCCCTCTGGTAGACGAAGACGAGGTGACGGCCGTTGGAAAAGCCCAGGGATTGATCCAGAACACCAGCCAAATGGTTGGCCTGTTGGCCCGCGCCAAAGCGGAAGCAGTGCTGAACCGACCAGAGGTAGCCGGCTCAGTCATTATCGGCTGCGACTCATCGCTGGAATTTGATGGCGAATCTTTGGGCAAGCCACACCTGCCTCAGGTGGCTATCGACCGTTGGAAGGCGCTGCGCGGCAATTCGGGCCGACTTTACAGCGGCCACTGGGTAATCGACAACCGCAACCCTGCGGAGCCCATCGCTGTTGGCCGGGTTAGCCACGCCACAGTTCACTTTGCCCAGCTGAGTGACGCAGAGATTGAAGCCTATGTAGCAACGGGTGAGCCGCTCAAAGTGGCCGGCGCATTTACCATCGATGGCCTGGGTGGCGCTTTTATCAGCCGAATCGAGGGTGATCCTCACACCGTGGTGGGTTTGAGCCTGCCTACGTTGCGTGAATTGATACTTGAACTTGGCATCGAATACCCCACGCTCTGGAGCAAGCCAATAGGCTAGAGGGACTATGACTTCTGCTAAGAAAATCACCAAGGTTCTAGTTGCCAACCGCGGCGAGATTGCTGTTCGCATCATCCGTGCCGCCAAAGACTCGGGCATTGCCTCGGTTGCCGTTTACGCCGACCAAGACCGCAACGCCATGCACGTCAAGATGGCCGATGAGGCCTACGCGCTAAACGGAACAACCGGGCCTGAGACCTACCTGGTTATTGAAAAGATTTTGGCCGCCGCCGCTGCCTCCGGCGCCGATGCGGTTCACCCTGGCTACGGCTTCTTGGCCGAAAACGCAGACTTTGCCCGCGCTGTTATTGCTGCCGGACTCATTTGGATCGGCCCATCGCCTAAGGCAATCGAGATGCTTGGCGACAAGGTTTCGGCACGTCACGTAGCCGAAAAGGTTGGCGCACCATTGGCACCGGGTACTCTAAACCCGGTTTCGGGCGCCTCCGAGGTTCTAGATTTTGTGGCTCAGCACGGTGTGCCAGTTGCCATCAAGGCTGCCTTCGGTGGCGGCGGGCGCGGCATCAAGGTTGCTTACAACAAAGAAGAAGTAGCCGAGCTATTCGAAAGTGCAACCCGCGAGGCAATTGCTGCCTTTGGTCGCGGTGAGTGCTTTGTAGAGAAGTACCTGGAGAAGCCTCGTCACGTGGAAACCCAGTGCTTGGCCGACGCCCACGGAAACGTTGTTGTGGTTAGCACCCGCGACTGCTCGTTGCAGCGCAGACACCAGAAGTTGGTAGAAGAGGCTCCGGCCCCATTCCTTACCCCTGAGCAAAACCAACGCCTATACGAGGCCTCTAAGGCGATCCTCAAGGAGGTTGGCTACCAGGGTGCCGGCACCTGTGAGTTCCTTGTTGCCCAAGATGGCACCATCAGCTTCCTGGAGGTAAACACCCGTCTACAGGTGGAGCACCCGGTCTCCGAGGAAGTCACGGGACTCGACCTAGTGCGCGAGCAGTTCCGCCTAGCCGAGGGCGGCGTGCTGGACTACGAAGACCCGATCATCAAGGGTCACAGTTTTGAATTCCGCATCAACGGAGAAGACGCCGGTCGCAACTTTATGCCAGCCCCTGGTCTGGTGAGCCTGTTTAAGGCTCCTAGCGGCCCGGGCGTTCGCGTTGACACCGGAGTTGAATCGGGCGACGAGATTTCGGGTTCGTTCGACAGCATGATTGCCAAGCTGATCGTTACCGGATCCACTCGCGAAGAAGCCTTGGCCCGCAGCCGCCGAGCCCTAGCCGAGATGAAAATCGAAGGCATGCCTACCGTGCTGCCGTTCCACCAGAAGATTGTGAATGAGCCTGCTTTTATCGGCATCGATGGAAAGTTCGGCGTTTACACGCGTTGGATTGAAACCGAGTGGAACAACGACATTCCGGCTTGGTCGGGCGATGCGGGCGAGGGCGCGGAGGCCGGCGAGCGCAACAATGTTGTGGTCGAAGTTGGCGGCAAACGCATCGAGGTTAGCCTGCCTGCCAGCATGTTCAGCGGGGTTGCAGCAGCACCGGCAGCGGGTGGCGCAGCCAAGCGTAAGAAGACCGCTGGCGTGGCCGCTGGCGGAAACGCCAACGAAATCAAGGCACCGATGCAGAGCACCGTGGTCAAGATTGCTGTTGAAGTGGGCCAGGAAGTCAACGAGGGCGACCTTGTTGTGGTGCTTGAGGCCATGAAGATGGAACAGCCACTGACCGCCCACAAGAGTGGAACCGTGAAGGCCATTGGCGCCGCAGTTGGCGAAACTGTTCCAGCCGGCACCATGCTGATCGAGTTTGCCTAGACGTTAAAGTAAAAACCCCCGGCCTTCTGGCTGGGGGTTTTCTTTTTGAAAAACTTCTGGCGTGTTTGCAGAACCCTTGGTTTGGAAGAACTAGTCCGTTGGTAGGTGCAGGTCCTGGGCCGCCTCTTGGATGGTGGTCGACAAAGATGGGTAAACGGTAAAGGTTCTAGCCACCTCGTCTACCGTGAGTCGGTTTTCCACCGCGATGGCGATTGGGTAAATGAGGTCGCTGGCTCGAGGCGCCACAACAACGCCGCCGATTACGGTGCCGCCGGTGGAACAAATCAGCTTGATAAAACCATCATCGATGCCCTGCATTTTGGCGCGCGGGTTGGTGTTCAGCATGATCTTTTTTACAAAGCCGTTGACCTTGCCGTCTGCCACGTCTTTCTCGGTCCAGCCCACGGTGGCAACCTCTGGCGCGGTAAAGATGTTGGCGGTCACGTGACGCAGGTTGGTTGGAGCAGAGACATCGCCCATGGTGTGGAACACTGCGGTGCGGCCCTGCATGGCACTTACCGAGGCCAGTGGCATAAAGGTGGTGCAGTCTCCCACCGCGTAAACGTTGGCGCGCGAGGTACGGGCCACTTTGTTTACATCGACGTGTCCGGAATCGGTCAGGAGAACTCCGGCTTCTTCAAGACCAAGACCCGCGGTGTTTGGAATCGCCCCAACGGCCATTAGACAGTGAGAACCCTTGATGACTTCGCCGGTGCTGAGGGTGACCTCAACTCCGCTACCTGTGTTCACCACTTTGTCGGCACGAGATTCGCTCTGAATGTTGATGCCGGTGCGGCGGAACACGGTCTCGATTACCTGGGCGGCATCGGCATCGCTGGAAGGCAAGATTGTGGCGCGGCTGGAAATCAGAGTGACTTCGGAACCCAAGTAGGAATAGGCGCTGGCGAACTCAGCTCCGGTCACACCAGAACCAACCACAATCATGTGCTCCGGTAGCTCCTGCAAGTTGTACAGCTGAGCCCAGGTAAAGATTCGCTCGCCATCTGGCTTGGCATCAGGCAGTTCACGCGGTGTGGCACCGACAGAAACAATAATCGTCTTTGCCTCGATACGCTCAGGCTTTCCGCCATCGCTCGGGGTGGCAATCACGTGGTGATTTCCGTCAAGTTTTCCGGTGCCGTGAATAATTCGGACTCCGGCAGAGACAAGTTCGGCCAGCATGTCGGCGCTCTGCTGCTCTGCTAAGTCTTTCAGGCGCTGGTTGACCACGGCCAGGTCGATCTCGATCTTTGGCTTTACCGGCTGCCCGGCAAAGGTGAGCTTCACGCCAAGGTTGTTGGCGTGTGCCACTCGCTGAGCTGCCTCGGCGGTTGCGATCAAAGTCTTGGATGGAACCACATCGGTGAGTACCGCGTTTCCGCCGATACCGTTCTTCTCAATTAGTGTTACGTCGGCTCCGAGTTGGCGTCCGCTCAGTGCTGCTTCGTATCCGCCAGGGCCGCCACCAATGATGACAATGTGATGCTTCTTTTTTAGGTTCTTGTCCACTCTTCTATTGTCCCCCACAACTAGACTCAAATTCATGCCTAACCCATTAGAAGACAACGAAGTTAACCCAATGGAAGTCGCAAAGTTAGCGGCCGACCAGATTGCTGAACTAACCGGGGTTGCCAAGCACGACATCGCTTTGACCCTTGGTTCCGGTTGGGCCAAGGCAGCAGACCTAATGGGTGAAACGGTGGCCAGCATCGATGCCACCCAGATTGCTGGATTCAGCGCACCGGTGGTTGCCGGACACGTGGCAACCATTCGTTCCATTCTTTTGCCCAGCGGAAAGCACGCTCTGGTTCTTGGCGCACGCACCCATTTTTATGAGGGACACGGGGTTCGCCGAGTAGTTCACGGCGTTAGAACCGCAGCCGCGACCGGGGTCAAAACCATGATTCTCACCAATGGTGCCGGCGGCATCAAGCCAACCTGGAGCGCCGGCCAGCCAGTTCTGATTAGCGATCACATCAACCTGACCGCCAGCAGCCCATTAGAGGGTGCCACTTTCATAGACCTAACCGATTTGTATTCGCGCGAGCTTAGGGATTTGGCACGCACAGTAGATTCCAGCCTCGACGAAGGCGTTTACGTTCAGTTCCGTGGTCCGCACTACGAAACCCCTGCCGAAGTACAGATGGCAAAAATCATGGGCGGTCACATTGTTGGCATGTCTACCGCGCTAGAGGCCATCGCTGCCCGCCAGGCCGGAATGAAGGTGCTTGGGCTTTCACTAATCACCAATTTGGCCGCCGGCATCAGCCCAAACCCGCTCAGTCACGCCGAAGTCATTGAGTCTGGTCAACTAGCCGAGGCACGCATTAGCGCACTGCTAGCCCAGATTGTGGCAAAGCTTTAAACCATGGATGCCCAGCTTTTAGATCAGGCTAAAGCCTGGTTGAATCAGGACCCCGATGAAATTACCAGGGCCGAACTCAAAGCGTTAATCGAATCTGTCGACGCGGCCGGTCTGGCGGATCGCTTCGGTAGCCGGATTGGTTTTGGAACCGCAGGACTCCGAGGAGAACTCGGCGCTGGGCCAAACCGCATGAATCGAGTTCTTGTGGCACAAGCCGCCGCCGGAATCGCCAACTGGTTGTTGGCTAATCCGGAATTCACTGCCGGTGGCAAGCGGCCATCGGTGGTTATTGGCTTTGACGGGCGAATCAACAGCGATGTCTTTGCCCAGGATTCCGCACAGATTTTTGCCGGCGCGGGTATGGATGTTCTGCTTTTTGATACATATGTGCCGACCCCGATGCTGGCTTTCGCGGTGAAGCAGGGTGGCTACAGCATGGGTGTGATGGTGACTGCCAGCCACAACCCTCCGCGCGATAACGGATACAAGGTTTACCTGGGTGGCTCCAACGGTGGATCTCAAATCATCAGTCCGGTCGACTCGCAGATCGCCGCTCATATTCACGCGGTGGCAGCATCGCAGACTTTCGATCAACTGCCCAAGAGCCTGGATTTTGAGACCGGCGGAGGCGCATTGCGCGCCTGGTACATAGCTCACACGGCTGGCCTAGTAGCGCCTCAACCTAGTCGCCAGATAAAGATTGTGTTCACCGCAATGCACGGTGTCGGTTGGGCTACGGCTCGATCGGTATTCGAATCGGCTGGCCTACACGACCCCGTTTTGGTGGCACAACAAATTGACCCAGATGGCAGTTTCCCAACGGTGGCTTTCCCCAACCCAGAGGAACCCGGGGCACTGGATCTAGCGATTCAGACCGCACAACTTGCGCAAGCCGATTTGATTTTGGCCTGTGACCCAGATGCCGATCGGCTGGCAGTTGCGGTTCCCGATTCTGCAGTCGCGGGCGGCTGGCGAAAACTCACCGGAGACCAGGTTGGCCTTATTTTGGGCGCTGAACTCGCTGCTAAGGCGCAGCGAGCCGGAGTGAGCGGCAACCTGGGAAGTTCCATCGTCTCCAGTTCGCAGTTGGATTCGGTTGCCAAGCACTACGGTTTGGGTTACGTTCAGACTCTCACCGGATTCAAGTGGATCAGCAAGGTTCCGAACCTGCTTTTCGGATTCGAAGAGGCGCTGGGTTACTGCGTTGACGCATCGCACACTCCGGACAAAGACGGTATCAGCGCAGCTTTGCTGGTAGCCGACCTTGCCAATCGCCTGCTGGCGACAGGATCCAATCTTGATCAGCACCTAGCCGACCTCGGCGCGCTTTTTGGTCACTACGCAACCGGGCAAATCAGCTTGCGCTTCGCATCGGTCTCGGTTGCACAGCAGCTGGTTGCCTCACTGCGGCAGGCTCCGCCGGCAATCATCGATGGCCAAACAGCAAAATTCACCGACCTAGCGGTAGGTTCTGCGGATTTGCCAGCCACCGATGGCCTGCGCTTTGACTTACCAGATGGCCGCCGCGTGATTATTCGTCCGAGCGGCACCGAACCGAAACTCAAATGCTATTTGCAGGCGGTTGGTGCCTCAGATGCAGTTGCCCAGGACAAATTAGTAAGCCTTGAAACTGACATGCGAAAGTTACTCAAGCAAGGTTGAAGATATTTATGAATTACTTTCTCAGCCATTCTTAACGGTGTCATAGCCCCCCTTTAGGCTTTGCATGTCTAATAAATTTGGGGGAAAAATGGGTTTTGAACGTATTGTCAGGCAAGAGCAACTTGCCAATTTGGCACGGCAGATAACAAATCCAAACAGAAATAAAATTATTACGGTGGTTACGACCCCTCACCACGCCACAGACCTCACGTACGACTCCCAGACTTTGGCACGCGAAACAGAGGCAGTTTGTGATGTTTTCGAGGTTGTTGGACCCGAGAATACTTGGTTGCTGCAGGAAATGCTTCCTACTGGCAGCCAGGTTCATTCCGGGGCTGCAAGAACTTACCCCATAGGATTTCCTGAAACTCAGGCAACGGCCCTACTTCGGCTGGCGCCCCAAAAGGCAACAATAGAGAAATTGACTCGCCTGTTGGAGGGTGACATCTGGGCTGCCGCCAACGATGCATCGCTGCTGAAGCAATCCATCTTGGAGTCCAAAAAAGTCACGGCAACGGTAAAGATGCTGTTTCAACCTAATGGCGCACTTGTTCAACTCGCTGACGGCCATACCCTTGCGTCGCTTCCCCAAGACCTTGTTTTTCCGGGTATTCCGGTGGATTGGGTCTACAAAGTAGGCCAAAAACTTGAGGGTGTCTACCTTGTAAATGAGCGCCGTTTCATACCTCACACGGCAGAGTTTTCGGCCGCGGATGCCTTGGCACACTTTGGGAACGGATGTGTGACCCTTGGAATTGTTCGCCAAACTGATAGGCAGAGCGCGCAAATAGAAATATTCCCGGGCCTGGTATTCACAGTTGCCAAGAACCGCATTACTGGCAACCCACTTGACGTTATTTCCAGATACCTGTTCCTCGGAGATATTGTGGAAGTCCGAATTTATCGGGATGATCATGGCAAAGTAGCGCTCCGGCTCGATGACATCGATGAAGATGAGATTGCCAAGTCTTCGCTGCCTCTTTTGCCTGACGGCTTACCTTGGCTGGAACTCAACCGTGAGGTTATCGAAAGCGAACTAGACCTAGATGACTATGTTCCGCTTGCAATGCCAGACATCGATGAGGAAGATCTCACGATTCCCAAATCTAAGTCGGAACCAAACTCGGCTCATAAAGTTGGAATTCCACTGCCTGGGCCGGGTGCGGTTCGTGTAGAAAAATCGGGTCAAGCAAGTCTGGCTCCAGACCAAGAGCAGATGTATCGGCAGGCAATTAGTAATCTTCGCGGCGAACTACTAGCTCAGCAAGAAAAATACGCCAAACTTGCTCAAGATTATAGACATGACGTAATGCAGGCCAATAGCTCTATTAACGCACTCAAAAATCAGCTTGAGCAAGAAAAGACTAGGGCAAATAGTGCCCGCGACGAACGCAAACTCAACCTTCACAATAAGCGCAATGCTTCGGATACTTTCAGCCGTAGAAATCGATTTAGCGACAACGAAACTTGGTTCCGCGAGGAAATCCGCCGCGTCTGGATTGGTCGCTACACACCTGACGACCGCAAACGTTTCCCACTCAAAGACGAGAGTTACCGATTTAGTCCAAGTTTCTTTAACTTCTTCAACAGCAACAACATGGACGAGGATGAGGCACGAAAAACTGTCCGCGCGATCTTGGACTTAGTAACCACTAGGAATGCTGCCGAGAGGATCCGTGAATCACACGAAGTGCGCGGATCCGACAACAAGCCGATAAACCGAAATGGTGACGACGGCCTTCGGATGTGGATTGAACAGGACGTCCCCCAAGCCAAGAGGCTCAGCTACTACAAGCTTCGCTCTGGCGGCTTTGAACTTGTGAAAGTTGACCTCCACGACAACATGAAATTTGACTAGAGCAATGCGGCAGAGAGTTTGTCGCCAATTTCGCCAAGATCGAAGACGTGCTCGATTGCGATTACCTCCGATGGAAGCCCCTGGAGTTTTTCTACCAGTTCCGGAGTTGTGAGCAAGATTTGCGCATCGCGGCTAGCGCGAGCGGTCTCGAGATCGGCTGCCTCCACGGTGGCATCCAAATTCAGAGATCGCAACACTTTCTCGGCGTTCATTTTGAGCAGCACCGATGTGCCAATGCCCGCTCCACAGACCGCGATGATTTTCATACTTCTATGTTCCCAATGTTTAGTGAATCAAAGTTCTTATTTGTGCCTCGGTTGGGCAACTTAATAGCGAATTAACAAAGTCGGGGTCGGATGCCTTCCCCGCGAACTCACTCAAAAGCTCCAGATGCTTATCGTGATCGCGTGCGGCGAGAGCAAAGACCACTCTCACCGGATCATTCGTGGATCCAAAGTCAACCGGCTTGGCAAGCGTTACCAGACTCATTCCGGTGTGCAAAACCGATTCATCTGGCCTGGCGTGAGGCATAGCCAAACCTGGAGCAATCACCGAATAGGGGCCGAGTTCCAAAATTGTGGCGATCATGGCATCGGCGTATTGAGTTGTTGTGCAACCACTTGCCTCGAGGCCACGTCCGGCGAGCCGAACTGCTTGCTGCCAATCGGCAGCGGTTTGGTTCAGCAAAATGGAGCCCTTGCCAAAGGCTTTTTCCAAAAGGCTCATAATCAAAAACCTTTAGCGGCGACCACCGCGGACGTGGCTGAATCCCTCGAGAATCATGTCCACAAGTTCGTCGCGGGCTTCGGAATCCTGGAAGGCAGCACGGGCGGCGTTGATCTGGAACTGCTCGAGATCGCCAATTCCATAGCCAAAGGTGTCTGCCAAAAGTTCTAGTTCGCGAGTCAGCGTGGTGTTGCTCATGAGTCGGTTGTCGGTGCTCACGGTCACGTTGAAACCAAGTTCGTAGAACAGGTCGAACGGGTGGTCTTCCATGGAGTCACCAAGTAGCTCGATCGCTCCCGTCTGCAGGTTGCTACTTGGGCAAAGTTCCAGAGCGATTCCGCGATCGAATACCCAGCGGGCTACCGGCCCAAGCTGAACGAAGTCGGTGTCGCCGTCTTCGCGGGAGAGCAAAATGTCCTCGACAATACGCACGCCATGGCCCAGACGAAGAGCGCGGCCACTTACCAATGCATCCTTGATGCTGTCAATGCCGTCTGCTTCACCCGCGTGCACGGTAACTGGGAAAAGCTCGCTGGCCAGGTAATCGAAGGCAACCTTGTGGCGACTTGGCAAAAACCCCTGTTCAGCTCCGGCGATGTCGAAACCAACCACGCCGTCTAGGCGGTGGCGCACAGCGAGTTCAGCAATCTCGAGTCCGCGTTCGGCGTGACGCATTGCGGTGACCAGCTGACCGGTTCGAATGTAGCCGCCTTGTTTCTCCACAATCTCAACGCCCTCTTCTAGGCCGTCCTGAACCGCGTCTACAACCTCGTCTAGAGTCAGGCCAGCTTTGAGGTGCTGCTCCGGAGCCCAACGAATCTCGGCGTAAATCACGCCATCGTTGGCTAGATCAAGCACGAATTCCTTGGCTACTCGCTTTAGGCCCTCAACGGTTTGCATCACAGCGATGGTGTGGTCGAAGGTCTCGAGGTAACGCACCAGGGAACCCGAATCGGCGGCGTCGAAGAACCACTTGGCTAGGTCTTGAGCGTTGTCTGCTGGCAACTGGTGACCGATCTCGGCGGCTAGGTCGATGATGGTCTGCGGGCGAAGGCCGCCGTCTAAGTGATCGTGAAGCGAGATCTTTGGCAGCTGACGAACGTTGAAGTTTGGCATGGTGTGACTTTCTTTTGCGGCTAACCGCGAATGGCTTCCAGCAGAATGGTGCGCTCTGCGGGAGGGTTTACTGGATCGATCAAAATCTGGCCGTTTAGGGCCTCGTTGGCGCGCTCAAATCGAGCGGCATCGTTGCTGTGCAAGGTTAGCATTGGCTGCCCCTTGACCACCCAGTCGCCTAGGCCTGCGTGTAAAACAATTCCCGCACCCAACTGCACAGCGTCTTCTTTTTTGGCACGCCCAGCACCCAGGCGCCAAGAAGCCACACCCACGGCTAGTGCATCAATCTTGGAAATGTAGCCGTCTTGTTCGGCAAAAATGGTGGTGCTCTCCGGGCAGGTCGGCAGTTTCGCCGTTGGGTCACCGCCCTGGGCGCGAATCATCCGATTCCACTTATCCATGGCCCGCCCGTCGTTCAGGGCGGCGCGGACATCGGCGTCTGGTTGCCCGGCAAGCCGCAGCATTTCGCTGGCTAGCTCAACCGTTAGGTCTACTACGTCGGCTGGGCCGCCTCCGGCAAGTACCTCAACCGATTCCTCGACCTCAAGTGCGTTGCCGATCTTGCGGCCGAGCGGGGTTGACATGTCGGTAAGCAGAGCGGAGGTTCGCACTCCGGCATCCTGACCTAACGCCACCAAGGTCTGTGCTAGTTCGCGGGCGCGATCCAGGGTTTTCATGAACGCACCACTGCCAACTTTCACGTCGAGCACAAGCGACGCGGTGCCTTCGGCGATTTTTTTGCTCATGATGCTGCTGGCAATCAGCGGTATTGATTCAACCGTTCCCGTGACATCTCTAAGTGCGTAGAGCTTTTTGTCCGCCGGTGCCAAACCCGAACCAGCAGCGCAAATAACAGCACCTACCTCGGCTAGTTGGCGGTACATTTCATCGTTGGTTAGAGCTGCCCGCCACCCCGGGATTGATTCCAGTTTGTCTAGGGTTCCCCCGGTGTGGCCAAGTCCGCGGCCGCTCAGCTGCGGCACTGCAACACCGAAGACAGCCACCAGCGGGGCTAACGGCAAAGTGATCTTGTCGCCCACTCCACCAGTGGAGTGTTTGTCTGCGGTGGTGGATTTCAAGCCGCTGAAATCTAAACGCTCGCCCGAGGCAATCATTGCCATGGTCAGGTCTTTGATTTCTCTACGGTTCATGCCGTTCAGCAAAATCGCCATGGCCATCGAAGCCATTTGCTCATCGGCCACTACGCCCGAGGTGTAGTTGGCAACCAACCAGTTGATTTGGTCGGTGCTAAGTTCGCCGTGCTCGCGTTTGGCAATGATTAGTTCTACAGCGCTAAATTCGGTCATTGTTCTTATCTCCGCGGTAAGCCTCGAGGTCTCGGCGCCCAAAGGCATCGGGCAAAACCTGCTCAATTGTTTTGATTCCAGAAACGGTGGCGAGCAACATCCCAGGAACCGAGTGTTCAAACAGTAGTTGGCGGCAACGGCCACAGGGCATCAGGATCTCGCCTTTGCCATCCACGCAGTAAAAGGCCACCAGTCTTCCGCCACCGGTGCGAAACAGATCACCCACCAATGAGCATTCGGCACAGAGGGTTACTCCGTAGCTGGCGTTTTCGATGTTGCAGCCCGAGACCAAGCGACCGTCATCGGTGAAAGCGGCCGCACCAACCGGATAGTTGGAATAGGGCGAGTAGGACTTGCCCATGGCTGCTTTTGCCTCTGCCTCTAGAGCGGCCCAATCAACCGAATCGCTCTGTGGAAATGCCGAATTCAAACCTGCGGTCACAATGCCCACCTAACTCTTTATATAGGCTTTGCCAGAAGCCGCTGGGCCGGTTACCTTGCCCACCAAACCTGCCACGGCAATCACGGTCAAGGCGTATGGCAACATCAGCAAGAATTCGCTCGGTACATGCGAACCGATGATTGCCAAGCCAAACTGCAGGTTCTCGGAGAAGCCGAAAAGCAAGGCGGCCAGAGCTGCGTAAAGCGGATTCCAACGGCCAAAAATCAGCGCGGCCAGAGCAATGTATCCGGCGCCGTTTGTCATCTCTTTACCAAAGGCGCCAACCTGACCCAGGGTAAAGAACGCTCCACCGATTCCGGCCAGGCTTCCGCCGATCATCAAGCTCATGTACCGGGTGCGATAAACCTTGATACCCACGGTGTCGGCGGCCTTAGGGTACTCGCCCACCGCACGCACACGAAGTCCCCAGCGAGTCTTGAACAATACGAACCAGACCACGCCTACGGCCAGGTACATGAGGTAGACAATGGGGGTTTGCACGAACAAAACCGGACCCAAAACCGGAATCTGCGAAAGTAGCGGAACCGGCATGGTGTCGAATCGCGGTGGCGAGTTGAACAGAGCCAGGTTGCCACCCATGAGAGTGCTGAACAAGAAGTTTGTGATTCCCATCACAAGCACATTCAGAACCACACCCACGATGATTTGGTCTACCACGTAGCGAATAGCAAAAACGGCCAAAACCAGCGCAACCAGCGCACCAGCGATACCCGCGGTGATCAAACCCAACCAGATGCTGTGGGTCAAAGATGCCACCAAAGCCGAACAGAAAGCACCGGCCAGCAACTGACCCTCGATTGCAATGTTAACCACACCCACTCGCTCGCTGAGCACACCTGCGAGGCTACCGAAAATCAATGGCACCGCCAACGAAAGCGATCCCTGAAGTAAGGCAGTTAGGGTCATGGTCTTGCCTGCGTAAAGGGTAGTTAGCACCGATAGCACAAAGAGCACACCGAAAACCGGGCTTAACCAGGCAATGCTGCTGCGCTTTTGCACCAGCCTGCGGAACCAGGAATAGGCGGCCAGGAGCAACATCAAGATTGCTGCGAACCAGGTCACGGCCATCACAGAAACATCGATGTTCGGAAGCGGAAGCAGGTCTCCCTCAGCTTGGAACTTGATCTCGGTTGTGCCCGAAGGTGCGAATGCTGCAATGAGAACCGCTAGGAAAGCCACCACGGCCAAAATGATTGGCGTCTTGTTACTTAGCTTCATTAGGCTGCCTCAACTTTCGCGCGAATCCTAAATATGGAGCGCACCAGCGGAGGGGCGGCAATGAACAGCACGATCATGGACTGCACAATGAATACGATGTCGATCGGAACGCCCTGACTGGCCTGCATTGTTACCGCACCCGCGCGAAGTCCTCCAAAGAGGATTCCCGCCGCCAGCACACCAAAAGGGTTATTCCGACCAAGCAATGCCACGGTGATGGCATCGAAGCCGAATGACGCAGCCACACCGGTGGTGAGCGAACCCTCGGTTCCAAGAATCTGAGAGGTGCCAGCCAGACCCGCAAGGGCACCGGAGACTGCCATGACCAACACGTAGTTGAGACCGATGTTGATACCTGCAACTCTTGCGGCACTTGGGTTGTGCCCGAGTGCCCGGAACTGGAATCCCAAAGTAGAGCGGTTGAGCAACCACCACACCAGCGCAACGGCGGCCAACATGGCAAATACTCCGGCATGGAGTCTGAAGTTAGGCCCTAGGAAGGCTGGGTACTTTGCCGAAGCCAAAATCGGCTTGGAAATTGGGTTGATGTTGTGCGGTGCCTGCAGGAACGGTGTCTTGAGGAAATAAGACAGCAAAAGGGCCGCGATGTAGTTGAACATAATGGTCACGATTACTTCGTTTGCACCCGTGGTTGCCTTTAGTAATCCAACAATCGAACCGAACAGCGCTCCACCAAAAACTCCGGCCAACACTGCCAGCGGGAAGTGCAGGATCCAAGGCAGGTCTAGGTTGATTCCTACCCAGCCAGCAAAGATCGCTCCAAAGATGATCTGGCCGGTGCCACCGATGTTGAATAGACCAGACCGAAACGCAACCGCCAAGCCGAGTCCAGCCATGGTAATCGGTGTGGCAAAAGCCAGGGTTTCGGTGATTGGCTTGAACATTCCCGTGGTGGTTGCAGCCTGGTAGTTAAACACCGAGCCACGAAAAAGAGCGTCGTAGGCACCGAAAACCGCATTCCAAATTGCCGAAAGCAGGTCAGTTGGCCTAGCCGTGAAGTAACTGGCGCTGCTCTGAACGGTTGGGTCGGACAACGCAATCAGGATGCCGCCCACCACAAAACTGACCAGCACCGCCAAAACGGAGAGTGCGATATTGCCTCTCAAGAACTTAGAAATCATGCGCTTAGTCCTGCCATCATCTTTCCCAAAACTGTGCGGTCGGTGTCGGGCGGCACAATGCCCATGATTTTGCCCTGGTACATAACTGCAATGCGGTCACCCAGTTGGGTGGCTTCGTCTAGTTCGGTGGCCACAATCAAAACTGGGATGCCGCTGTCGCGGGCCGCCACAATCTGTTCGTGAACGAACTCGATTGAACCCACGTCCAGACCGCGGGTTGGCTGCGAGGCAACCAATAGTTTGAGTTCGCGGCTCAGCTCGCGAGCCAAAACAACTTTTTGCTGGTTACCACCGGAAAGTTGGCTGGCTTTGGCCTGAATGCCCTGGGCACGTACGTCGTACTGAGCCACTTTTTCGGCGGCGAACTTGGCTAGAAAGTCCAGCTGGAGAACCCCGCGCTTGGCAAAAGGTGCTCGATCGCTGCGATCCAGCATCAGGTTTTCGGCAATTGTGAAATCGGCTACCAGGCCGTCTTCGGTGCGGTCTTCCGGTACAAAACCAACCCCGGCGTCCAACACCTGCTTCACTGTCTTGCCAAGCAGTTCATGGCCGGAGAGTTTGATAGAGCCGTGGTGCTTGGTTTGGGTTCCAAGGATCGCCTCGGTCAACTCCGTCTGCCCGTTTCCCTGAACACCGGCAATCACCAGAATTTCGCCGGCGTGAATCTGGAACGAAACGTCGTTCAGAACTTGCTGACCCTCGTGGTTCCAAACGTTTAGGCCCGAAACCTCAAGGCCGGCAGCGCCAGGCTTGGCAGGAGTTTTGCGCACCTCTAGATCGACCGCGCGGCCCACCATCATCGATGCCATGGCTTCTGCTGTGTCTGAAGGCTTAGCCTCACCAACCACCTTGCCCAGGCGCATCACGGTAATTTTGTCTGCTACTTCTTTTACCTCACGTAGCTTGTGAGTGATAAAAACAATGGCGCGACCCGAATCGCGTAACTGGCGCATGATTGCCATGAGCTCATCGGTCTCTTGCGGGGTCAAAACCGCGGTGGGTTCGTCGAAAACCAAAACTTTGGCGTCGGTAATAAGGGCCTTGATGATCTCCACGCGTTGCTGAACACCCACTGGGAGCTCCCCAACGATGGCATCTGGGTCTACATCGAAACCAAAGCGGTCGGAAATCTCTCGCACCTTTTTACGGGCTGCTGCGATGTCTAAGACTCCCCCAAATTTCACCGGCTCGTGACCCAAGACCACGTTCTCTGCCACCGTGAAAACAGGAATCAGCATGAAGTGCTGGTGAACCATGCCGATACCGGCGGCCATCGCGTCGCCCGGACCCGAAAACTTGACCGGCTTGTCGTCTAGAAGAATTTGGCCGCTGTCCGCCTGGTAAAGGCCGTAGAGCACGTTCATCAATGTGGATTTGCCGGCACCGTTTTCGCCCAGCAGGCAATGAATTTGTCCGGCTTCGGCAACCAGGCTTACGTTATCGTTAGCCGCCAAGGCTCCAAAACGCTTGGTGATTCCCCGCAGTTCAAGCTTCATTGCTTTCCCAATCTTTGCTGGCGGCTCGGCAACAGTCGAGCCACATTTTTAGTCTAACTAGCAAGCAGAAAAACGGGGGCCGCCAAGGCGACCCCCGTTCTACTTACTGATTACTTGCTGTACTGCGAAGTGACCTTTACCTTGCCAGAGATGATGTCTGCCTTCAGAGCGTCAAGCTCTGCCTGCATACCGCTTGGGTACATTACATCGTGCTCTGCCGAGATCTGAACGCCGCCGTTGGAAAGGGTTCCAACGAACTGGTTGGCGTCGCCACCGGTGAACTTGCCGTCAACACCGCTCTTAACGATGTCCTCAACTGCCTTGGCCATCTTCTTCTCGATCGAGGTGAGGATGTTTGCCTTGTAAGCAGCGTGGGTTGGGATACCGTACCAGTCGCTGTCAACACCGATCACAAGGGTTCCCTTGTGGTCAAGAGTTGCCTGACCCGAACCGATACCCACTGGGCCGGCTACAGGAAGGATGATGTCGGCGCCCTGCGAGAAGAACTGCTCGGTTAGAGTCTTGCCCTTTGCCTGGTCGTTGAAGTCACCGGTTGCAGCCCACTTGCTGCTGTCGGCGCCTTCGGCTCCAAGAACAACAACCTTGGTGCCCTTTGCCTTGTTGTAGTAGTCAACACCCTGCTTGAAGCCATCCATGAAGATGGTTACAGATGGGAACAACATTCCACCGTAGGTGGCAACCTTGCCGGTCTTGGTGGTTCCAGCTGCTAGGTAGCCAGCTAGGAATGCAGCCTGAGCGGTGTCGTACTGGATTGGCTTTACGTTGTCTAGCGACAATGGCGAGTAGTCATCGTTGCTTAGAGACGAGTCAATTAGTGCGTAGTTAACGCTGGTGTTGGTCTTTGCCGAGTCGCGGGTGGCAACTGCAAGGTTGAAGCCCACGTTGACGATTAGGTTACAGCCGGCGTCGACCATCGACTGAACACCACTGGTGTAGTCAGTCTGGGTAGCGTTGTTTGGCGACTCAACGGTTGCAATCTGAACGCCGAGGTCCTTCTTGGCGTTCTGTAGTCCGTTCCAAGCCTCTTCGTTGAACGAAGCGTCCTTGAAGCCACCGCTGTCAGAGACCATGCAGGCCTTGTAGTCAACGGTAGTTGCGGTTGGGGTGGCTGGCGCCGCTGCACAACCTGCGAGTACTAGCGCTGCGGTTGCGGTTAGACCGGCAACCTTCGCAATTCGCGAAAAAATCACTTGAATTCCTCCTGTTTATTTGTGGGCAAAAGATTTTTCGTCCACGCCTTCAGCGTACTTTCAGTTGGGGCGTAAAACGGGGTTAGAGAAAATTATTAACAGACCCGTTACAAAGTGGGCTTTAAACCCTGTAGCTCACTCGCAATGCCATTTCCAAAGGTGATGTCGCGCTGGGAGGTGAGGCTTACCAGCGGTGCGCCATCGATGTCTCCGGCAAGCAAACCTGGAACGAAAGTTCCGGTCATGGCTGACTCAACAATCGACACCAGCGCCACAGACGCCGACTTCTGGATTGAGGCCAAAAGAATGGGCTTGTAATCGACGAAATCCGGGTCCAGATACTGATCTGCGTTCCAGCCGATCATGGACTTATCCGCAAACTGCGAAACCGCATGAGCTACTGCAAGGCTGGAAACGTTGACACCAAAAACCACCGAGGCACCGGAGCTTAGAAGGTCACGCACGTTTGCCTCGACGCGGGCAGCCTCTGGCAGTGTGCCGATTAGTCTCCACGAACTGGAATCGGAAGAATCGGCCCCCACTACCGAAACCTGAGCCTGGTGAGCGGCGTTGAATTGCTTGACCCCATCTCTAAAAGCCAAGACCGTGGTCACGGTTTGATCGGAATTGGTGTCTCCGATCACACCAACCATGCTGTTTTTGGTTTGGCTTGCGGCTAGGTAGCCCGCCTGCAGTGCAGCCAGACTGTCGTTGAACTCGACGCTAACCACATTTGGCAGGGTCAGTTCCGAACCGTTGGAATCGGTCAACTGAGCATCTAGCAGAGCGAACTTTAGGTTTGGGTTGCGCATGGCAGCCGCGCGAACTCCGGCCACGTTTACCTGACCCACCGCAAACATAAGACTGCAGTTTCGTTTCACCATGGTCTGAACCGCGTGACCAGCCTTGTACTTGCTGTCTTTGGGGCCAAGTTCGATGGCCGAAGTCATTGGTCCAAACTGCGCTTCGGACTGCAGGAGACCAAAATACGCGGCTTGGTTGACACCGTGGTCGCTGAAACCATTTTGGTCGGAAACCAGGCACACTTTGTAATCAACCGGTGTGGGGGTGCTGCTTACGGGAGCAGCGGTGCAGCCACTTACCAACCCGAGGGTAACTGCAGCGGCCAAAATTCCGAGCGAGCGATTCATTTTCGTTCCTACAGGAGGTCGCTGTGACCCGTGGCTCGAAGAGCATCCACCAGGCTTTTCACCCTTTGAGCGTGTTCCTTAGTGGTGACCAAAAGCGCATCTGGGGTGTCTACTACGATGATGTCCTCAACGCCGATCAAGGCGATTAGGCGGTCGGTGTCGCTCACCAAGATTCCGCTGGACGAATCGGCTAACACCTTGGTGTTGCCCAAAATAGCCAGGTTTCCGCTGCGCCCGGCGGACTGAAGCTCGGCGATAGCGGCGAAATCGCCCACGTCGTGCCAGGTAAAGTTTCCTGGAACCACGGCAACCAGACCGGCCTCGGCCGCTGGCTCTGCAATCGAGTAGTCGATCGCAATTTTCTTTAAGGTTGGCCAAACCTTGTGCATGACCGACTCGCGGTACATGGTGTCCCACGCATCCGCAATCTCATTGAGCGCCGCGTGCAGCTCCGGCTCAGATTTTTGCAACTGCTCCAGCAGGAGTGCGGCTGGAGCGATAAACATGCCGGCATTCCAAAGGTATTTTCCGCTCTCCACATACTTGCGAGCGGTCACCATTTTTGGCTTTTCGATGAACTTATCTACCGACACCGCGTTTGGCGCCGATTCGAGGTGGAGGGAGTCTCCGAGTTTGATGTAGCCAAAGGCCACCGATGGTTCGGTTGGCGTAATACCGATGGTCACAATCTTTCCGGTGGCGGCAACTTCGATTGCCTCGCGCACGGTGGCTAAAAAAGCCTCGGTATCTGGTATCACGTGGTCGGCGGCAAAAGAACCCACGATCACGTCTGGTTCACGTTTTGCCAAAATCGCGGCAGCCAGCACAATGGCAGCGGTGCTGTCTTTAGGGCTCAGCTCTAAAACCAGATTTTTGAGGTCCAGATCTTCTACCTGTTCCACAACCGCACCCTGATGAGCCTGTCCTGTAACTACCAGAATGCGATCGGCCCCAGAAAGCGGTGAAAGACGATCCCAGGTGTCTTGCAACAGGGTTTGGCCACTGCCGGTTAGATCATGCAAAAACTTGGGAGCCGACGCCCTGGAAAGCGGCCACAGGCGCGAACCAATGCCGCCTGCGGGAATGATCGTGAAGAAGCGCTCAATGGGCTTTCGTGGGGTATTCATTAGTAAAAACACTAGTTGAAAGGTGCCCAAACTGGTTAGTTGGCCTCGGCCAAAGTCTTAGACTTAAACGGTGTGACGACGCATGTCACAAATCCCGTCTTAGGAGGAATCCAGTGGCAAAACTGCCTGCCGGCACCCTGTACCGCGGCAAAGTTGGAATGTGGTCTTGGGTATTGCACCGCATCACCGGTGTTGCAATCTTCTTTTTCTTGTTGGTCCACATTTTGGACACCTCTTTGGTTCGCGTTGACCCAGAGGCCTACAACGGAGTTATGGCCACCTACAAGACGGTCATCATCGGATTTGGTGAGCTCGGCCTAGTAGCTGCCATTCTTTTCCACGCCTTCAACGGCGTTCGGATTATTTTGATTGATTTCTGGCGCAAGGGATTCAAATACCAGAACCTGATGTTCTGGATTGTGGTCGCCATCGCCTTCATCTTGTTTGCGGGCTTCGCTCCACGCCACCTGATGCACGTCTTTAGCTACAACAACTAAGCCTCAAGGAATTCACCAACATGGAAATCGTGATTGAGACCCCTAACTCTCCGCGCAAGCGCAAGGGTGCTAACTGGGAAAAATACGGCTGGATGTACATGCGCATTTCTGGCGCGGTCCTGATCGTTCTAATTTTTGGCCACCTGATTGTGAACCTCTGGGACAAGGGTGTTGGCGCCATCGACTTCGCGTTCGTTGCAGGCAAGTGGACCAACCCGTTCTGGCAGGTTTGGGACGTACTCATGCTCTGGCTTGCCCTGATTCACGGCACCAACGGCATGCGCACTATCACTAATGACTACGCCGAAAAAGAATGGGTTCGCAAGACTCTAAACATCACTCTTTGGGTAGTCTGCGGCGCACTAATCATCTTGGGCACCTTGGTGGCAACCACTTTCGATCCTTGCATCGATCCAAATGCCGTCAACTACCTGCCAACCGTTTGTAAGTAAGGGTTAGGAAATTAATTGAGCACCCCAAAGGTTCACCACCACCAGTACGACGTCGTGATTGTTGGTGCTGGAGGCGCTGGCATGCGTGCGGCTATCGAAGCCGGGCCACACGCTAAGACCGCTGTTATCTCCAAGCTTTTCCCAACCCGCTCCCACACCGGTGCGGCTCAGGGAGGCATGGCGGCAGCTCTAGCCAACGTTGAAGAAGACAACTGGGAATGGCACACTTTTGACACAGTTAAAGGTGGCGACTACCTGGTAGACCAGGACGCAGCCGAAATCCTTGCCAAGGAATCCGTTGAGGCCGTTATCGACCTCGAGAACATGGGTCTGCCTTTCAACAGAACCCCAGATGGCAAGATCGACCAGCGTCGTTTTGGTGGACACACTCGTGACCACGGCAAGGCTCCGGTTCGCCGTTCCTGCTACGCGGCAGACCGCACCGGCCACATGATTCTTCAGACCCTTTACCAGAACTGTGTAAAGCTCGGCATCGAGTTCTACAACGAGTTCTACGTGCTCGACCTTCTTATGAACACGGTCGATGGCGTTGAGCGCCCATCCGCTGTAGTCGCCTACGACCTAGCCACCGGAGAGCTTCACGTTTTCCAGGGCAAGAGCATCGTGTTTGCCACTGGTGGTTTTGGAAAGATCTTCAAGACCACCTCGAACGCGCACACCCTAACCGGAGATGGCGTTGGAATCATTTGGCGAAAGGGTCTTCCGCTAGAAGACATGGAGTTTTACCAGTTCCACCCGACCGGCCTTGCCGGTCTAGGAATCCTTCTTTCGGAAGCGGCTCGTGGCGAGGGTGGAATCCTTCGTAACGCCAGCGGTGAGCGATTCATGGAGCGTTACGCCCCAACCATCAAGGACTTGGCACCGCGCGACATGGTCGCTCGTGCCATGGCCAACGAGGTACGCGAGGGTCGCGGTGCAGGTCCTCACAAGGACTACGTTCTGCTAGACCTCACTCACCTTCCACCAGAGGTCATCGATGCAAAGCTTCCGGACATCACCGAGTTTGCTCGTACCTACCTTGGCGTTGAGCCATACACCGAGCCGGTTCCGGTATTCCCAACCGCTCACTACGCAATGGGTGGTATCCCAACCAACGTAAAGGCAGAAGTGCTGCGCGACAACGACACCGTTGTGCCTGGTCTTTACGCCGCCGGCGAGTGCGCCTGCGTATCCGTTCACGGTGCAAACCGACTAGGTACTAACTCGCTCCTAGACATCAATGTGTTTGGTAAGCGTGCCGGCATCTTCTCGGTTGAATACGCCAAGACCGCCGATTTCGTTCCAGTTCCAGAGGGCGCAGTAGACGAGGTTCTTAGCTTGTTGGCCAACGTGCGAAACAGCAAGGGAACCGAAAAGGTTGCTGTACTTCGCAAGGAGCTACAGGACACCATGGACAAGAACGCACAGGTTTACCGCACGGAGGAATCGCTAGACGAAGCCCTAGCCAAGATTGTTGAACTGCGTGAGCGCTACCAGCACATCAGCATTCAGGACCTTGGTCAGCGCTTCAACACCGACCTACTAGAGGCAGTGGAGCTCGGATTCTTGCTCGACCTAGCCGAGGTTTTGGCCTACACGGCAAAGGAGCGTCGCGAGAGCCGCGGTGGTCACTTCCGTGAAGACTACGAAACCCGCGACGACGAGAAGTTCATGGTGCACTCCATGGCTTACAAGACCGGCGACACCATCAAACTTGGCTGGAAGCCAGTAACCATTACCAACTACCCACCGATGGAGCGCAAGTACTAATGTCTGCTGAAGCAACCACCCCGGTTATTGCCGAGGTTCCGTCCTTTGCGGTAACCCTCATGGTTCGCCGGTACAACCCAGAGGTTGACTCTGAGCCAAAGTGGCAAGACTACGACCTAACCATGTACGGAACCGACCGCGTGCTAGACGCACTTCACAAGATCAAGTGGGAAGTAGACGGCTCGCTTAGTTTCCGTCGTAGCTGTGCTCACGGCGTTTGTGGATCGGACGCAATGCGCATCAATGGTCGTAACCGCCTAGCCTGCAAGACCTTGATCAAGGACCTAGACCTTAGCCAGCCAATTTACGTTGAACCAATCAAGGGTCTAGAGGTCGAGAAAGACCTGATCGTAGACATGAACCCGTTCTACCAGGCCTACCGCGACATCAAGCCATTCTTGATCGCAAGCGACAAGCCAGAGAAAGAGCGCATTCAGTCTGCTGCAGACCGCGAGCGTTTCGATGACACCACCAAGTGCATCCTCTGCGCCGCTTGCACCACCAGTTGTCCAGTGTTCTGGACCGACGGCCAGTACTTTGGTCCGGCCGCAATCGTGAACGCACACCGCTTCATCTTTGACAGCCGCGATGAGGCTGCCGAGGTTCGACTAGACATTTTGAACGACAAAGAGGGTGTGTGGCGTTGCCGCACCACCTTTAACTGCACCGAGGCTTGTCCTCGTGGCATTCAAGTTACTAGGGCTATTGCCGAGGTAAAGCAAGCCGTGCTTCGAGGCAGAGCCTAGAAGCAGCTTGCTTTACCGAGAGTGTGTCAGCCCAGAAGGGTTGGCACACTTTTGGTTTTAGCAGGTGTTATCCGTACACAAACCAGCGTGGCTCGTTTCGCAAATGCGAACCGGGTTTAGATTTAACTCAGTCCAAACTTTGGAGTGAACAATGCGTGATTTTGGTCCGGCTAACCAGCTGTTGCTTCAGCAACGCTTGGATGCAGGCGACCAGTTTGGAGTCACCCATCGGGTTCAGCACTTTTGCTACTTTGGCAACCAGTTCATGGCCCAAGCAGCGGAGGCAGCGTTCAAGGCAGCCGGTTTCGAAACCCTCTTGATTACGCGAACCATGAAAAGCCAAGTTTTGGTTATGCACTTTGCCAAGTTGAACGCCGATGCCCTCAACAACACTTGCGCAGATGTAGCCATGATCGTGGATCATTACGGTGGCGAATACGGTGGCTGGGATAGCCCAATCGTGAACAACGAAGCCATGGCGCTTAGTTTTTAGAACTGGGCTTCTAAAAAAACTAAGCCTCACTCAACGCGCTGGCTAGGGCCGGAATCAAAGATGGCGAAGCGCTCAGCGAATCTACGCCCATGGCAACAAACACTTTGGCGCTGACCGGGTCGGATGCTGCCTCACCGCAGACCCCCACTGGCTTTCCAGCGGCTTTGCCTGCCCGAATCACCGTGTCGATTACGGATAGTACCTTGTGATTGCGCACATCGCTGAGCGGCATTGCGGAGCCGTAACGGTTTTTTCCCAGAACGTATTGGGTGAGGTCGTTGGTACCGATACTCAAAAAGTCCACCAGCTTTAGCACCTTGGCCAATACCCTCGGCTTTGCGATTTCGGGAACCTCTATCATGATTCCCACGTGGGCTAAACCAGCAGCCCTGGCCATGGTCACAAAAGCCTTGGTTTCTTTTTCGTCTAACACCATTGGTGCCATTACCCAAAGTTCGGTAGCCGGGTAGTATTCGGCGGCGGACGCTAGAGCCTCCAACTGGGTTCTTAATACCTCAGGATTTGCCAGTAGAACTTGCAGACCACGGTTGGAGTACCTTCCATGACCGGCAGGCTTTAGAAACGGCAGGGGCTTGTCCACATCGATGTCTAGAACACGCACCACCACACGTTTACCTTGAAAGCCAGCCAGCAGTTTGGTGTATTCAAATATTTGCGCTTCTTTGGTTGGCGGGTTGTCCTCGCCTAGATACAGAAGCTCGGTTCGGTAGAGCCCCACTCCCTGAGCTCCGGCACGAATCGCCGTTGGGACCTCGAAGCTGGATCCCAGGTTGGCCAAAATGGTGACGGGAATGTCATCGGGGTCTGGAATAGTGAGCATGATTGCCGTGCTGGGATACGCGGCCTCCGAATAGTGCCGAATTTCTTCTGGAGTTGGCTCGATAAATACCTGACCGCTGGTGGCATCCAGCAGGATTTGTTCGCCGTTGAGAATGCGCTGAATGCCCACCGCACCCATCACTGTTGGCAGGTTTGCACCGCGAGCAATGATGGCGCTGTGCGAGGTTGCCGATCCGCGTTCGGTGAGGATTCCCACCGCTTTGGTCTTTTTTAGAGTGGATGCCAGAAGCGGCGAAAGTTCGGCGGCAACTAGAACGAACGGTTCATTTGGGAACTCAGGTTCACTTTTTGCCCCGGAGAGTTCATCGATGACCCTGGTGCTCAGCGCGGTGAGGTCTTGGCTACGCTCTGCGAAATAGCCGCCGGCTTTTTCGAGTTTTCGGGCAAAGCTATTGAACGCCCCGCGAATCCCGCGTTCCGCACCCGAGCCCTCGGCCAAGAAAGCCTTGATGGTCTCTAGCAAAACCGGATCACGCAGCATTGCCGCGAGGGCGTACAGGACATCGGCTGATTCGTGGGTTTCAGCACTCAACTCGAGTTCGTTGGCAACTGTTTCTAGAGCAACCTGAATGGCCTGGATGCGTGGGCGGCCGGTAACGCCACTTGCCACACCTAACCGCTGGTGCACGTTAGGCAGCACAAAGGCCGGCGCTGTAGCGATGCCGCTTCCAACTCCGGCACCCACCAATAACTGCTTAGCCACGTTTGAATTCTAGCCACCGCTTAAACTTGGAACATGGCTAATGCACCCTTGAAAGTAGTAACTCTGAATGTCAATGGCGTTCGCGCTGCTTTTCGAAAGGGAATGGCCGATTGGCTAGCTGAATCAAAGCCGGACATCCTCTGCCTGCAGGAGGT
>CANBWO010000007.1 GCA_947373155.1 Microbacteriaceae bacterium | reverse complement strand
GCCCACCACGAATCCAGCGGTGAAATCATGAAACTAATGGTTACCGCCTGCAAAATGGTCTTCAGCTTGCCGCCTCCGCTAGCGGCTACCACTCGCTTGCGAACCACCACGAGTCGGTAAACAGTGATGCCGAGCTCGCGAACCAAAATCAAAATGGTTGCAATCCAGGGCACAACGTTCAGCATGGAAAGCAGAATCAGACCCGCCCCAATCAGGGCTTTGTCTGCGATTGGATCGAGAATCTTGCCCAGGTTGGTTACCAACCCGCGGCTTCTTGCAATAGCGCCGTCTAGCCCATCGGTGACATTTGCTAAAACGAAAACTCCGGTCGCCCACCACGCCTGCATCGAGTTTGGGTTTGGATTATTAAGAACCAGCCACACAAAAACCGGCACCATCAATATTCTGACCACGGTAATGGCGTTGGGAAGGTTGTACGGCGATGGCTGATCCGGCATTGCTTTGGTTACCGATCCGGTCATTCTGGCCGACCGGTCAGGAACCAAGCGTCCTCTGGGTCATCGTCTTCGCTAGTGCCGCGCGCCACAAAATCCTCGTAGTTACCGGCTGCCATGTGACCCACCTGGGCGTCGTCTATCTGTTCGGCCGCTGCCACAACCTCGGCCGAAGCCTTGGCGCCAGGCTCGCCACGCAACTGCGCCAGCACGGTACCTAGATCCTCTGGCCTGACCAAAACGTCTCGTGCCTTGGCGCCCTCGGATGGTCCAACGATATTTCTAGATTCCAAAAGGTCCATGAGTCGGCCGGCCTTGGCGAATCCCACTCTAAGCTTGCGCTGGAGCATCGATGTGCTTCCGAACTGGGAGTTGATGATTAGCTCGGCAGCCTGCAACAAAACCTCTAGGTCATCGCCGATGTCGGCGTCGACAACTGCCTTTGCCTGGGTCTCGGCCACATCGTTGCGGTATTCCGGCTTCATCTGTGCCTTGACGTGCTCAACCACTCGATGGAGCTCGTTTTCCGCGATCCAAGCACCCTGCACACGAATCGGTTTATTGGTTCCCGATGGACTGAACAGGGCATCGCCCTGGCCGATCAACTTCTCGGCTCCCGGTGCGTCCAAAATAACTCTCGAGTCGGTCACCGATGAAACGCTAAACGCCAAGCGGCTCGGTACGTTGGCCTTGATCAAACCGGTAACAACATCCACCGATGGGCGCTGAGTTGCCAATATTAGGTGGATACCGCTGGCTCGGGCCAACTGTGTGATTCGAACGATACTGTCTTCCACATCTCGTGGGGCCACCATCATTAGGTCGGCAAGCTCGTCTACAACTACCAGCAGGTAAGGGTATGGCTGCAGAACTCGTTTGCTGCCTTCAGGCACCTTGACTTCGCCGGCAACTACAGCGCGGTTGAAATCATCTACGTGTTTAAAGCCGAATGCCGCTAGGTCGTCGTAGCGCATGTCCATCTCTTTGACAACCCACTGGAGCACTTCGGCTGCCTTCTTGGGATTGGTCACGATTGGAGTGATTAGGTGAGGTACGCCCTCGTAGGAGGTTAGCTCTACTCGTTTAGGGTCGATCAAGACCAGGCGAACCTCGGCCGGCTTAGCGCGCATCAGAATGCTGGTGATCATGGAGTTCACAAAACTTGATTTACCCGCGCCTGTGGCACCAGCCACCAGAAGGTGAGGCATCTTGGCCAGGTTAGCCACCACGAATCCGCCCTCAACATCTTTGCCAATGCCAATGGTTAGCGGGTGTGTTGCCTGCTGGGCAGCCGGTGAACGAAGCACATCTCCTAAAGTCACAATCTCGCGGTCGGTGTTTGGAATCTCGATTCCGATAGCCGACTTGCCCGGGATCGGTGCCAAAATACGAACCTCGTTGCTGGCAACCGCATAGCTGATGTTGTTTGAAAGACGAGTTACCGCCTCTACCTTTACACCCGGGGCTAGTTCGACCTCGTAGCGAGTAACTGTTGGACCGCGGCTAAAGCCGGTGACCCCAGCCTCTACATCGAATTCCTTGAAGACGTTGTTGATGGCAACAATCATGGCCTCGTTGGCGGGGCTCTTAGCCTTTGGCGGAGTACCGGCCGATAAAACCCCAACAGACGGAAGCACATAGGGGCGAACTACCGGGGTTCCGGTTGCCTGCGCGCTAGGGGCAGCCGCCGGAGTTGCTGTTGCCGCAGCAGGAGCCACAAACGTAGGGGCCGCTGGCTTGGCAGGTGGAGCTGAAATCGCCGCGGTAGCGCCAAAGAGTTCATCGAATTCATCGCCCTCACCCTCAAAAATCGGGGCGGGGATAGAGAAGGTCGGCGCAGTCTTAGAGGAATCTTCCACCTCAAGGACAGAATCGAATGCCTGACCCTGGTTCTTGTCCTTGCGCCACCAAGGCACCTTGGTGCCGTCGAAGGCATCGGTGGTTGGCAGTTCTTCGTCGGGGTTGATGACCTCGGTTTTAGGTTCACCAAACATTGCCACCCACAGGTGGTTCAGGCGCTCGCCGATACGACTCGGCGCCGTCTTGGTCATGATCAAAATCGAACCAATGGTTATTACTGCGGTGACCGGAATGGCGCCCCACATGGTGAGGGTGCTCAGGGTTGGCACCGCAATCAACCAACCAAATAGACCGCCAGCATCGGTAAGTGCCTGCACTCCATCGCTGGGATTTGGCCACTTTAGGTAACTCGGACCGGCGCTGAAAATGTGCAAGAAACCACTGATGGAAACCACAAACACAAACACACCGACACCGATTCGGGTGTTGTCGCGCACGCTCGATGGGTAGCGAGCCAGGAATATGGCGAAGAGCGCCAAGAAAACCGGAAGCACCCAGGCGAAGCGACCAAAAAGCATGCCGAAGGTGTAGCTGTTCAAAACTTGGGCCACCTGGTTATTGGGCAGGAACCAAAGCGAAACCACGCCGCCGATGCTCAACAGGAACAAGAAAAACGGGATGCCGTCCCTGCGATCCTCTTTGGCAATTTTGTCCTTGGCAAGTGCTCTGGAAGCACCACCAAAAACGTGTGCCAGTGCCAAGTAAGTTAGGCCAAGAAAACGCCAGAAACTACCCTGCTGAGTTTGGTAAGCCTTTGCTGCGACCGGGCGTGCTTTTGGCGCGGCCTTAGTCCTTGCCGCAGGTGAGCGGCGAGCAGGGGTTGGTTTGCGTGTAGCCATGCCACAAAAGTAACAGTCAGCACCCACTTAGGCCATGAGGCACACCAAGCCGCGAGGCATCGGTTTGCCCTAAAGTTACTTGCTAACTACCACCGGAATGATCATCGGACGACGTCGGTGGGCTTTGGCCACCCAGGTTCCAATGGTTCTGCGGATTACCTGCTGCAGGGCGTAGGTATCTCGAACGCCTTCGTGGGCCGCTGCTGCGAGCGCCTTTTCGATTAGCGGCTTGACGTTGTCAAAGACGTGATCTTCTTCGGCGAAGGCGCGGGCGCGAATCTCCGGGCCAACCACAACTTTGCCAGTTTCCGGATCAATCACAACATAGATGCTGATGAAGCCCTCTTCGGAGAGAATTCGACGATCCTGCAGGTCTTCCTCGGTAATGGTTCCGATGGTCTTGCCATCTACGTAAAGCATTCCGCATTCCACGGCGCCAACCACTTTGGCAACATGGTTCTCTAGATCGATAACCCAACCGTCTTCGGTAATCAATACTCGCTCGGCTGGCACGCCGGTCTGCTTGGCAAGGTCGGCGTTCGCGATCAGGTGACGGTATTCACCGTGAACCGGCATTACGTTTTTAGGCTGAAGAATGTTGTAGCAGTAGAGCAACTCTCCCGCTGCAGCGTGCCCAGAAACGTGCACCTTGGCATTGCCCTTGTGGACCACCTTGGCACCGAGCTTGGTGAGCTTGTCAATCACGCGGTAGACCGCGTTTTCGTTTCCTGGAATCAAAGAAGAAGCCAGCAGCACGGTGTCGCCGTCGCCCAACTCGATTTCGTGGTCGAGGTTTGCCATGCGGGCCAAAACGGCCATTGGTTCGCCCTGCGAACCGGTACACATGTAAACGATTTGGTTATCGGGAACCGTTGGAGCTTTCTTGAGGTCAATCATCACGCCGTCTGGCACCTTGAGGTACCCCAGGTCTTCGGCAATCTGCATGTTGCGAACCATGCTGCGGCCCACCAACGCTACTCTGCGCCCGTTATTGGCGGCAGCATCGATGACCTGCTGCACACGGTGCACGTGACTACTAAACGAAGCCACGATGACGCGCTTAGGAGTGCGAGCGATGATGTTGTCGATTACCGGGCCGATTTCTTTTTCCAGCGGGGTAAATCCTGGCACGTCGGCGTTGGTGCTGTCGCACATGAAAAGGTCTAGACCCTCTTCACCGATGCGGGCGAATCCGCGCAAATCGGTCAGCCTGCCATCGAGGGGCAACTGATCCATTTTGAAGTCACCGGTGTGAAGCACAGAGCCACCCTTGGTTCGCATAATCACCGCGAGCGCATCTGGAATCGAGTGGTTTACCGCAACAAATTCGAGGTCGAAGCCGGCCAGTTTTTGGCGGTCTCCCTCTTTGACGGTCATGCTGTAAGGCGCAATGCGGTGCTCTTTAAGCTTGGCCTCAACCAAAGCCAAAGTCAGAGTGGAACCGATCAGCGGAATGTCGGCCTTAAGGCGCAACAGGTAAGGAACGCCACCGATGTGGTCCTCGTGGCCGTGGGTAAGCACAATGCCGATGATGTCGTTTAGACGGGTACGCAAATATCCAAAGTCGGGAAGGATTACATCGATGCCTGGATGGTGTTCCTCAGGGAACAAAACACCGCAGTCCACGATGAGAATTTTGCCGTCGATTTCGAATACGGTCATGTTTCGACCGATTTCCCCGATTCCGCCGAGCGGAATGATTCGGAGAACCCCTGGGCGAAGTGCTGCTGGGGCTGGGAGGGTTTGAACCATTAGGTTCCTTATCTGGTTGTGCCAGCCACCTTTGGCAGCGCGCCACCGGCGGCTGCATTGCGGTCTGGACGGAAGTTAGCAAACGACAGACCGGTGATTGGACCCACCTTGTCAATGTCGCTTTCGATGCGCGCGGCCTCGGCGTCTTCTGGTCCAACCAATGGCAGACGAACACGAGGGCTATTGATAACCCCAAGACCGTGCAGGATGTACTTGGCCGCCACTGTGCCAGGAACGTGAGTCATTGCAGCTCGCTGCAGCGGCTCGAGAGTGTTATGAACCACCAGGGCGTGGTTGAAGTCGTTGCGGTTAGTCGCATCTACCAGTTCCCGGTAAGCCGCCGGAGCCACGTTGGCGGTCACACCGATCAAGCCGGTGGCCCCGATGCTTAGGTGAGGCAACACGTTGCTGTCATCACCGGAGAAATAGATAAGGTCGGTTTCGTTCAGAATCCTCGATGCCTGAGCCAAGTCGCCCTTGGCATCTTTAACCGCAACGATGTTCGGGTGCTTGGCGGCGCGGTGGAAGGTGTCGTAGGCGATCGCGATTCCCGAGCGACCTGGGATGTCGTAAAGGATTACTGGCAAATCGGTGGCATCTGCAATCAGACGGAAGTGAGTTAGAACTCCAGCCTGCGATGGCTTGTTGTAGTAAGGGGTCACGATCATGACGCCGTCTGCTCCGGCTTTCTCGGAGGCCTTGTAAAGCTGAATGGCGTGCGCGGTTTCGTTTGAGCCACCGCCGGTGATGATCTTGGCGCGGCCCGCGGAAACGCTCTTGGCAACGGTAACTAGCTTGAGCTTCTCGGCGTCGGTGAGCGTTGAGGTCTCACCAGTGGTTCCAGTTACTACAACACCATCTGCACCATTGCTGATGACGTTGTCGATTAGGCGCTCGGTGGAGTCCCAGTCCACCTCACCATCGGTGTTCATTGGGGTTACCAGTGCGACCAGGACCTGGCCAAAGAGTTCTTTACCGTTCTGCGACATGGCTTAAGACTAGCGCTTCGAAGTTATTAGAAATAAAGGCTAAGTCTTTTTCGAACTAGTAGTGAACAAGTTCGGCTGAGGGTACCGAACCTTCACCGCCGGGAAGGCCCTTAACGAGTTTTTCGAAGGGTTCGCAAACCTCCCTAGACAGTTGAGTGTGAGAGTGTAGCCAGGCCTTCGAGGATCCTTCGAACGCGAAGCAAGTGCCGTGGCTTGAAAGTTGAATAATCGCCCAGGTTAGCCCTATTGCAACAATCGCAGAGACGAAAAAAATCGCGCCTTTTCGTCGAGAAGGAAATTGTCTCATTGACAAGCTAACCAAGTTTGGTTGAAACCGATATCACTCACGACCGAACTGGGCTTAGCAACGCTTGATCCCGTGGCCGAGTTAACCATGAACCATTGTTGAGGATTTTGGAGGCCAAGCGGTATAGTTCCCATCGAACTGGTCACATTTGCTCCTGACCAGGCAAATGTCGAAAATCTTGTGAGTTGAGATGAGGCCCCATTCACGAAGAGTCTTTCGGTAATGAAATCCGCAGAGGTTGGGTCATAAAAAGCAGAAAGTGGAACTTGCGGAGTGACCTTGACTGTCTTATTCGATCCTGTGGCAGAGTCGATAAACTGAAAATACACATCAGACGTCGCTGTAATAACTTGGACTTTGGCAGTGACAAGGTCACCGCTGTTAGCTGGAACCCCAAACGACGTAATTGGGGTAGAGCCTCCTGGTGTCACTATTTCCCAAAATGGAAATGCGTGCCCAGTGGAGTCATACGTCCAACCGGCTTGTACAAGCGGTTTCGAGCCTGTGCCACCAATTCCCACCCAAATTGCAAGAGTGCCGCCTGGACAAGATGCTGAGTTGAATGGGGGTATAACAAAACTTCCTTGCACAGCTTGGACGCTAGTGCTCGGAAGGGCGACGTACCCAGACCAGGCGTTTGCGTTGTGTGAGGCATATTGCTCAACATCGCTAGTGCGAAGGGAGTCTAAGATTGAACACCCATTGTCGTTGATATCGAATTCCAACTCTTTGTTCACAACATCAACCCATTGCGATAGCGAAGCCTCGTCAGTGGGTCTTTCCGGGAAACCAAAAATCAAGAGTTGATTGCTGGTTGCATCTAGCGGGGAGAAATTTTGATTAACGACATCGTAGGAAAGCAAACCTGACGGCGTCGTGAAGTCGAACTCGGTTCCTCCATCTAATGTCCTTACGCTAGATGCAAGACTGCGCAATTTCGAAATACAGTCCGGTTCTTCTGCTTTAGCAGGAGCTGCACCCAAAACCCCCAAAAATATGGCAACGGCTAGGCCAATGGCTAGTTTCTTCATTTTTTCCCCCCGGAAAATATTCAAACAATCGACGAATGGAAACAACCTAGCAGGCTTGGACTCAGGACGGCTGGACATTAGATACAAATGCCTAACATTGGTTCGATTACGGCGCTACGCGGCCATTCTTGTTGAAGGCATCGTAGGTGTGCGGCATAAGTTCAGCCCAGAAGTTTTCCATCTTTTCGGCACACATTTCGATCTCGCGCTGCGGGAACGAAGGAAAGTGAGTGCCCTCGCGCTTGGTGCGCAAGCTGAGGAAGTTCATGAGTGCACGGGCATTCATGGTCACGTACATGCTGCTGTAGATGTTGAGAGGCAGCACAATACGAGCAACCTCGCGAGCAACACCGGCCTCGAGCATGCGCTGGTAGGACTCGTAAGCGGTAATGCTTGCGGTGCGAGCCTCTTGCTCAACCAGAGCAACCTGCTCGGCCGATCCAGCGTGGAACTCGTAGTGGCCAGTTTTACCGGTCTGCACCAGATTGCGGTCTGGACCAGGAACGTAGAAAACCGGGCTGAGCTCCTTGTAGCGTCCCGATTCCTCGTTGTAGGAGGCGATACGGTGACGCATGAACTCACGGAAAACAAAGATTGGTGCCTGAACGTAGAAGGTCATCGAGGTGTGCTCGAATGGCGAACCGTGGCGGTCGCGCATCAGATAGTTGATTAGTCCCTTGTCGCGCTTGGCCGTTTCGGCTTCGTCTTGCTTGGCAAGTGCGCTCTCTAAGGTTTGCTCGCCCTGAGTGGAAACTCGGGCAGCAAAAAGGACATCGGAGTCGGATGCGCTCGAACGCACCAACTCAACGGTTACATCGCTTCTGAAAACAATCTCTGACACGCATTTAGCCTAGCGGTTCTAGGTTGGGCTGTAATCTTTCGTCACCGTTCTGGGCTCAGGGGAAAAGCGAAATAGCCTTGAGATTATGTCCGTGGAATTGCGCCTGATTTTGATCGCCAGCTTGGTGTTGCTGGCGGGCTTGATTGGCGCGATTTGGAAATTCACAACCGGTCGCGCGCGCAAAATCAGTTCAGGCGAACAAGTTGATCTGATTGAACTGGGAGCCGTCAAAGACGGTCGGCCGGTTACCGCGCTGACCACAAAAGTCACCTTTTTGCAGTTCAGTAGCGACTACTGCGTTTTCTGCGGGCCTACTGCGCGCATGTTCGGTGAACTGGAAAAAGCTGATTCGAACGTGACCCACCTTGAGGTTAACATCACCAATCGGCTGGACCTAGCAAATAAGTACAACGTTCTTCAAACGCCAACAACTCTGGTTCTTGACCGCAGAGGCTTTGTGAAAAGCCGCATCGGTGGAGCGCCAAAGCAACAGACCGTAATCGATCAGATAGGAACCTTCGATATCTAATGACAAAGAACTCAAGCACTGGGGCCACTCAAATTGACCCTCGCGGCCCACGCTTCGGCGCAACCATCATCAACGTTCTAAGCGTTGTAATTTTCTTCTTTGCCACCGACAAAGCAACCGAAGGAACCGGAGCGATTTTGTTCGGCATTGCCGCGGTTTTGTTTGCCATCGGTGCCATCTTTGGAAACACCAAGCACCCTTTTGGATGGCTTTACCGCACGCTGGTTCGCCCCCGTTTGGCGCCACCAAAGGAACTTGAAGACTCACGTCCGCCACAGTTTGCTCAGGGCGTTGGCCTCTTTGTCTCGTTGATTGGTCTGGCGGTCTACGCACTGGCCGTGCCATATGGCCTAGCCGCAGCGGCCGCCGCTTTGTTCTTGGCTTCGTTCCTTCAGGCTTACGTTGGCTACTGCCTTGGCTGCCAGATTTACCTGGGACTCAAGCGAATCCGTGTGATTCGAAGCGCCTAGCTGAAAACCAAAAAACCCGGTCGACGTATTCGACCGGGTTTTCTTTTGGCTATGACTATTTTTCGGAACGCAGCTTTAGGGCTTTGCGCATGCTGGCTCGGGCACGACGTCGGTCACCGCAGGCATCGTAGGCAAGACCTAGGTCGAACCAAGAATGCCAGTCTTCTGGTGCCAAGTTGGCCAGTTCCCGGATTCGATCAAACTCTCGCTGCGCCGCAGCCTTTTCAGGGCGACCACTTGGAAGGGTTGGCAAGTCTTTGATTGGCCAGCGGCCCTCTTGCTCAACCTGGGATGCCATCTTTTCTACCCGCGAGCCAAACACGAGTTCCGCACCGATCCCGTAAAGCGCAAACAATGGGAAAACCAGAATCAGGAAACCCATGATCTTTGCAATAGCTGAGGGCTGTTGCAACATGAGCCAACCACGCTCACCCATTAACCACAGGTACATGAGGGTCAGTGCGGTCATTACCACCGCGCCGAGTTTGGCCTGCATCAGTTGGCGCTCTGCTCTACAACTGCCTGCAGCCCAACTGTCAATCCGGTGGCCTTCGCGGTTGCCACTAGGCAAAGGTGGATTCCCTTGATGTAGGCACGCGTGCTGGAAACGTCGTGGCTCACAGTAAGCACTTCATCGGTGCCACCAAAGTAAATCTCCTGTTTGGCACTGATACCAGCCAAGCGAATGCTGTGAATCGGCACGCCGGCAGCCACCTGGCCGCGAGCTTCTTGCCCGACACCGGGAATCAAAGGTTGGGTGAGTCCAGCATCGATGCGCGCGGATGCAATCATCTCGGCGGTGCGAACTGCGGTACCGGAAGGTGAATCGATTTTGCCGGCGTGGTGAGCTTCTACGATTTCGATGGAATCGAAGAACTTGGCAGCTTCGGCAGCGAACTTGCTGGCAAGCATCGATCCGATGCTGAAGTTTGGAATCACGGTTACCGCCGCAGTTGCGGGTGCACTTTTGAGCTGGCCCTCCACCGCGCCCAGCTTGGCAGCCGACCAACCGCTAGTGCCCACCAAAACCTTTAGTCCGTTACGTACGCAGTACTCCACTACCTTTGGACTCACGTCCGGCAAAGTGACGTCCAGCACCACATCGGCGCCAAGCACCTGGTTTAGTTCGCTCTTGCTATCGAGCGCTGCGTGGAGGCTCAGATCCTGGGCGGCATCGATGATTTCCAGCGCAAGTTTGCCCATGCGGCCGGTGGCGCCAACTACGGCAACTTTGATGGTCATTCTGGCTCCTCTAGGTAACTCTATTTTGGTTCAGGTGACTCCCAAAGGCTATAGGCCCTTGAAGTCGCTCTCTTTCACGTCTCCAACAGCAACGATGGTACGGTCGCGTCCGGCTATGTCGGCAGCTAGGTTCTGAACTTGCGCCAGAGTCACCGATTCGAAGGCTGCCAAGGTGGAGTCGAGGTCGATGAACTCGCCGTTGACAATCTCGGAGCTGATCAGGCGGCTCATGCGAGCCTGCGTGCTCTCGAACTTGAGTGCCAGCCCACCGCTGATGTTGCCCTTTGCCAGGTCAAGTTCGGCCTGAGTAATGCCATCGTTGGCAACCTTGGCGAACTCGCTGATAAGCAGCTGGGTGACCTCGCGGGTCTTTTTTGGAGAGCAACCGGCGTAGAGCCCAAAAACCGACGCATCTGAATAACCCTGATTGAAGCTGTAAACGGAGTATGCCAAGCCGCGCTTTTCGCGGATCTCCTGGAACAAACGAGAAGACATTCCGCCACCAAGAATGGTGTTCAAGATTCCCATGGCGTATCGACGAGGGTCATCGGCGATCAGGCCCTGCATTCCCACCAGAATGTTCGCTTGGCTGGTTGGGCGCTTGATCACTTGCAATTCATGAGACTTGGTGATCACGGCAGGATTGCTCAACCGGCGGGCTACCGGGTGAGCCTTTACCGAAAGATCCCAGCCTGCGGACGTAAGGGACTTCTCCACGAGTTCGATGAGTTGGTTGTGATCTACTCCGCCGGCGGCAGCAATGACCAAATCCTGTGGGCGGTAGTTCGCCTTGTAGTGCTCCCAGACGGCATCGCGGGACACATCGGTGATGGTCTGCGGGGTTCCGCCAATTGGGCGACCAAGTTCGTGTTCGCCTAGAACAGCGGCGAAGAACGCTTCGTGAGCCACATCTTCTGGGTCGTCATCGTTCATGGCTAGTTCTTCGAGGATTACTGTGCGTTCGTTTTCGAACTCAGTCGCATCAATGAGGCTGCTGGTAAGCATGTCGCCAATTACATCGATGGCAATTGGCAGGGCCTTGTCTTGAACGCGCGCGTAGTAGCTGGTGTGCTCTTTGCCCGTGCTGGCATTACTGGAACCACCGATGGCATCGAAGGCCACCGCGATATCTAGCGCAGTACGGTTTTTGGTGCCTTTGAACAACAGGTGCTCAAGAAAGTGTGTGCTGCCGAAGTGGTTGTTTTGTTCGTCGCGGGAACCCACTGCAACCGAGAAACTTACCGATGCGCTGGCGGCTCCAGGCACGGTCTCGGATAAAACGCGAACACCGCTCGGGAGAACAGTACGGCGAACCGTGCTGCCTCCCGAAGCGGTGAACGAGATTTCGTTCTGGTCAAGCGGAAAGAGAATTTCAGACATTGCGAAACCAGATCTCTATTTAGTTGGGGTTTGAACTATTCGGCGTCGTCGGCGCTGTCAGCGCCTTCTTCACCCTCTACGACTGGGCTGAGAGAAAGCTTTCCACGGTCGTCGATCTTGGTGATTTCAACCTGAAGCTTCTGGCCGACCTCAAGAACGTCTTCGACGTTCTCTACGCGCTTGCCAGCCATCTTCTTTAGCTCGCTGATGTGTAGCAGGCCGTCCTTGCCAGGTACCAGCGAAACGAAAGCACCAAAGGTAGCTAGCTTCACAACGGTACCTAGGAAACGCTCGCCGATCTCAGGAACGTGAGGGTTTGCAATGGCGTTCACAGCGGCACGAGCGGCCTCAGCCGAAGGTCCGTCGGTTGCGCCAATGTAAACGGTGCCGTCGTCCTCGATAGAGATGTCGGCTCCGGTGTCTTCCTGGATCTGGTTGATGTTCTTGCCCTTAGGGCCGATTAGCTCACCAATCTTGTCAACCGGGATCTTCACAGCGATAACGCGTGGAGCGGTTGGAGCCATCTCATCAGGCTGGCTGATGGTCTGGTTCATGATTCCAAGGATGTGGGTACGGGCTTCCTTTGCCTGGTGCAGCGCGCCAGCAAGCACGGTGGCAGGGATGCCGTCGAGCTTGGTGTCTAGCTGAATCGCAGTAATGAAGTCGCTGGTTCCGGCAACCTTGAAGTCCATGTCGCCAAGGGCATCTTCGGCACCCAGGATGTCGGTGATTGCGATGTACTCGGTCTTGCCATCGATGACGTCAGAGATTAGTCCCATTGCGATACCGGCTACTGGCGCACGAAGTGGCACACCTGCGTTTAGTAGAGCAAGGGTAGATGCACAAACCGAACCCATCGAGGTGGAACCGTTCGAGCCAAGGGCCTCGGATACCTGACGGATTGCGTATGGGAACTCCGCACGGGTTGGAAGAACTGGCACTAGGGCACGCTCTGCAAGAGCACCGTGGCCAATCTCGCGACGCTTAGGGGTACCAACACGACCAACTTCACCGGTGCTGTAAGGAGGGAAGTTGTAGTTGTGCATGTAGCGCTTGGTGGTCTCAGGGCTGAGCGAGTCAATCGACTGCTCCATCTTGAGCATGTTCAAGGTGGTGATACCCATGATCTGGGTCTCGCCGCGCTGGAAGATGGCCGAACCGTGAACGCGAGGAATAACTGCAACTTCGGCGTCGATCACGCGGATGTCGCGTGGTCCTCGGCCATCGATACGGATCTTCTCTTTTAGAACGCGGGTACGAACAACCTTCTTGGTAACGCTCTTGTAGGCGGCAGAAATCTGGTTCTGCTCTTCCTCGGATAGAACAGTGCTGAGCTCTGCCTTGACCTTTGCCTTAAGTGCGTCGTCGGCGTCCTGGCGAGCGGTCTTGTCTGCGATCTGGTAGATAGCACCTAGCTCGACCTCGGCCAACTTAGCAACGTGGTTATAAACGTTGTCGGTGTAAGGCAAGAACACTGGGTACTCGGCGGTTGGCTTTGCAGCTACCGAAGCCAGCTGCGCCTGGGCGCGAACTAGCTCAGCGATGAAAGGCTTTGCGGCCTCAAGGCCCTGCGAAACGATGTCCTCAGATGGCGCGGTTGCGCCAGCCTTGACTAGGTCCCAAGTGTTCTCGGTGGACTCGGCTTCAACCATCATGATTGCAACGTCTTCGACGCCGTTCTCTACAACAACGCGACCAGCAACGACCATGTCGAATACTGCGCGCTCTAGCTGCGAGTGCTTAGGGAACGCAACCCACTGGTTGTCGATAAGTGCCACGCGGACACCACCGATTGGACCGCTGAATGGCAGACCAGCAAGCTGAGTCGACATCGATGCGGCGTTGATTGCGATTACGTCGTATAGCTCGTCTGGCTCGATAGCCAAAACGGTAACTACAACCTGTACCTCGTTGCGAAGACCATCGACGAACGATGGGCGCAATGGGCGGTCGATTAGACGGCAGGCAAGAATTGCATCGGTGGTTGGGCGGCCTTCGCGACGGAAGAACGATCCAGGGATGCGGCCAGCAGCGTACATCTTCTCTTCGACGTCGATAGTCAATGGGAAGAAGTCGAACTGGTCTTTCGGCTGCTTGCTTGCAGTGGTGGCGCTGAACAGCATGGTTTCGTCGTCCATGTAGACAGCTGCGGCACCCTGTGCCTGCTGTGCTAGACGACCGGTTTCGAAGCGTACATAACGCTTTCCGTACTTACCGTTGTCGATTACGGCTACCGCGAACTGGGTGCCGTCCATAAGTGGGTTGTTAATGTCGATTGACACGTTTCCTCTTTATCCTCTTTGTCTTCTGAGACGCTTGGAAATCCCGATCCAACGAATATTGGACGGCGTCTGACCGCGCGAATGAGTAAACAAGCGGAAATGCCCTAGGGATTCAAACCCGCCCAGCACTCGCCAGGCTCAAGGGGATGCTCTGGTCCTCAGTGAAAAAAGTTGGGACAGGCCCCAACATCGTCCACCAAAGACCAGCAAATACTCGCTTGATTACTCGTTCAAAGACTACCAGAGGGGGTATGACAAAGCCATAGAGGCTAGCCGAATCAAGCATTTGCCTTGCCGCACCGTTTGCCGAGTCAGCTATGGGTCAGGCGGCAACCAGGTAGTTGTCCCACTGCGGTTCAACTCGGTCGGTGCCACGAACCGTCCAGAGACTTCCGGTTGGCATTTTTGGCACAACTCGAAGGTTCCAGCCAATCTCGCCCAGGGTCTTGTCGCTCTTGGTGTTATTGCACTTTAGGCAACAGGCCACCAGGTTCTCCCAAGTGTCCTTGCCTCCGCGGCTTTTTGGCTGAACGTGGTCGATCGTATTTGCGCTTCGCGAGCAATAAGCACATTTGTGATTGTCTCTGCGCAACACTCCCCTGCGAGTAACCGGTACGGCACGGCTCATAGGAACTCGCACGTAGCGAGATAGCAGAATCACCGATGGAAGTTCGAATTCCTCGGTGGCGCTTTTCACAGTGTGTTCACCCGGTTGCAACACCGTGGCCTTGTTATTTAGAACTAGAGTCAGGGCTCGCTTGAAACTAACCACACCGAGCGGTTCGTATCCAGCATTCAGTACCAACGTGCGCATCAATCGTCCTTTCGAAGCAGCCCAAATGGCAAATGGGTTTTCGGTAAGAACAGCTCTTCAGCCAATAAAAAACGCGCCGTCACAATGGACGACGCGTTAGATTGCCAGGCTGGGTTGGCAGAAATGTTGGAATTGTTGCTCGTGCTTGGCTGGCACAACCTTCAATCGCATGACTGCCTTCCTAAACCAATGAATTACTGATTCTTGAGGCAACCATAAGCCCGCGATACCAACATCGATGTAAAGAAACACCAAACAAAAAGTAACGGTTTGGCATTTATGCCGGTTGCCAAGTTTTCTAGTTGGTTGCCAGGCGGATGAAGAAAACGTTGCTGGTGAAGATCGGCGCAAGTTTCACGGTGTCGCCAGGACGCGGTGCGTGATAGAAGTTACCGTTTCCGGCATAAATTCCGTCGTGGCTCAGGTCGTTCAGAACCACGATGTCACCCGGCAGTGCGTCTTCGGGTTTCACCTTGATTCCAAATCGGCTCTGGCCGATAACCGAGTGCGGAAGGTCAGTTCCGAACTGGGCAAAAACAAAGCGGACATAGCCGGAGCAGTCGAAGCCGTTCGGGTTTTCTCCACCGAAAACGTAAGGGGTTCCCACGTACTTGTTAGCAACCTTGAGGATGTTGGTGGCGTCCAATTTGGAAAACGGTGGGTTCGACACAAAGTCGGCAGCCGTTGGTCCGCTGTAAGAGATGTAACGACTTGCGGTCAGCATTCGCTCGATCTCTGCCGCCGAAGCCGACTGGTAGTGGGTTCGGTCGAAGTTCACGGTGTTCACAGCGGCCACGGTGAGGTGCTGCGTATCTGCCGCGTTAGCCACGTCAGCAGCATTCGTGGTGCTGAATCGGGCCATCGCAGCCACGTCGGGGCTAAAGGCATACGCCGGCAAGCCGACCGTGGTGATGATTCCACTTGCCGTAAGCATTGTTATGAAGTTGCGAACATCGCGGCGCTTTGAAAACTTAACTTTTGGCTTACTTGTCAAGACGTAGCCGCTAGAAGTTTCGAGCTGGTTGCCTTGTGCAGCGATTACCTGCTGAACCTTGAGTGCGCGTTTGGCGGCGCGTTTGTCCGAGCGCGACGAGCGTTTGCGCTCTGATTCGCGAATCGATCTGCGGGAGCGCAGTTCCATGGTCTCGAAGACGTTCACTTGAACGTCCGCGCGATGCCGACCGTTAGTCTGCTTTGCCAAAATTCAAACCTCCGAATCGCAGGCGGCTAATGCCGCTTTCCCACACCGAAACTATTCGTTCTAAAAACGCAGGCTGTGGGCTTTGGCGACCACCTGCGTCCGATTGCCACCAGGTTTGTGGCAGCAACTTGAAGAGTTTACCAAATCACCGGCACGGTGTCACTCTTTGCAGCGGGCAGTTGCGACATACTCAGCAAATTGCCAGTTAGCTTGCGTCCACAAATAGGTGGGCTGCCTCGGCAGCAGCCAAGCTTTCTCCGTCGGTTTGACCCACGGCGCGAACAAAGTAGCGCGAAGCCTTTGATTCAATCGCCACCTGGGCTCCAGGAATAATGCCCAGTGATTTCAGGTCGGCTAGTAGGTTTACATCTACCTGAAGTGGTTCGCCGATGCGGCGCAGGGTAAATGTTTGGGATGGGTCATCTAGAACCAATGCAGCAACGCTGACAACTCCATCGATGAAAGTCTGATTCTTGGCCGCACCCAATTCTTCTAAGCCAGGAATGGGGTTGCCGTAGGGCGAAAACCTTGGGTTGTCGAGCATCGCCATGATCTTGCGCTCAACCTGCTCGCTAATCACGTGCTCCCAGCGACAGGCTTCCTCGTGAACGAACTCCCACTCCAAGCCGATCACATCGGCCAAGAGCCTCTCGGCCAGACGATGTTTACGCATAACTTTGGTGGCTTCTTCGCGTCCAAAATCGGTTAGTTCAAGGTGGCGATCATTGCTGACCACTACATAGCCCAATCGTTCCATTCGCCCAATTGTTTGAGACACCGTTGGACCGGAGTGATCTAGGCGCTCGCTGATTCGAGCTCGCAGCGGAACTTGGCCCTCTTCTTCGAGTTCCAATATGGTTCGGAGGTACATCTCTGTGGTGTCGATCAGGTCGGCCATGAATGATTCCTCTCCGCTATGCACTGGCAATGGGTCAATTATTACCACTGAACAAGAGGCACGCCTTGCGGCTGGGTAAACTTTTAGACATGTTTGACATCAAAATCCCCGCTAACCTGTTGCCCCTAGACGGACGCTTTGGCTGTGGCCCTTCGCGAGTTCGCCAGGCACAGCTTGATGCCTTTGCAACCGAAGGC
Organism: Microbacteriaceae bacterium; assembly: GCA_947373155.1. GTDB lineage: Bacteria > Actinomycetota > Actinomycetes > Actinomycetales > Microbacteriaceae > Rhodoluna. Next base: position 51,609 of record CANBWO010000007.1, on the reverse strand, counting down.
GCCAAACTGATGGGCACCTCGCACCGCCAGGCCCCGGTCAAGAACCTGGTAAAGCGCGTGCAAGAGGGACTGATGGACCTTTTCCACAATCCTGCGGGATACGAAATCGTCATGGGCAACGGTGGCTCCACAGCTTTTTGGGACGTGGCTTCGTTTGGCCTAGCAGAAGGCAAGGCGCAGGCTCTGGTTCACGGAGAATTCGGCAGCAAATTTGCAAGCGCACTGAAAGCTCCTTGGCTCACCGCACCCACCGTCATCAATGGCACCCCGGGTTCCAGACTTGCACTGGAGGCTGAGTCGGATGTCTCGCTCTACGCCTACGCCCAGAACGAAACCAGCACCGGCGTGGTCACCCCGGTTGAGCGCCTAGCAGGAGCCGATGCCGGAGCTTTGTTCCTTACCGATGCCACCAGCGCGGCGGGCGGTATTGATTTTGACCCGCTAGCCACCGATGTCTATTACTTTGCTCCGCAGAAAAACTTTGCCAGCGATGGCGGTTTGTGGTTTGCTCTGATGTCCCCTGCGGCTATTGAGCGCGCCGAGCGCATAGCGGCCAGCGATCGGTACATTCCGGAGTTCCTGAGCCTCAAGCAAGCTATCGACAACTCACGTTTGAACCAGACCCTCAATACTCCGGCAATCAGCACCCTGTTTTTACTGGCGGAACAGACCGACTGGATGAACGAAAACGGTGGCTTGGCCTGGGCGGATGCCCGAACCAAGGCTGCCTCCGATCACCTCTACGACTGGGCTGAGGCAAGCGCTTTTGCAACTCCATTTGTGGCAAACCCAGAGCACCGCTCTCAGGTTGTTGTGACCATCGATTTCAACGATGACGTGGATGCCGCAAACATCGCCAAGGTGTTGCGGGCCAATGGAATCGTGGACACCGAGCCGTATCGCAAACTAGGACGCAACCAGTTGCGCGTGGCCACGTTTACTGCAACGGATCTGGGCGATGTTCAGCAGTTGACCAAGAGCATCGACTACGTAGTGAGTCAGCTGGGTTAGTCTTTACCCATGGTGCGCTTTTATCTAAAACACGTTGAGCGCAAACCCGACCCAGAGCCGGTCAAGGTGAACGCCAAACTTGCTATTAGTGTTGGATTGATATTTTGGACGGCAGCGTTACTTACGCTTCTTTTTGCGCCCAATGCCCTTCCATTTGAAGAACCCCTTGCCCTCGACACCACTGTCGTCGGCCTCGTCTTTGGTATCTACTTCTACTGGCACGTTCGCAAGCGCTAAATCCGCGGTCTGTTCCGCAGGCTCGGCAGCGGTCGCATCTTCTTCAGAAGTGCCATCCTGCGAGTCATCCACGTCTTCTTCTGAATCTTCCTCGTCTGCTGCGGCAGCGGCATCGGCTTCTAAGGCAGCCTGAAGCGCCTTGTAATCTGCCAGGCGCTCACTCCAAGGAACCCAAGAAGGCGCGGTGAGGCTGGTTTCGCCAGGAAGCAAAAGCACTTCCGAAACAGTTGCGGTGTCGCCATCTACAAAAAGCAAGACATTAAATAGCCAGTCTGGGTATCCCTTGACCTTGCTTGCAAACTGGTAGGCCAAAACCTGATCCTGAGCCTCTTGAAGAGTCTGAATGTAGTCGCCTACGGCGTGCTCGCCGTGCGATTCGACTGCGGCCGCGCGGGCCTGGCTCAGAAACAAGGTCATGTCTAGGCTTCTAGTTCGTCGGCTAGCTTGCGCAGCACGCCGGCCACGTTCTTAGCCAATGCACCTTCTGGGTGGCGTCCGTGACGCAGGCCATCGTTGACCTTGTCTAATACAGCGATGGTGTCATTCACAATCACGGCTAGATCATCGGCTGGCTTACGGCTCAGTTTTGCCAGACTAGGTGGGGCATCGATGATACGAAGCGACAAAACCTGAGGACCCTTGCGGCCATCGGCGACGCTGAACTCAACGCGAGTGTTCTTCTTTACTGAGGTAACACCTGCAGGCAGCGAGCTGGCGTGCAGGAAGACCTGGCTACCCTCATCTGAATCGATGAAGCCGTAGCCCTTTTCGTCGTCGAAGAAGCGAACTTTTCCGGTAGGCATTTGAATCCTCTTTCTAAAAACCAACCCATAGTTTACCTCAACGCAACAAAGCAGCCTAGTTTCCGAGGGCTAGCGCAGGTAATCTATAAGGATGGCTAACGCAAAGAAGACCCCAGCTACCAAGAAACCGATCGCACTAAGCGAGAACCGCGGTGAAAACATTTTGGCGTTCATGACCGCAGGCGTGATCGGAGTTTCTATCCTCACAATGCTGGTCACACTGGCGCTTTTGGGATTCGGCGTCAAAGTAGCGCCGGTAGTTGGCGTAGTTCCGGTCGTGGGCCTTCCCATCGGTGTGGTTCTAATGATTACCCTGCTAATCACCAACGTGATTCGCAAAGCCCGACAGAACCGCGGATAACGGATTTACCGAACAGGGAAAACCCAAAAATGAGCGACTTACTGCTTCTAGCAAACGAGTTGCGCTCGCGCGATGACGGCCAACTGACAGCCCTGATTCGACGCCGGCAGGTGCTTGGTCAGCCCAAAGATTTCTTTGACTTGGCGCAGTCACTGTTGGCGCCTAAAAGTGTTTATTCCTGCCTGGTTAAGCTAGCCGTCTCAGAGGCCGAGGCATTGGCCCAGCTGATTCAGGGCCAGGAACCACAACCGCTCGGTGATTTTGACTCATACCACCTTGCGCTTTTGGAGTTGGGCCTGGTAGTTCGAGGCGGCGCGAGCGGAAGACTTACTGTGCTCGAAGCAGTAGCTTCGCAAGCCGGTCCGCTAATGACAGCCTGGGCCTCCGGTAGGGCAAAATCTAGTCTTAAGGAACAACCCGCAGGTATGGCCGGGCTACCGCTGGATCGCCCCCAAGGCACCAGCCAGGAGGCATCGCTTGGGCTAGCAGCCATCGCTGCGTTTGAGACTCAGCAAGCGATAACCGAACTGGTACTGGATATCGAAGAGCACCTTATTCGCCACGTGGGTAAAACCGGATTCGGTGTTGGCGATGTCAAGCGCCTAGCGGGGCACCTTCGTAAGTCAAATACTGCAGTGCGCGGCTATTACATGATGGCTCAGCAACTCAAACTGGTGCAGCTCGAAGGCGACCGTTGGTGGTTATCCGCGGCCGCACAAAATTATCTTGATGCCCCGGTGATGCAACGCTGGCAGATTATTGCTCACCAATGGGTGTTATCTCTTGGCAGCGTAGGCGCTGGCGAACTGAGTGTGTTACTGGCTCAAGATGAATCCTTGACCCTGGTAGACGCGCTCGCGCAGGTTTTCCCACTTGCCGACGAATCACTTGGCCAAGAACTGCACCTTTTGGCGGAGCAAGCTCAGGGAATCGGTTTCAGTGTCTCGGGTATGCCAACAAACTTGGCCCTTCACTGCCTCACCGGAAACTTCGAGGCGGCCGTTGTGGCCCTGACCCCACACCTTCCAAAAGCACAGGGGACTCTCATTGTGCAAGCCGACCTGAGCCTGATTGCTCCAGGACCACTGGAAACCAACGTGGAATCCACGCTTCGAAAGTTTGCCCAAATCGAGCAAGTGTCGGTTGCCTGCACTTACCGTTTGTCGGCTCTCAGCCTCAGCCACGGGCTGGAATGCGGATTGACTGGCCAGCAGATTCGAGACCTACTTGCCGATTTGAGTGGCAAGGCTTTGCCACAGCCGGTTGAGTACCTATTACGCGAAGCAGAGTCACGTTTTGGCCGCCTTAGGCTCCTTGAAGGCAAGGGCACAGAGCGCACCCTGATTCAAAGCACCGATGGCCTGTTGCTCACTGAAATCCTCAACGATGTTCGCCTTCGTCCGTTTGGCCTTTTTGCCATCACAGCAAGCAGCCTTGCCACCCGTTTTGAATCCGAGGTGGTTTATTTTGGCTTGCGTGACGTGGGTTACGTTCCCGTAAGAATCGACTCCGAGGGCAATGTGGTTTCACCACAGGCCAAACGGTCTTGGGCTGCCGGCGTTTCCGCCTCGGTATCCGACCCGATCATCGAGCTAGTGGAGCAGTTGCGCCGGGCCGACGACCGAGTTGGCGCCGAACCCGACGACCAGGATTTGCTCAGGCAAATCCAGCTGGCGTTGAAAAACAAGGCTGAGCTCAACGTTGTACTTACCAGCCGCGATGGCAGTGAAGTCGAGTTTCGAGTTCTGCCAACTTCTCTGGCTAACGGGCGCCTTCGCGGTCTCGACAAAAAAGCTGATATTGAGCGAACCCTTCCCTTGGAACGCATCGTGCGGGTGAATTTCTAGCAATAGGCTAGAACTTATGTCTATGGGGCCGTTGATTGTTCAGAGCGATAAAACTGCTCTACTCGAAGTCGACCATCCAGCCGCGGGAGACGCCCGCCACGAGCTCAGCATCTTTGCCGAGTTAGAGCGAGCTCCAGAGCACATTCACACTTACCGGATCACGCGTTTGGGGCTTTGGAACGCCCGTGCCGCAGGCCACGACAGCGACTTTGTGCTTGGGGTGCTAGACCGCTACGCCAAGTTTCCGGTTCCGGCCGCGGTTCGAACCGACATCACTGAAACCATGGCCCGCTACGGGCGCCTAACTATTGCACGCTCTAGCGAGGGCGACCTTGAACTTCGAAGTGACTCGGTTCCGGTTTTGCTCGAGGCCTCGCGTCAGCGCAAGATTGCAGAGCTGCTAGAGGCCCAAGTATCGGCCAATGCCTTCCGCATCCGCCCTTGGGCGCGCGGTCAGGTAAAGCAAGAGCTACTAAAGCTGGGATGGCCCGCCGAGGACTTCGCCGGTTACACTCCAGGCACTCCGCACCCAATCGAATTAGACCAAACTGGCTGGGGCATTCGCGATTATCAGCGTGCCGCGGTAGATAAATTCTGGGATGGCGGAAGCGGTGTTGTTGTTCTCCCCTGTGGAGCGGGCAAGACCATCGTTGGGGCTGGCGCCATGAGCGTGGCCAAGACCAGCACACTGATTTTGGTTACCAACACTGTGAGTGCCAGGCAGTGGAAGGCAGAACTGATCCGCCGCACGTCGCTGACCGAAGACGAGATTGGCGAGTACTCCGGGAGCACTAAAGAAGTCAAACCGGTGACTATTGCCACCTATCAAATCTTGACCACCAAACGTAAGAGCGAATACGCCCACCTGGCACTGCTGAACGCCAAGGACTGGGGACTCATCGTCTACGACGAAGTGCACCTATTGCCCGCGCCGATCTTCAAGATGACAGCGGATTTGCAGGCCAGACGCCGGCTTGGACTGACCGCCACACTGGTGCGCGAGGACGGCAAAGAGGGCGATGTCTTTAGCCTGATTGGGCCAAAGCGCTACGACGCACCTTGGAAAGAAATCGAGCAGCAGGGTTACATTGCGCCGGCTGCCTGCTTTGAGGTTCGGGTGGACCTACCCGAAATCGAACGTTTGGAATACGCTATTGCCAGCCTCGATGAGCGATACCGACTGGCGGCAACATCAACGGTAAAAATCGATGTGATTCGCAAGCTCATGAAAAAGCACGCTGGCGAACCAACGCTAATCATTGGGCAATACTTGGATCAGATTGCAGCTGTTGCTGGAGCACTCGGAGTGCCTCAGATTACGGGCGATACCCCGGTAGATGAACGCGAACGCCTTTTTGAGGCTTTTAGAAACGGAACTGAAACCACATTAGTTGTGTCAAAGGTGGCCAACTTTAGCGTTGACCTGCCCGAAGCTTCGGTCGCGATTCAGATTTCCGGTTCGTTCGGTAGCCGCCAAGAAGAAGCCCAGCGCCTCGGCCGACTCCTAAGGCCTAAGGCGGACGGCCGCTCGGCTAACTTCTACACCTTGATTTCGAGGGACACGGTGGATCAGGACTTCGCTCAGAATCGCCAAAGGTTCCTGGCCGAACAGGGATACGCCTATCAAATCCTGGATGTTCAAGACCTCTAGGTAACTCCCAAACAACACTCAACCTTTTATCAGGTTATTCTCAGAAAAGTCTGGGAAGGTGGTGTCATGAACAGTTTGCAGAACCCATCAGAAGACGGCATCAAAGTTCTAATCGTCGATGACGAACCCAGCATCAGAGACCTACTTACCCGCCACCTGCGTTTTGAGGGATTTAGAACTCACGCGGTTGGCAACGGACACGACGCCGTGGACGCCGCCGAAAAGGGTGAACCAGACATCATTTTGCTAGACGTGATGCTCCCGGATATGAGTGGTTTTAGCGTCACCAAAAAGATTCGTTCCATGGGTATTACCGCCCCGGTTCTGTTCCTCACCGCACGCGACGAAACCGAAGACAAAATAACAGGTCTTACCGTTGGCGGCGACGACTACGTTACCAAGCCTTTCAGTTTGGCCGAGATTGTGGCTCGCATCCAAGCCATTTTGCGTCGCACCAAGGCCGCTGAAAGTCAGGATGCCGTTCTAGAAGTTGGCGAGGTGCGAATTAACAACGATGCCCACGAGGTTTACGCCAACGGAACATTGGTAGATCTAAGCCCCACCGAGTACAACCTGCTTCACTTTTTGATGAGTAACCCAAATCAGGTTCTCAAGAAAGAACAGATTTTGAACCACGTTTGGGATTACGACTTTGGTGGCAACACTGCAATCGTTGAATCCTATGTCTCATACCTGCGCCGCAAACTAGACGCACTAACCGTAGAACCTGTGATTATCACCAAGCGCGGTGTTGGCTACATGTACCGATCCACTAAAAAGGCCTAGTCGTGCCAGGTCGCTTTACCTCAGTTTGGGAGCAGATATCGCTCCGAGCTAAGCTCACCACTCTGAGCATGGCGGTCATCGGTGTTCTTCTACTGGTTTCCAGCCTTGGAACCATCTCATTGCTTCGCACCTATCTCCAACAGAACATCGATACCCTGCTGGTAACCACCGCTTCGACTCTGGATCATGAGGATCCCGCCAACCTTGAAGAGCGCTTGGCAACTCGCCAACTCGAACTACCCCGTCTTCCGAGCGATTACTACATCGCTTACCTAGACACCTCTGGCAACCTTTTGATTGGTCTGGTTTCTTCTACTCGAGCCAACCAGGATGTGCCAAATCTTTCGGGCTTTAGTTCCAGTTACGTTCTTGCCAATAACGGAATGCCGTTTGAATCGAGCATTCACTCCAAGTTTGGATGGAAGACCTGGCGCATTATTGCGGTGCCGCTCAAGGGCATGCCGGGTAGCTTAGTTGTGGCGTTGCCAACCAGCAGCAACGATGCCCTGCTTGACCAGTACCGAGGAATTGGAACCAGCTTTGGCTTGCTACTGCTGATTCTGAGTGGCTTAGCCACCTGGTTGATTATCACCCAGGCGCTTCGGCCGCTAGCCGAAGTGGAGCGAACCGCTGCAGCCGTTGCCGACGGTGATATCGGACAGCGCTTGCTAGAGCGACCTGGCAAAACCGAGATTTCTCGAATCAATCGTTCGCTGAACTCCATGTTGAACTCCATAGAGACTGCCATGAAGTCGCGTAACCAAACCGTGGATCAGATGCGCAGATTCGTAGCCGATGCCTCTCACGAACTTAGAACTCCATTGGTTTCGGTGCGCGGCTACGCAGAGCTTTACCGAATTGGTGCGCTGCCCGAAAAGGCTGATGTAGCCGACGCGATGGAGCGAATCGAAGCCGAGGCTATTCGCATGGGAGATCTTGTGGAGTCGCTTTTGGCGTTGGCTCGCCTGGATGAAAGCGCCAAGTCAGTCAAAGAACCCGTGGATCTGGTTTCGCTCGCTCAGCGCGCTGCCAAGGATGCCTCGGTGGCCGATAACAACCGCACTATTGTGGTGACCGACCTAGCGGGAAATCCGCTGCAGGATAGCTCCGAGGTTGTAATCAACGGCGATTCCGGTCAGTTGCGTCAGGTACTAACAAACTTGTTGGCCAATGCCTGCCGTTTCTCTAAACCCCAAGATTCAGTAGAGATTGCAATCGGGACAAGCGGCAAGGCCACCGTGCTTGAGGTTCGTGATCATGGTGAGGGAATCCCGGAACAGCTTCGCGGCAAGGTATTTGAAAGGTTCTACCGAGCAGACAATTCGCGCAACCGCGAAACTGGCGGTTCGGGACTTGGGTTGGCGATTGTTTCGACCATTGTGGCTCAACATGGAGCCAGCATTAGCGCGCTCGAGACTCCGGGTGGTGGAGCAACCTTTAGGGTGAGTTTCAACTAGTTTCGCGTCGTACACTACACAGTTTCTGACAAACCCAAGTTCTCAACAGAACTTGGGTTTTGTCTTTTTACTTACCTGCGGGCGAGCATGATGGGCGAAACGAAAGGAAAATCATGACTCGATTTTTGGTTGATAGCCAAGAGGTTTTGGCGGCCAATGGTGTGATTCAAAGCACAATTCAAAAGCTACAAACAGACGTAGAAACCCTTCATGCCCAGCTGGTTTCACTTCAGGGTTCGTGGCAGGGGCAGGCTGCGAATAGTTTTCAGGAGCTAGCCGCCAAGTGGCGCAGCACCGCCGGTTTGGTGGAACAGCAACTGGGCGAGCTGGGGCAAGCCTTGGCTTTAGCCGCTAAGCAATACACGGAGATCGAACTTGCCAACCAACGTTTGTTCTTGGCTTGATCTAGGCAAAACAAAAGGACCAGCCTCTCGACTGGTCCTTTTGTTTTTTGGAGAACTTTAGAAGTCCATGCCTCCGCCTTGGTTAGCTGGCATTGCCTGAGCAGGCTCAGGCTTGTCGGCTACTACGGCCTCGGTGGTTAGGAACAGACCGGCAATCGAGGCAGCGTTCTGCAGAGCCGAACGAGTCACCTTTACAGGGTCGTTGATTCCTGCAGCCAGCATGTCTACATACTCGCCAGTTGCCGCGTTCAAACCGTGACCAGAAGGCAGGTTGGCAACCTTCTCGGCTACTACACCTGGCTCTAGGCCGGCGTTGATTGCAATCTGCTTTAGCGGAGCCGAGATAGCAACGCGAACGATGTTTGCACCGGTTGCCTCGTCGCCGACTAGGTCTAGGGTGTCGAATACCGTCTTTCCAGCCTGAAGCAGAGCAACACCTCCACCAGCAACGATTCCTTCTTCGACGGCAGCCTTGGCGTTACGAACTGCGTCCTCAATGCGGTGCTTGCGCTCCTTAAGTTCTACCTCGGTCGCTGCACCCGCCTTGATTACCGCTACACCGCCGGCTAGCTTGGCTAGACGTTCCTGTAGCTTCTCGCGGTCGTAGTCGCTGTCGGTTGCAGTGATCTCGCGGCGGATCTGCTCTACGCGACCTGCAATCTGAGTCTGGTCTCCGGCACCCTCAACAATGGTGGTCTCGTCCTTGGTGATTACAACCTTGCGTGCACGACCAAGAAGGTCCAGGGTAGTGTTCTCTAGCTTTAGGCCAACCTCTTCGGAGATAACCTGTCCGCCGGTAAGAATCGCGATGTCCTGAAGCATGGCCTTGCGGCGGTCGCCAAAGCCTGGAGCCTTTACGGCTACCGACTTGAAGATTCCACGGATCTTGTTCACGATCAGGGTTGCAAGAGCCTCGCCCTCGATGTCCTCGGCAATGATAAGCAGTGGCTTGTTGGCCTGGATTACCTTGTCGACAACAGGAAGTAGGTCCTTGATGTTGCTGATCTTGCTGTTAGCAATCAGAACGTAAGCGTCTTCTAGAACTGCTTCCTGACGCTCTGGGTCGGTAACCATGTAGGCGCTTAGGTAGCCCTTGTCAAAGCGCATACCTTCGGTTAGCTGAAGGTCGATACCAAAGGTGTTGCTCTCTTCTACGGTTACAACGCCCTCGCGGCCAACCTTGTCGATTGCCTCGGCGATTAGGTCACCGATCTGGCTGTCGCCTGCCGAGATGCTAGCGGTAGCAGCGATCTGCTCCTTGGTCTCGACTGGCTTGGCGTTTGCAATCAGCTGAGCGATTACGGCTGCTACAGCCTTGTCAATTCCGCGCTTTAGCGAGATTGGGTCTGCACCGGCAGCTACGTTGCGAAGGCCTTCGCGAACCAAGGCCTGAGCCAATACGGTCGCGGTGGTGGTGCCGTCTCCGGCTACGTCGTCGGTCTTCTTAGCTACTTCTTTAACCAACTCGGCGCCAATGCGCTCTAGTGGGTCTTCTAGTTCGATTTCCTTGGCGATCGAAACACCATCGTTGGTGATGGTAGGTGCGCCCCACTTCTTTTCGAGCACAACGTTACGACCACGTGGGCCAAGGGTTACCTTTACGGTGTCAGCAAGGATGTTAAGTCCGCGCTCGAGACCGCGGCGGGCTTCCTCGTCGAAAGTGATGATTTTTGCCATTTAGGGTTTCTCCCGTTTGGAATAAGTTGATTTACTGGCACTCACAGTAAGAGAGTGCTAATCCATTTTGGCACTCTCTACCAACGAGTGCAAACGCAAACGCTACGCCCTGAGGGAAAATACCGGTTAAAGAAAAAATCCCCTCCCGAAGGAGAGGACTTCTTGGTTGCTAAAAGCTTAGATCATGCGAACTTTGTCGGCCTGTGGGCCCTTGTCGCCGCTCTTCACGTCGAACTCAACTCGCTGGTTTTCCTTAAGCTCGCGGTAGCCATCGCTCTCGATTGCGGTGAAGTGTACGAATACGTCTGCTCCGCCGTCCTGAGTGATGAATCCAAAACCCTTTTCAGAGTTGAACCACTTTACGGTTCCCTGTGCCATGTAATGCTCCTGTAACTATGTTGTACAGCTGGAAGACTCCCAGCCGGGTCGCATAGACACCGAAGGTAACTATGACTCGCTTGCACTCAAAGAATGCCGCTCGAAAACGACTACTTGGAGTCTATCGGCGTTTGAGGCACTTAAGTAAAGCGTTTACAAGCCGATATCCCGCATGGTTATTGGAAAGTTATACAAAACAGGGTGAAACCACCCTTATTTACTTGTAGTCAGCGTTTAGAACAACGGTGATCGGCCCTTGGTAGGCACTCGAAACCACGACTTGATAGTTGCCAAGAGCCTTAGCCACCTTGCCAGCCGCCGACTCCGCCGCAGGTGAAACCGCGTAGACAACTGTGCGCGCATCGGTGCTTACCTGGGTTGCTCCGGTAGATCCAATGGCACCGATGGTGGCCGGCACGTTCACAGCGGAAAGCACATTCCAACCTGCGTCGAACAGCAGCTGGGCCGCTTTGCCCGCCAAATCCTCTTTGTCGGTGGAGTCAATGACTGTCACGCCGAGCCCGTTTTCTTGGAAGCCCTGCGTTTGGTTTCCGCCGGTGCCCACGACATTGCCCGCGAATTGGCTGTTGTTGCTGGTCACATTCAATACACCGATGCCGATTCCGGCCAAAACCACCACTACCGCCGCATAGCGAACAAAGGAGCCAAACCTACTAGCCAAGGTGCGCTTGGCGCGGTGACGGCCGCCAGGGGCTGTGACCGAGTCCAACTCGTCTTTTGGGAAGTCTTTTGACATGAATCCTGCTTGGATAGAAAGTAGTCCAATATTACGCCCGCTCCCCCGAGTGGAAGCCGGCTTTGAGCAAAGGAACATCGATGGATTTCCCAGTGAACAAGACAGATGAACAGTGGCGTTCAGAGTTGACCGAGTTTGAGTACTTCGTTTTGCGCCAAGCGGGCACCGAACGTGCCTACACGGGCGAACTGCTAGAGGAACACCGCACCGGCAGCTTTAAATGCCGCGCCTGTAACGCTTTCCTCTTTAAAAGTGAAACCAAGTTTGATTCCCACTGCGGTTGGCCAAGTTTTTATGAGCCTCAGGCAGATCACGCGGTGGTAATCCGTGAAGACCGCAGCCACGGCATGGTTCGCCAAGAAGTTCTGTGTTCCAACTGCGGAAGCCACCTTGGTCACGTTTTCGAAGACGCGCCACAGACCCCTACCGGTGACCGTTTCTGCATTAACTCTGTCAGCATTACTTTTGAAACAGAGTAAGGAGAAACAAATGGCAAAGAAGTACAAGTTCAAATTCGGAAACGACAAAAACACCAGCGGTGTCTACTTTTTGACCTTTATTGGGGCAGCGGTTTATTTCGTTGGCCAGAGCCACGATTTCTGGGGCGGAGTTTTGGGGATCCTCAAGGCCATTGTTTGGCCTGCGTTTGCAGTGTTCGCGGGATTGCACGCGCTGCACGTTTAGTAAGCAAGAAGACCGCGACCGCGACAGCGGTCCGAGCTTGTGCGAGAGCCGCCTAAGGGACTCGAACCCTCAACCCCCGCATTACAAGTGCGGTGCGCTACCAATTGCGCCAAAGCGGCTTGCACCCAGTTGGGCACCGAATAAGTTTAGCCGTTTTGAATTCACAACTGGAAAACCTCGTCGGGGAAGGCGACCACGCCTCAGGAAACCCTACACAGTTTCTAAAGCGTCCTAGAAAAAGTTCACAGGCGTTCTCACCATCTAATAATCTGAAGTAAGTTCGCGATTGCTAAAGGGGGATGTTAATGAGAAATAAGATTTTTGCTGGGATGATTTTGGTTTGTTTGTCCACTCCTACGCCAGTTTTTGCAGCATCAAATCGGGTGGCGGCCCCAGCTCCGCCCCGCATTTATTATGCGGCTGAGGCTCTTTTAAATGTGCCTCCAAGCTGGAATGTTGGTGAGACAAAAATCGCGATCGGATTAAAAGATCAAACAAAAAGTGTGTCATCCAAAGTCAAAGCCCTAGTCATGGGCTTGTTTTACGGGGAGCAACAAGCAGCGAATAAAGGTGTTGGTGCTCTAGATACTTACATTTTGGACCACAACTACCCAAGTTTGTACAAGCGTTCTGAAGCTAAAACGTGTCTGGCTCAAGCACATAAAATCGGCATTTATTACTACTCGGAAAACCCATTGCTGAACCAAATTATGCCTGACTCCAACTGGAAGCTACCCAAAGGGTCACACAACGATATGCCAGGGCTTCGGCCACGAGGGCAGATTTTTGTCCTGCCCGTAGAGTCAAGAGGGGAAACAACTTTAAGCCACGTCACAATCATTGGTGAAAAAGCGTATTTCTTTATGGGAGTGTGCGAGGGGGTATTCTCTAACCCAAATTCAAGCAGCACTAATCCTTCTGACAGCACTGGGGCTGGGGGTGATTCTCAAAAAACAAAATCAGTAAAAATGCCAAAAATCATAGGCTGGGTTGACGGGCAAGTTTCTTGGAAGTTAGCGGCACACGGTTACAAGTTCAGCGTTGCCATGCCAACGTCAACTGGCTTTGCGCCGCTTAATTCATGTTTGATGTCGAAGAAAAACCTCGTTTTGAGGCAAACCCCAGTCGCGGGCTCGAGTGTTGTTAACACTCCCTTAACAGTTGTGCGCATGTGGGTGGACTGTGGTTGAAGGCTCTCAAGGTGGGAAATGTCTTCACGTTGAGAACACTTGCCCAACCGGACCTCCATTTCTAGGTCAAAAATTATTGCGACAGTCAAACCAATTACCTTTCCATAGAGCCCCCGATTTGTGCCCCCAAGTGTTGGTGGTTTAAAAGCAATGTCTTCCTGCGATTTGGCTATTTCGTCCGTTTTTCTCAAATCATATAGTTTATTAGTCGCTAGCGGACGCCTGCCACATAAAAAATGTTTGGGTTGAGACTATTCTTTCTCGACTGAAAATACATCTTTTTCCAGTGCTAGCTCTCGGAATGGAGAATTCGGAGAAAGCATAATTATTTGAAGGCGTAAGCCTTCCCAGCAATTCCGAATGCCGTAGGGCGCCCGTTCTTAGTCACTGCCAACACAAAGCAAAACAAACGATCAAAAACTTTGGCGATCGTTTTAAGTCGAGTGCAGTTTTTCCTAAGATACGACTTTAAAGAAAATCGATCATCAGGTATGCACTAAGTGACATCTTCGGAATCGCTGGAAAGCAGCAAGCATGCCTCAATGCACACATGGCAAGTGGCAGTGCTTTGTCGCGAGATTAAGACTTGCCAGGTCAAGGCATTACAAGTGCCACTAGGGGTATCCGGCCAAACTTGAACCCTCAACCGCCTCATATTGCCAGGTGGGAGCCTAGATTGAAAGCAAGTAGGAACCCCAACCTACGTTGAGTGCACGACCACGTTCTGGTACTTTGAGAATAGTTGGAGGGGTGCTTGGCAAAGTGCGGATTTAATCCGCACCCTTGGCTTATGCCTGAGGTTGGTGTTTCCACTTCGTAGCGATTACTCGCTTTGGGGACGGATTTCAAAGCATGCACCCCTCTAACCTTCTTTTAGGGGTTGAATGTTCAAGTTTTTTAGAAAAAGCCACATTCTCAGCCAGGTTCCGTCTGGCTCGTCAAACGCTGTGCCAGTCGAAGCTTTATCAAAGCCCAAGGTTCCAAACCCATTTTTCAGAGTTGAAACACCTAAGTTTTCAGAGATAAACACCTTCGATGTTCGATTAAAGCAGTTTAAAGATGCGTACTCGTCGGGCATCTCAGCAAAAATGAAGTTCTACCATGCGACTCTCACTCGAGAAATCGACCCTTACAAGACGATTCAAGTACCCAAAGCAAACGGGGAAACTCGCTATTTGTCGAACCCCGCAAGGGAACTAAGTGGGTATGCCTCATGGTTCCTTCGTGAACACCTAAATGAACCACAGCTCTACCATGAAAACGCATATGCATATCTCTTAGGAAAATCCGCCGTCCAATGCTCAAAGCAGCACCAGAACGCTGTCTGGATCATCAAAATGGATATCAAAGATTTCTTTCACGGCATAGACGAAAGAATGGTGTTCTGGGCTTTTCAAAACGCTGGTGCGAATCGTTATAGAGCCTTTTACCTAGCGAGGTTGCTCACAAGGTTGGTCTCGGAGCCTGTGGATTGGCTACCAGAAAAATACAAAGGGTCTGCGCCAGCAAAAAAAGGTTCTAGATTTCGAAGAAACCCCAACAAATTGGGGTTCTTGCCGCAGGGGATGCCTACTAGTGGAGCTATATCCAACTTGGTCTGCTACCCGCTGGATGTGAGATTTAGCGAGTTCGCAAAGCGCAATAATCTCACTTACACTCGCTATGCAGACGACATAGTCCTAAGCTCCAGAGACGAATTCGACCGTGGCAAGGCAGAGCGTCTCCTGCACTCCTCAATTCGCCTGTTGGAAAAATTTGGATTCCAACATAACTCACGGAAAACAAAAATCATCCCTCCTGGCGCACGCAAGCTTGTTTTGGGTGTAGTCGTCGGTGAGGGGCGCATACGCCTTACCAAACAAGTGCGTACAAACATCGACCAAATGATATGGGCTCTGAACAAGTACGGACTAGAAAAGCATGCAGCGCATACCTCAGCTCAGTCACCTGGATTCCTAATCAACCGATTAACAGGCAAACTGCTCTGGGCACTTGAGGTAGATAGAGGATGGGCTCAACCCAGGATAGACAAAATGCAAGGCATTTTGAACAGCTCTTTGGCAATAGGCAGTATCGATGGATTTGAGTTCGCAGAACTGCAGACTTTTCAGACGCTGAGGAAGGGCCTGCTTAGTATTGCAGCGAAATCGCAATGGAAGTTGCTGGTTGTCAACGTTTACCTTGACGCAATTCAAATGCAGGTTCGAATAGACGGGGAATACCGCTTTCTTCACTTACAGAAATCTGGTAGATCGAACACTTGGGTCGGGACCTGGGAAGCAAGATGGGTTTCTAGATTGGCTTGGACCAGCGGGAGTTACACAGAGGCATTTAAGGTCAAAATTTCCAAGGCTGACGACCAAATCCAGGCAAGAACTAAGATTTTGACACATATTCAGGCATGCTTGGACTACGAAGTAAAAAAAACTACAGTGGCTAACTACCTGTGATGGCAGCCGCTACCAATTGCGCCAAAGCGGCTTGCGCCCTGTTGGGCACCAGATAAGTTTACTGGCACGACTGCGGAATCGGTTTTCTCGCTGAATTACGCTGACATAAGGGCAGATTTAGCCATTTTTTGCACAAATGTTCGGCTGCTACTTTGTTAGAAAGAGCCAGAGCAAACACGTTCCTAATCTTGTGATTGTCAGAAAGACACCAATCTATTTCACAGAAAAGGCTAATACCGTGAACTCAATCCGCAAGCAGCTAAAGGGGAGCTCAGACAAGGGTTTCACTCTTATCGAACTTCTAGTAGTAGTACTTATCCTGGGCATCCTGTCCGTTATCGCCGTTGTTGCCGTTAACAACGCACGCGCTACCGCGATCGTAAAGGCATGTTCCGCATCTGCTCTCACCTACGTAAACGCATTCGACAGCTACGTATCGCAGAACTCGACTCCTGCAGTTCCTGCAGACACCTCTGCTCCTCTGGACTACACCGATGCAGAGCTAACCACACTTCTTGTTCCTAACTACATGAAGGCACTTGCAGACAAGGCTGACTACACCTTGAAGGCAACCTACAACGCAACCACCAAGAGCATCTCCGTTGCAGGCACCCCAGTTGTTGCTGGAACCTTCGACGCAACCGCTTGCAAGGCTGGCGCTTAGTCGCAACTTTTGAGTGCGGTTGCAGTCCAATAGGATTGCAACCGCACTTCTTTTTAACGAAACAAGTCGTTTTACCGGTGAGGGTCAGAGATTTTGAACAGCGAACAACTAACGGCCTTCGGATCAGCGCTCACCTGGGTAACGCTTGTGGTTTTGGGTGCTTGTTTTGGTTCTTTTGCCACGGTGTTGGAATCTCGAGTTCCAGATGGCAAGTCCATTGTTACCCCCGGATCGCAATGCCCGAACTGCAAGCGTGAGCTGCGTTGGAATGAAAATATTCCGATTCTGGGATTTTTCCTTCTGGGTGGCAAGTGTAAAGGCTGCGGCCTAAAGATCAGCACCAAATATCCGCTGATCGAATTCACCACCGCACTGCTATTTGTCTCGGCTTTTACACCGGGGCCGGCACCCCAACTTGGCATGGCTCACCTAGCCACCGCCGCAATCGCAATTGTCACTGTGCCGCTGTTTTTGATCGACATCAAGCTTTATCGACTACCCAACCTGCTGACCTACAGTGCGGCTATTGCTGTCGCAATTTTTGCAGTCACCCAAGCAGTCATAACCGGTGACTGGGTAGCGTTCATGTGGACAATGCTCTGCGGTTTGATTCCAGCTTTCCTTTTGTTTCTCATCGCTGTCTTCAGTAAAAACGGCATGGGGCTGGGTGATGTGAAACTGGTTGTGAGTCTTGGTATTGCCGCCGGAATGTTTAGCTACCGATCGGCCATAGCAACTTTTGTGGTGGCATTTTTGATTGGCGGGCTCTATTCGCTGGGCATTCTTCTTACCAAAAAAGGCAATTCCAAGAGCGCTATTCCATTCGGGCCATTTTTGCTCGCGGGCTTCTGGATTTGCTTTATGGGTGGCGATTTTCTGCAAAATATAGTGCTAGCACCCTGGTCGTTTTAACTGTCAAAAAAAATGTAGTGCTATCCCCTCGGCGGGCCTGAAGCCCAATATTCATCGTGTTTTCATTACCTAGTCAGTTCAAACTAGGGGAAGGAAAACAGAGTGAATATCGTTTCAGATCTGATTCCTGCAGATATGGCCAAGAGCCTGTCAGCATTGGGATTACGCCAGGATGGTGAAGTCCTTGTAGTTGGTCTACCAGCCAGCCAAGATGAAGCCACTCGCGAAGCCGCACGCGAGCAAATTCAAAACAAATTGGGTACCCAGGTCACCCAGATTCCGGTCGAGGACAACCTTCTGGTTGAACTACTTGACTCCATTTACCGCGATGGATTCAACAAGCCTTTCGACCCAATCGCAACCGCGTCCGTAGACAGCGAAGGCCCGATGGCCGACCTGGTCAACGACGTGCTGGAGCGCGCAGTGAAGCTTCGCGCCAGCGACATCCACGTTGAGCCAACCGAGTCGGACCTTGTGGTTCGTGCCCGCGTCGATGGCCAGCTCGAGACCATGGTTCGCCTTCCAAACAGCGTGTCATCGCCGTTTATCAGCCGCCTAAAGGTTCTTGCCAAGATCAACATTGTTGAGCGTCGCCGCCCACAGGACGGCCAGTTCAGCATCCAGGTTGAGGGACGCCAGATTGACTGCCGCCTTGCAACCGTTACCACTTTGTACGGCGAGAAAGCCGTTATGCGTCTACTGGACACCAAGCGTGGTCTAACCGACCTAGCCGGACTTGGCCTAGACGACAACAAACTTCGTAAGGTGCGCCGCATGGTGCACGCTCAGCACGGTCTGGTCATTACCGCAGGACCAACCGGCTCGGGTAAGACCACCACCCTTCACTCGGCTCTTCACGACCTCGATGTTGAGAACCTCAACGTGAGCACCATTGAAGACCCAGTGGAATACATCATGAAGGGCATTAACCACATCCCAGTGGTAGAAGACCTTGGCATTGGCTTTGCCACTCAGCTTCGTGCCCTACTTCGTCAGGACCCTGACGTAATCATGGTTGGTGAGACCCGCGATGCGGAAACCGCACGTATCTCGGTTCAGGCAGCTCTTTCGGGCCGTCTGGTTATCACCTCGCTTCACGCCACCGACGCCCAGAGCGTTGTCTACCGTATGTTCCAGATGGACATCGAGCCTTACCTGGTTGCAGCCGCTCTTCGCGGTGTTGTTTCCCAGCGTCTGGTTCGCCGTGTCTGCGACTACTGCGCAGTGGACTACACCGCTTCGGCTGCCGAGCGCCTAGTGCTCGCCGATTTCGAACTGCCAAAGAAGGTCACCCTTCGTCGCGGTTTGGGTTGTGCGGTTTGCCGCGGTTCGGGCTTCCGTTCCCGCGTTGGTGTTTACCAGGTATTTGAGATCAGCGACAAGATGCGAGAGCTAATCTCCACTCGTCCGGATCCAACCGACCTCTACCGTATGGCCGAAGAAGAGGGCCTAAAGACCCTCGAGCACGAAGCCTACGACCTTGCCCTACAAGGCAAAACCACGATTCAAGAAGCAACCCGATTGGTAACCAAGGATGTCAACTAGTTTCTTTGGACTAGGCAAGAAGGCCCCAGTGGCCGGTGCGCCAGCTGCACCTAAAAACTGGCGCGTCGTTGGTACCAGCACCGATGGCAAGAAGGTCAGCACCCAGGTAAAGGCAATCAGCCGAAGCCGTGCTCGCCAGATGGCCATGGAGCAGGGCATCAAGGTAACCACCATTGGTGAGTACAACGGACTTATGTCCTTGGAGCTTGGCGAGAAGGTCACCGGGGCAATTCTGCTTCAGGTGACCCGCCAGCTCTCTGCTTTTACCTCTGCCGGAATCCCAATTCTTCAGGCGCTTCAGCTACTTAGCGAATCCACCAAGAGCAAGCTCATGGCTTCCACTCTGGAATCCATGGTTGACGACGTTCGCGATGGTGCGACCCTGGCGAAGGCCGCGGGCGAGCACAAGGCTGTTTTCCCTGAATACTATGTGGCGATCCTCGGAGCTGCTGAGCGTACCGGAGACCTTTCGGGCACCTTCGATACATTGGCAATCTACCTGGAGCGCGACCTGGCAGCAGCGCGTGCCGTGAAATCAGCGATGTACTACCCTGCCGTGCTTTCGCTTTTGGGTGTAACCGCGATCATCGTGCTTTCCACCGTGGTTCTGCCTAAGTTCAAGACCTTCTTTGTGTCACTAGACACCGAACTGCCACCGGCCACCGCAACTTTGCTTGCGGTAACCAACTTTGTTGGAGCCTACTGGCCAGCAATTGTTGCGGTTATTGTGCTGTCTGTTGTGGGAATCCAGGCTTGGCGCCGCACCGATGGCGGACGCCTAGCAACCGATTCGTTCATGCTGAAGCTTCCGGTATTCGGTTCGATTTTTCAGCTTGTTGCCCTGGAGCGCTTCTGCCGCATTTTGGGAAGCCTAAACGACACCGGTGTTCCTCTTACAGACGCACTCAAGCTTTCCTCTGAGGTAATGGGAAACCGTGCCTACCAGATCGCTGTTGAGAAAACCCGCGATGGCGTTATCGCCGGCCGCGGACTAGCAGAGCCCCTGGCCGACACCAAGATGTTTCCGCAGGAAGCTGTTCAGATTTTCCGCGTGGGTGAGCAGTCTGGTCTTTTGACCCAGCAGCTAAAGCACGCAGCCGTTTTCTACACCGGCGAAGTTGACTACAAGCTCAAGAACCTAACCGCGCTGATCGAGCCGATCGTGCTTTTGGTTATCGGTGGCGGTACCGGATTCGTGGCTGTTGCTCTGGTCTCGGCTATGTATGGCATCTACTCTTCGCAGAGTTTGGGTGGCTAAATTGAACAGCATCATCAAGCGCCTAAAGGCAAAACAAGAGTCAGGTTCCTCTCTACTCGAAGTAATCATCGCCATCGTAATTCTTGGCGTGGTTGGTTCGTCGTTGCTTGGCGGACTCAACTCCTCTAGCCTTACCGTCCGTAAGACCGCTGCCGTTATTTACGCCAGCAACCAGCTTCAGCAGGCTGCGGACAGCCTCAAGCGCGACATCGTTTTTTTGGGTTGCGACAAGAACACCCCAGACCCTTACACCAGCCACTTTGGCACCGAACTAAACATTAATGGTGGCGTAATCAAGATCATCGCGATCTCGTCTCGCACCCTTTACGTGAGCACCGCGAACCAAACTCTTTACGCACCTTGTTCCACCAAGAACAACGCATCTGACGACACCCAGATGATTACCCTGCAGTACAGCAGTCCAACTGGAGTTGTGCAGCAGACGCAGGTAGTCAAGACCATCTTTGATAACGCCACCGGAACCAGCCTGGTGACCACCGACTTCCGCGTGGTACCAGCAAATAGCGGTTTGGTGGAGGTCGTGGCCGGTTCATCGGTGACCTTTAACGTAAACGCAACCTTGCCTGACCTAACAACCGCCTTTGTTGGCGACCTCACCTGGGTAGACGCAGGTAGCCCGCTTCCTGGCAAGGTGACCATTTCCGAGGCGCCTAACGCTAACGGTTCATCGGCAACTGTTTCGGTTACCGCTACTACGGCGGCAAACTCTGGTGCGGCTTATGTGGATTACAAGACCACCATCAAGGCTTTCGACCTAAACACCAACTACTGGTCCAAGTTGGCCGCCAATAACCTAACCATTCGTGTTTACCCTGCTTTGACCATCACGGGATCAGACACTAGCCTTTCTGCACTTAGCACCTGTGGCTGGATTGACACCTCGAACGGTGCAACATCCTCGGCTTGTGGCAGCAAGGACATCCGCGTTACCCTTGCCGGCGGATACGGCGACGAGGCTTTTACAGCAAACACCACATCGTACGGACCATACTCGATCTTGACCTCGGGTTCGGCCAAGCCATCGGGTACCTGCACCACTCGCAGCGCCTGTGTCCGATTCAGCACCGCGAGCTCTACCACCGGATCTCAGTCGCCACTTAGCTTCTTGGTGACCGGCAGCAAGCTTCAGGGAACCGTGACCCTTGCGGCTAGCTATTCGGCACTCAGCCGCCCACAGCTGGACTTCCAAAGTGCGCCAACTACCGTTCGTTGCATTTCAACCGCAACCGGAACCACTTACCTGAGCAAGTTCCCTTCGGGCGATGGCAACTCTTGCTATGTAGATGTTTACAGCCTGCCAGGCACGGGTTCAACCGTGGCTTCGCTCACTGGAATGTCCGCACCATCCAGCATCATTGACAAGACCGTTCTGAGCGGCAGCAATATTTATTCGTCGAGCTACGATGCCGCTACCGATAGCTACAAGGTGCGCGTTTACATCAAGACCTACAACGGAACCAGCTCACTTTGCCGCAACAACGGCAACACCCTGAGCACCGGAACCGTTGACAGCAGCAAACAAATTGGCGCAATCAAGGACCCCCGACTTTCCAGTGTGACCATTCCTATTTACGCCAAGGTGACGTGCTAATGAGCGCGCAAATTTCGCAGGATTCAGGACTAACCCTTGTTGAGGTCTTGGTTGCCACAGTGGTCACCGCGCTCATGGCGGCCACATTGTTCCGGTTAACTGCCGATGTCTCGAATGGAATGGCTAACACGGTTTCGCACGCGGTGACCCAGAACATAGTGGGCGGATACGTGCAGCAGCTGCGTGCAGATTTTGGATCTGCCCTAGATGTAAACGTTTACTCGGATGCCGCGCCGGTTGCCCTAGACCCAACCGATCGCACTCAGACTTTTGGCCTTTGCTCTTCTTGGATGACCACACAGAACGCAGATAACTGGGTCTCTCCAACCACTACCGATGCTCGTGGCGCATCCGTTGCAAATCCAAACTTTGTGCGCACACTCTTTACTCTGAACGAGACCACCATCAACACCACCAGCGCCAGTTACGCCACGCCTACGAACTATTGGGTGGGCTACGAAATGCGTGCCAACGAGGCAACTACCGGTGGATACTCAATGTGGCGCGTCACTTGCACCGACACCGGTGGCAGCGCCGACCTGGCTAGCTCCACGAGCCAGCGCAAGATCATTAATTTTGGTCAAAACTTTTATACCCAAGCTAGCGGACAGACTCAGGTCATCTGCTCAAACAGCAGCGGTCAGGCGACCAGCTGCGCTGTAACTGGAGTTTCTGCAACGACGAGCAACGTGGGTATTACCGCGTTCACGTTCCGTTTGCCGTTTCAGAAAAATGATACGAACCTGGCCGGCAAAGCCGACCTAGTGACTATCAACCAAAGTGATGTCACATTCAGTGACAGCTTGACAACCAATATGAAACGAAAGATCGATAACTGATGAAGAACCTAAAGAATACGGCTTTCCTGAAAGGGAAGTCAGATTCGGGTGCCGCGCTTGCGCTTGTGCTGCTCATGGTCGTCTTTCTGAGCCTCTGGCTCAGTTCGGTGTTCCTGTTCACAGCATCAAGTTCCAAAGCGGTTGACTCGACTATTGCTAAGGGCCAAGCCCAAGAAGCAACCATGAATTCGGCTCTTGAAGCCGCGCTCGCAGTTCTAAACTCCCCTGGACAGTACCTCGGTGCTACCGCAGTTACCAATGCTGCAGGTGCGACCGACTGCTCCAACGCAAACCTCAGCTACACCACCGCAAGCGGAACCGTAGTCAGCATCAGCTGTACTCAGTCCGCAAGCAGCGGTGTGACTGGTCCGTTGGCCTCGTTTGTTCTAACCGGAACCGGCACCAACTGTGGCAGTAGCTGTGTTGTTGGTGTAGACGGCGGTCTTGCGATTGTTCCTAACGGAAGCAATCCTTGTAGCACCCAGGGCACCATCAAGGTTGCCGGTGGTTTCTACCTCTCCACCGCACTTGTAACCGGTGTCAACGGATGTACCTTGCAGCTTAACTCGGGTTCGGGATCAAACCCAACTCAGGTCATTGCTCCAACCTCGGGTAACAACAACTTCACCGGCGGAACTCCAATTGTGAGCGCCTCAGTGAATAACGGAAATGGCCAGAGTTCTCAGCCTGCTCCAGTTGCGCCAATTGCCCCAAGCGATGCAAATGCGACTTCGCCTAACAGCACTCAGCAGTTCTACCAGAAGACCGAAAACTCTAAGTTGGACAAAGCTCCAACCGTGAACGGCGCATCTGGTGTGAAGAACAATGCCACGCTGGTTTCGATCAGCGGTGACTGCCGCAGCACTAGCAACCTGGTGAGCCGCACCTGGACCGGTGGAGACAAGGCCAGCCACACTCTAAAGGCTGTCTGGGTTAACACCTCCAAGTACACCACCAGCAAGGGCAACTACTACGGCTGGATCGACGACACCAAGTTGTCGACCATCAACAGCCTGGTAACCGCTTGTGCCGCAATCAATGCGCCGATCGTATTCGCTGCATTCGATGGTTCATCGATGAAAACCGACAAGGCTGGCGTCTTCCGTCTTCAGCCAAACGGAGCAACCTCTCCTCGTTACGAGCTGTACCTAAAGAAGGGCATCCGTTTCTCGAGCGGTGTTCCATCGGAGTCCGGTTCGCGCATCGTTGGCTGTGACACCAAGCTTCCTGGAGCTCAGCTTCAGTTTGCCGACCAGTCGTTCCTTCGCATTGGTGAAACCAAGGCTTGGTTCTGCGACCCAACCACGCTGAACGCTAACTACGAGAACCAGGCACACGCCTGTGCTGCTCCTAACAAGCTACTTGCGGGCGATGACTTCTCGTGGAACGAAATCGACAGCAACGGTAGCAAGCACACCAACAGCGCTGGTACCAGCGACTTCATCTACATGGATGACGAGAACTCGGCAAGTGTTGCTGCATACGACGCCAACCCATCGTCTTACGACAATGAGGGTGACGACGACGCTGGAAACCTAAGTGCAGCCGAGAAGCGCACTTTGGCTACCAAGCACCTTGGACACTCGGCAACCGATGCAGAAGTTGCTTCTCTTGAGAAGGGATCTGACTCAAAGAGCAAGGCTTACCGCGATGAGCGTCGTAAGACTGAATCTAAGCGTTCGACCCAGACCGAGGACCGCGATGACTTCAAGGCTCAGACCGGTATCACCGATGTGAACTTCGAGGGAAGCTGCTACGCACCTGCTTCGTCGGCTCACTTGTTCCAGTCCGCTCACGTCAAGTCGACCTGGGGCCACGGAGCTGTATTCAAGTCGATGTCGATCAAGATTGGTGCCGTCAAGGATGGAGAGGACCTAGCCCCGCTAAGCATGCAGAGCCAGAACCTCCACTCTGGTGAGCGTCAGGTTCAGCTAAAGATGTACGACGAGACCCACAAGGTGAACGGTGCACACACCTTCATCGGTGCGGTAAACGTTGCCATCGATGACAAGTTCGGCTACACCAACCGCATTGGAAGCGACTACAGCATCCTTAGCCGCGTTGTAGCCCCTACCCACTAATAAGCAGACAAGAGGCCTGAGAGATGTACAAGGTATTACTTAAGCGCACGGACGCCGGACTCACATTGGTTGAGCTCCTGGTTACCGTGGTAATCCTTGGCATCCTCAGCGCCATTGTAAGCATTAGCGTGGGAGCCACACTGAAAAATGCAATGGTGAAGACTTGCCAGGCAGATTGGAACACTGTTTTTGTGGCCTCTAACTCTTGGGTTAGCGACCAAACGATCAGTGGTCTAACCACACCTTCGAGTTACCCAAGTATCACCGACCTCACTACGGGCGGTTACATGGTGTCACTAGATACCCGTGATAGGACATACGCGATTTCGCTCGACTGGAGATCGTATCCAAACCCTGTCATTGGCGTCTACAAGGATTCCACATTTGCCACCAAGTATGTGAACACCGGTGATACCAACCGTGCGGCAGATTGCAGTGCGATTCCATAACCCCAAGCCCGCATCGTTTTGAATTAGCGGTAGTTCGAAACGGTGCTTGACCAGAGCGAACTGACATTTCTCTGGTTAGCCCGCATAACTGAGCCTGCCACCCCTAGAAAGGTATGCTCATGGATATGCAAAAAGAAGGTCACCACTCAGTTAGCCTCTGGGTG
The DNA here is from genome assembly GCA_947373155.1 of Microbacteriaceae bacterium. Lineage (GTDB taxonomy): Bacteria > Actinomycetota > Actinomycetes > Actinomycetales > Microbacteriaceae > Rhodoluna. Next base: position 26,392 of record CANBWO010000007.1, on the reverse strand, counting down.
GTGGCCTTCGCTTTAACCGCTGGACTGCAGATTTTTCGTGGCTCACTTGGCGACACCGTTATTTTTACTTTGGGTACCGCGATTATCGTGGCGGCTGGTTTTGTTCCAGAGAGCTGGGACCTGCGAACCACGCGCAAGATTTCAAACCTGCAACTTAGCCTGGTATTTGTGTTTGTTGGCATTTTGCTGGTTTTGTTTCCAAAGCATTCGTTAGAAACAACAGTTTTACTTTTGTTGGTTCTGCCCGCGGCAATTCTGCTGGCCTGGGGAACCCACAGAGGGCCCAAAAAACCCCCGACGCAACGCGTGAAACGCGCCCGATTGCTTTGGGTGTCTTGGGCAGTGCTCACCTGCATTTGGGAGTTCAGTGCCAATATCTTGGGGCAGCTTCACAACACTCACACGGGTTTTCCCACTATCTCAATCCTCATTGTGCCGCTGCTAGACAGCATTCTTGGACAGGCCGGCTTTGTTGCCGTATGGGTTTTGGTGGGTCTGAGCCTGATCAGGATTGGACGGCGCCCTTGAGTCAGTTCATCATGGTAGCCGGTTACCTTCTGATGCTGCTATTGGCTGTAGTCCTCTGGTACACCACCAGAGGCAACGGAGGTTCGGTGGCATCGCTGAGCGAATTTTTCCACCGAATATTGCACTACAGAGGAACCCGATTGGGGTTGATTTTGGCTTGGTGGTGGTTCGGCTGGCACTTCTTGGTTTCGATCATCCATCGCAGCTAGATTATTGGTATGAAGTTTAGGCAAATGGGCCTTAAGGCCATAGACATAGACCGCGCAGCAGCGTTTTACAAAAACTTGCTTGGAGCCATGCCCATCGCTGTTTTCAACCCACCCGGCTTTGCTTTCTTTGACCTTGCCGGTGTGCGATTGTTCCTAGACGTGAACTCGGCCAACACGGTGGTGTACCTAGAAGTGCCAGACGTGCGAACGCAAATAGAGGTTTGGCGCGCCGCCGGCATCAAAGTGAGCAGTGAACCACACGTGGTTTTCCCAGACCCCGATGGTCTTTTCGACACCCCGGGGAACGAATGGTTGGCCTTTATAGAAGACAGCGAAGGCAATCAGATTGGCCTAATGAGCCGCGAGGCAACGAGTTAGCGGCAACGAGTTAGCTTAGGCAAACTAAAAGGGTCGAACCTTATGTGGTTCGACCATTTTAGTTTTTCAAAAATTACTTCTTTGATGCCTGCTGGAAGAACTGAGCAAAGCGAGCTGGATCGCCTAGCTCGGCAACGGTAGCCGGGCTGTACTGCTGACCGTTTACCACCACCACAGGAGTGCCTCCAACGGTAATGTTTGTGCCCTTCACGGTGTACTTCGGGTTGATTACGGTTGCGGTGGTGTCGCTAATCCACTTTCCATAGGCCTTTGAGTTAATGCAGTCTGCAATCTTGGAGGCGTTGCTGACTTTGACCTCGGTGGTGCGCTGAATCAGCTCAGAATTTTCTGGTCCCGCGGTGTTCTCAGCATTCTGGTGCTTGAACAAAAGAGCGTTGAAATCGAAGAACTGGTTCGGGCTGTAGGTGGCAACACAGAGAGCTGCGTTCTCCGCGCGGCTTGAGTAAGCGTTTGGCGAAGAGTGGTCTAGGAACGATAGTGGGTGGATCTCGACGGTTGCGGCACCCTTGCTGACCAGACTGCGAATCTGATCTGAGTTGCCAGCCTCAAAAATCTGGCAAATCGGGCACTGGTAGTCCAGATAAACCTGAATGTTTGGCACCTGGCCGTTTGAACCAACACCCGCGTTTGGGTTTGGAGCTGGAGTTTGGTCGGCGGTGAACGCCTCAAGGTTGGTGCCAATCTTGATGCCGTTGTCGTAAATCATGTTGGCAGGGGTGCCCTTACCACTGGCATTCTTGGCGGTTCCAGTGATGATTGCGGTGGAAATAATGGCAACAATAATCAAAAGGCCAGCCACAACGCCAAGCCTGATAAACAGGCTACGGTTGCGTTCCTTGCGAGCGCTGGCCTCGCGCATTTCGCGGGCTTTCTGGCGGGTGGCTTCACGCTGTTCCGCGCGAGTTTGACGTGATTCGTTTGGAGACATGTCTTCCTCAATGATTAGGGGGTAAACCGTGACCCGATAGTTATGGCCTAGTTACCTTTCTAATGATATACCAAGCAGCATTACTGGGATAATAAATAGGTTCTTGGCACTAGCCATGAGCACTTTTCACTACGGATCGTTCGGCACGTACCTGCCGATGAAAGAGATAAATAAAAATGGCATCAGTAACATTTGAGGCTGCAACTCGCCTTTACCCTGGCACCGCTCGCGCGGCAGTTGACAAGCTAAACATCGAAATCGCCGATGGCGAATTCCTAGTTCTAGTAGGCCCTTCGGGTTGTGGCAAGTCCACCTCGCTGCGCATGCTAGCCGGACTAGAGGACGTAAACGAGGGTCGCATTCTGATTGGCGACCGCGACGTAACCGACGTACCTCCTAAGGACCGCGACATCGCAATGGTTTTCCAGAACTACGCGTTGTACCCTCACATGACCGTTGCAGAGAACATGGGCTTTGCGCTAAAGATTGCTGGAGTTAGCAAGGAAGAGCGCGCCGAGCGCGTTCTTGAGGCAGCCAAGCTTCTAGACCTAGAGCCATACCTTGGCCGCAAGCCAAAGGCACTTTCGGGTGGTCAGCGTCAGCGCGTTGCCATGGGCCGTGCCATTGTTCGTAAGCCACAGGTATTCCTCATGGATGAGCCACTATCGAACCTAGACGCCAAGCTTCGTGTCCAGACCCGTACCCAGATCGCTTCGCTTCAGCGTCGTCTTGGCGTAACCACCGTTTACGTTACCCACGACCAGGTTGAGGCAATGACCATGGGAGACCGCGTAGCTGTTCTAAAGGACGGCCTACTTCAGCAGGTTGACACCCCTCGTAACCTTTACGAGCGCCCAGCCAACGTATTCGTTGCAGGCTTCATCGGCTCCCCAGCCATGAACCTAATCCAGCTTCCTATCGTCAATGGTGGCGTTCAGTTTGGAAACGTAGTTATCCCGGTTCCAGCAGACGTGCTTGGCAAGACCAACGCAACCAAGCTAACCGTGGGTCTTCGCCCAGAGGACCTAATCGTCACCAACGGTGAGGGCATCAGCGTAAGCATCGATGTTGTTGAAGAGCTTGGAGCCGACGGCTTCATCTACGGAAACTCCACCGTTGAGGGCGCTTCAGTTGAGGTTGTTGCTCGTGTTCACGGCACCGACCACCCACACGCTGGCGACACCGTTACCCTGAAGCCTCAGGGTGGAATCACTCACATCTTTGATGTTGAGTCGGGTCTGCGCCTGAACTAAGTATCAAAAGTATCGATGGATCTGAAGTTACATGACTTCTAATCTTTCAATAACGGCTGCCACGGTAGAACCAGCACTGCTGGATCTACCGTGGCATTTGCCTTTAGACGAATGGCCGGCAGAGAACATCGCTGCCCTACCAAAGGGTCTAAGTCGCCATACTGTGCGCTTTGCCCACCTTGGCGACTACGTAATCGCCATCAAGGAGACGCTTCCGGAACTCGCCAAGCGAGAGTACGAAATGCTCAAGAATCTAATCAAGTTAGATGTGCCTTGCGTGGAACCGTTTGCCATTATCAGCGGCCGCGCCACCCCGGAGGGCGAGCCACTGCTAGCCGTTTTGGTCACCCGGCACCTCAAGTTCAGCCTGCCTTACCGAGCAATGTGGAGCCAAGGGCTTAGGCACGACACCGCCACCAGGCTCGTTGATGCTCTGGCGCTTCTGCTAGTGCGCCTGCACATCGCTGGTTTTTTCTGGGGCGATGTGAGCCTTAGTAATACCTTGTTCCGCCGCGATGCCGGAGCCTTTGCGGCCTACCTGGTAGATGCCGAGACCGGGCATCTTTACGAGTCGGGGCTGAGCAACGGGCAGCGAGAGAACGACCTCGAGATCGCACGTGTAAACATCGCTGGTGAACTGATGGACCTAATGGCCAGCAATCACGCCTCATCTGGACTTGATCCGGTGGTGATTAGCGACCGAATTGTGAGCGCATATCGCGAACTCTGGAGTGAACTAACCAGCGCCCAGGTCATAGATGCCAGTGAACGTTGGAAGATCAGCCACCGGGTAAAAAGACTCAATGAGCTTGGCTTTGATATCGAAGAACTCTCCATTGAAACCACCGCGGCCGGCACCAAGGTGCGAATTCAACCCAAGGTGGTAGATGCTGGACACCATGGTCGTCGTTTGCTGCGTCTTACCGGGCTTGACGTTGAGGAAAACCAGGCCCGCAGGCTGTTGAACGACCTTGACCAGTACAAGGTGGAACACAAACGCCTTGGAATAGACGAAGAGGTTTTGGCGCACGAGTGGTTGAGCCACAGCTTTGAGCCGGTGATTTTGGCCATTCCCAAGGAACTTACGGGCAAGCTGGAACCTGCCGAGATTTATCACCAGGTTTTGGAACACCGCTGGTACATGAGCGAAGAACGCGAAGGCGACGTGAGCATGGCCCAGGCCGTGCAACACTACGTGACCAACGTACTTTCGAATCGCCGCGATGAAGAAGCCCTGATCATGCCAAACACCACGGGATCAATCAACCTGCCGGATCCGGTACCAACCGGGACCATCACCGTAATTGATGACGACGAAATTGATTGGCGCGATTTGGTCTAGAGCAAGAATTGCAAAATGCCCTGCAGATTTATCCGCAGGGCATTTTGTTTGGCTTGGTTAGAGCTTGCGGCCGGCTTCTAAGCGGCGCTTGGCAACCTCGTATAGCGAAACCGATGCTGCGATTCCGGCATTGAGCGACTCGGTGTCGCCGTGAATAGGAATGCTCAAAATGGCATCACAGTTCTCGGTAACTAGGCGGGAAAGCCCCTTACCCTCGGAGCCAACCACCAAAAGTAGTGGCGATGTTGCTAGGTCAAAGTTAGGAAGCGACATATCGCCGTCGCCGTCTAGGCCAACCACAAACACTCCACGCTTCTTGAATTCCTTCAAGGTGGTGGTTAGGTTTCCGGCAAGAGCTACTGGGATACGAGCTGCGGCGCCGGCGGAGGTCTTCCAAGCCGATGCGGTCACTCCGGTAGAGCGACGCTGCGGCAGGATTACACCCTGGCCACCAAAAGCGGCCACGGAACGAATGATGGCACCCAGGTTACGAGGATCGGTGATGCCGTCTAGAGCTACCAAAAGCGGCTGCTGTCCACGGCTCAGAATCTTGTCGAGCATTTCCATTGGGTGTGCATAGTTGTATGGCGGCACCGAAAGAGCGATTCCCTGGTGAACCGCATCCATGCCGGTCATGCGGTCGATTTCTGGGCGAGTGATTTCGTGAATCGGAATCTGACGAGCGTTGGCAATGGTGATTGCCTCTTTTACGCGGTCGTCCATCTCGATACGAATGGCGAGGTACATGGCGGTTGCTGGAATCTTGGCGCGAAGTGCCTCAAGGACCGAGTTACGACCACTGAGGGTTTCCGAAGCGTTCTCCGCCTTTGCAACGCGCTGAGTGTTACGACCAGCAGCACCTGCGGAACCCGCGGTACGAGCCGATGGCGCCAAGTACTCGCCACGCTTCATGCCAACGCCGGCACCACCAGAACGACCGGTGGAACGACCAGCTGCTGAACGGCCTGCCGGAGCCGCGCTGCGGCCTTCGGTTGGCGCAGCCACAACAACGTTTCCGCCGCTGCGACTAATTACGCGGTTGTTGGCATCTTGTACTTCGGCACGAGCCGCACCGCGAAGACCCTTGATCGGTGCGATTACACCAAATGCCTTTGCCTTCTCGCGACGAGCGGCTGCTTTTTGCTTTGGGTGCCCCTTACGGTCTTCTGCCTTTGGGGTTGGTCCGCGGCCCTCAAGAGCCTGCTTGCCATTTCCTCCACTGCCTACTTTTGAGCCCTTGCCGCGCTTGGCGGCTCCCGGGCGCTGTACTTTAGCCATTTACACTCCAATGAGTCGAGGCCGCGGAATCGCTCAGAGCAATGCCGGCCTGCGTAAGTTGATTTCGGATTGCATCTGCACGTGCAAAATCCTTGTTGGCGCGAGCTTCGTTGCGATCTGCAATGAGAGCTTGAATCAGTGAGTCAAGCGCCTGGTGTTCGGCTGGGTTTGCGCCCTGCTCAGCCCATTCCGGCGCTAGTGGGTCAATGCCCAAAACAGCCAGCATACTCCGAACCGCCAAAATATGCACCCCTACGGCCGCAAATTCATTGGAATCTAGGGCGGAGTTGCCGGCTCGAACAGCCTCGTAAACCGCGGCGAGCGCCATCGGAATGTTCAGATCGTCATCCATGGCGACCACAAATTCGGCTGGCAGGTTGGCATAACTTGAGGCCAAATCTTGCCCAATCACGTGTTGCGGGGAATCCGCAGAACCAGCCAGCGCGCGGTAGCCGCGGTCTAAGAATCCACCAATACGCTCCAGCGCGGCCTGTGCCTCGGCAATCACTCCATCGTTGTAATCCAACACCGAACGGTAATGAGCCGAACCCAGCCAGTAGCGCACCGCCAGCCTCGACCCGGAATCTAGCAGGTGACTGGCAAAGATGCTATTCCCCTGAGATTTACTCATCTTCTGACCATTTACGTTGACCAAGCCGTTGTGCAGCCAGAAATTGGCAAAGGCATCTCCGGCGGCGCGGCTTTGAGCAAGTTCGTTCTCGTGGTGAGGGAATCTAAGGTCTAACCCACCACCGTGAATATCAAAGGAGCTGCCCAGGTACTTGGTGCTCATGGCCGAGCATTCGATGTGCCATCCCGGACGACCGGCACCAAAGCGAGTCTGCCAAATAGCGCTCTCGGGCTCCCCAGGCTTGGCTGCCTTCCAAAGTGCAAAGTCCCTTGGGTCCTGCTTGCCCTTGCCAATGATGCTGGCGGGGTCGGCATCGGCCGCCTCTGCCATGTCTTCGATCTTCTGGTTGGTTAGCTCACCGTAAGCGGGCCACTTGCTAGCGGCAAAGTAAACATCTGCACTGCCATCGGTGGCTTGATAGGCATAGCCGGCCGCAATCAGGCGCTCAATCAGCGCAAGCATTTCCGGGATGCTCGCGGTGGCTCGCGGTTCATAGGTGGGTGGAGCAATATTTAGCGCACGATACGTCGCGTTGAACTCAAGTTCCATCTGGTAAGCCAAGGCCCACCACTGCTGGCCGCGAACAACCGCGTTGGCCAGCACCTTGTCATCGATGTCAGTCACATTGCGAACTAGGGTTACTTGCAAACCATTGGCGCTAAGCCAGCGACGCAGCTGGTCGTAAACCAGGGCAGAACGCAGGTGCCCCACGTGCGGTTCGCTTTGCACGGTAGGACCGCAAAGGTATATGCCGACCTGCCCGGGAACCAGTGGCTCAAAGGCTCTGGTGGACTGAGAGTGGGAATCGTAAAGGTGCAAGCTCACAGGGTTAGCCTACTTTGCACTGCCCGCGATAAGCGCTGTGGCAACGGCCGCCACGCCCTCGCTGTTTCCCAAGAACCCTAGGCCATCGGTGGTGGTGGCGCCTATGGTTACGGGCGCTCCAACCAACTGAGTCATTTTTGCCTGAGCTGCTTCGCGCATGGGAGAAACCTTTGGTCGGTTACCTATCAGTTGAACCGAAACGTTTTGAACGGTCCAACCGTTGGCCGCCAAAAGCTCGAGTGTTCCGCGGATAAAGACCTCTCCTCTCGCGCCAGCGTATTCCGGGCGGTCAACGCCAAAGTTGCCACCGATGTCCCCCAGACCGGCCGCGGCCAAAAGTGCATCCACCACGGCATGAGCCACGGCATCGCCATCGCTGTGGCCCTCTAAAGCGACCTCATTAGGCCATTCGATTCCAGCCAAAATAAGCGGTTTTTTCCCATCGGCGGAAAACCGGTGCACATCGGTTCCGATTCCGGTTCGAAGGGTGCTTTGAAAGTGTTGTTCGGCGGCGGCTAGGTCTGCCGGAGTGGTGATCTTGAAAGCCTTGGGCTCCCCCACAACACTGATCATTCGGTGACCCGCGGCATCAAACAAAGAGGAGTCATCGGTGTATTCGGTCTTGGCCTCTTGCTGGGCAAGGGCGTAGGCCGCCAATAATTGCTGCGATGGAAAACCCTGCGGGGTCTGTGCGATTCGCAGGTGGCTGCGGTCTACCGTCTCTACGATCTGCTCTGCTTGGGCGCGTTTGATGGTGTCTACTACGGGAAGCACCGGCAGCACACCAGAACCACTTTCGCGAACTGCGTTGGCTACCCGACTAAACAAAGCCGTTGTCGCCAGAGCGCGAGCGGCATCGTGGACGAGAGTAATGCTGTGACCGTCATCGGCTACTGAAAGCGCGTTGGCTATGGACTGCTGACGGGTTTCGCCGCCGGCAACCAGAAGAATGTTCACCTCCGGGCTGGCGTAACGCTGCGCTATCGGGGCAAAGTCCGCGTGGTGGTCGGCAGGAATGGCAATAACAACCTGAAAAAGGTTGGGCATGGCCACAATGCTTTGAAGAGCGTGCTCAAAAAGAGGTTTGCCGGACAACCGGGCTAAGGCCTTTGGAATGCCCGCGCCAAGCCTGGTGCCAGAACCAGCGGCAACCAACACCACTAAAACATCGCGCATGGTTACCCCAAATGCCTAAGAAGTTTTACTAAGAAGCTAGAACCTGGTCTAGCAAAGCTGTGGCACCAAGCTCGTCTAGCTTGCGGGCAAGGGCTAGCTCGGATTCAAGAATCTGACGCGCCTTTGCCAACATGCGCTTCTCACCTGCGGAAAGTCCGCGGTCCTGGTCGCGACGCCATAGGTCTCGAACTACCTCGGAAACCTTGACTACATCGCCCGATGCAAGCTTTTCTAGGTTGGCCTTGTAACGGCGGCTCCAGTTGGTTGGCTCTTCGATGAAATCGGCCTTCAGAACGCCGAAAACCTGCTCAACGCCGTCGTTATCGATTACGTCGCGAACGCCCACCATCTCGACGTTTTCCTGAGGAACCCAAATGGTTAGTTCTGTCTGGGCAACCTTTAGTTGCAAGTAGGCGCGAGTTTCTCCGCGCACAGTGCGATCAGCCTTTTCAATAATCTGGGCTGCACCGTGGTGTGGATAAACAACGGTCTCTCCAACTTCAAAACGCATTAAGGATTCCCTCTCGAAAAGTTCATTTTACCACAGAATGGCTTGATTTATAGGGGTAAAATAGGAGGGCGCTTTGCGCTGTTTTCAGGAGGAAAATTGCTAGTTCGTAAGCTTGCCGCAGTTGCAGTCACCGCAGCGGTACTTTTGTCGGTAGCTGGTTGCAGCTTCAACCCAGCCCCAGAAAGCTTGCAGAGCTACGCACCGAGCGACGGCTCGGGAATCGATTTCCACCCAAACCGCAACCAGCAGGTTGACCTACGAAACTTCATAGTTCTCACCGATGGCACCGTCTACGGCCTCTACGGTTCGATTGTCAACGGCGGCACCAAGGCTCAACAGGTCAGTTTTCAGGTTGATGGCGATAACAGCAAAACCCAGACCATCGATGTTGCCGCAAACAGCGTTGCTGGCTTTGGCTACGCAGGCACCGATGGCGTAATTCACACCAGCGAGCTAGCTTTGACCGGCAAGGTGGGTGGCCTGCTAAAGCTTGAGGTTGCCGTTGGTGGCCAGTGGCAGGCAATCGAGGTTCCTGTGCTAGATGGAACCATCGACTACTACAAGGACTTGGTAGCTGGTTTCGCCAGCGCTGCTCCCATTGCGCCAAACGTGACGCCTGTGCCCAGCCCTTCGGCTAGCCCAAGCAACTAATACTTTTCAACAAAAATCCCGCCCAGGTAACCGGGCAGGATTTTTTGCGTCGATATGGTAAGTAGAAACCAAAACTGCTGGCTAGACCTCGAACTTGTAACCGAGTCCACGAACGGTTAGCAGGTGAATCGGACGAGCCGGGTCGTCTTCGATCTTGCTGCGGATGCGCTTGATGTGCACATCGAGGGTCTTGGTGTCGCCGTAGTAGTTGCTGCCCCACACGCGGTCGATAATCTGCCCACGGGTTAGCACGCGGTTCACGTTTTCCAGCAGCAGTTCCAGTAGCTCAAACTCCTTGAGCGGCATGGAAACCTTCTCGCCGTGAACGAACACCTGGTGACGCTCTACATCCATGGTTACCGGACCGGCTTCGATGATGTTGGTCGCAACCACGGCAGGTTCCACCCTGCGTCGAAGCACTGCCTTCATGCGGGCCAACAGTTCGCGGGTTGAGTAAGGCTTGGTCACGTAGTCGTCGGCGCCGATTTCCAAACCGACTACCTTGTCGATCTCCGAGTCTTTGGCGGTAAGCATGATGATTGGCACATTGCTGGTGGCGCGGATGATGCGGCACACTTCGCTACCGCTCTTGCCAGGCAACATTAGGTCTAGCAATATCAGGTCTGGATTTTCGCTCTCGAACAACGCAACAGCCTTGATTCCATCCTCGGCTTCGATTGCGGTGTATCCCTCCTTTTGAAGGAGGTAAACCAGAGGTTCCCTAAGAGACTGCTCGTCTTCGACTACTAGAACTTTGGTCATTCTTTATCCTTACCGTTTTCGGTTAGTTGAGATGGCGCTTCTGGAATACGAAGAGTGAAGGTGGAACCGGTTCCGGGCTGGCTGAACAAACGCACTTCGCCGCGGTGATTCAGAGCTACGTGTTTCACGATCGCGAGGCCGAGGCCGGTACCGCCGGTTTGGCGAGAACGGGACTGGTCTACCCGATAAAAACGCTCAAAGATGCGCTCTTGATCTTCCACGCTTATACCTATACCGCTGTCGATGACAGTGATTTCCGCGATGCCCTTGACTGAACGAAGACCGATACCCACCTGGCTGTCTTCATCGCTGTAAATAACTGCGTTCTCGATGAGGTTTTTGATTGCCATGCCAAGCGCTTCGGCATCGCCGTTCACCACATGGCCCTGCGGGGTAGCAACCTTGAACTTAATGCCCTTTTTGTCTGCCATTACCTGGTTGCGCTCAACGGCATCGTGGATCACACCGGCTAAATCCACAGGCCCAAAGTTCATGCTGGTTTCGGCCGATTGCACACGCGACAGCTGGATGATGTCCTGAACCAAATTCGCTAGGCGAGTGCTCTCGCGTTGCAAGTTGGCTGCAAAGCGCTTGACCATATCTTGGTCGTCGGTGTTTTCCACCAGGGCTTCTGACAACAAACCGATTGCACCGATGGGGGTCTTGAGTTCGTGAGAGATGTTGGCAATAAAATCGCGGCGCGTTTCATCCACTCGGCGGGCTTCGGTGCGGTCTTCTACCAAGAGCAAAATGTGCTTGGAATCGATGCGCCCGGCTCTGGCGTAAACGTAACTGCGTTCGCCACGCATGCCGGTGACTAGTTCGAACTCGGATTCCATAGGAGACCGACTCGCACGTGCACTGCCGACCATCTCGGAGAGCGAACGGTGTACCAAAAGGTTGGAGGAAACCAAGCCGAGTTGCACGGCATTTGCACTACCTCGAACCACGGTGCCTTGATTGTCAATGATGAGGCTAGCTGCTCCGAGGACGTCGAGAAGGTCACTGATTTCTTGAGAAATAGCGCCTTCGGCAGTCATCTGAAACACGCCAGACCCTTCCTGCTTTTAGTGGTAGACCAACCAACAACAAAGCAGTTGTTCAATTGGTTAACAAAACGTGTACTTAGCGTTTAGCCTAAGACATATTGCCAATGGGGGTATGCTGTCATTCCTAGTGGTGCCAGCAATTACCGCGGAGTTTAGACAATGTTTTTACTTCGTTAACTGTGGGCTGGGAACTTAGTTCAGATACATAGAAGGAGAGCAGTTCATGCGCGAGGTTTTTCAGAATCAACTGACCGATGTACAGACTCGTTTGGTGGAGATCGCAGAATCTGTCACCAACATCATGGAAAAGTCTTCTAAGGCGTTCCTGAACAACGATGTGGCCCTTGCAGACGAAGCAATCGCCCTAGCCGAAGCCAACGAGAACCGCGCGCTTGCCCTAGACGAACTTGTCATTCGCGTGCTTGCCAAGCAGTCACCGGTGGCTCGCGACCTTCGCGTTTTGGTGTCCGCTCTTCGCATCAGTGCCTCGCTTGAGCGCATGGGAGCCCTCGCCGGGCACATCGCTGCTATCGCTCGCTACCGTTTCCCTGGTTCGGCAGTTCCGGCTTCGCTTCGCGCCACTTTCCAAGAGATGGGCGCGCTAGACGTGGAGTTGGCTCGCAAGGTAACTGAACTTCTGGGCAACACCGACGTAGATCTAGCCCGCCAGATTCAGGCAGAGGACGCCAGAGTCGACGAACTGCACCGCGGCGTATTCGACACGGTTTTGGGCGACGACTGGAAGGAAAACGCCATGTACACCGTGGACGTGACCCTGGCCAGCCGATACCACGAGCGCTTCGCCGACCACGTGGTCGACATCAGCACCAAGGTCTCTTACCTAACCACCGGTGAGTGGCACGAGAACGACTAAAGGCTTGTAATAAAAAACCTCCCGAGCAGGCGCTCGGGAGGTTTTTTATTTGTTGAAAAGCTACTTCTTGGCGCCCTGTGCGGCAACAGCGGCGGCGCCAGCTGCTGCGGCCTCTGGGTCTAGGTACTCGCCACCGGCAACAACCGGCTTGAAATTTTCGTCTAGCTTGTAAACCAGCGGGATTCCAGTAGGAATGTTCAGTTCGGCGATATCCTCATCGCTGATGCCATCTAGGTGCTTTACCAAAGCTCGCAGCGAGTTGCCGTGCGCGGTAACCAAAACGGTCTTGCCACCGATTAGGTCTGCCTTGATCTCGTCGTTCCAAAGCGGCATCATTCGGACCAAGACATCCTTGAGGCACTCGGTCTTTGGAACGTTCGAGCCAAGCTCGGCGTAACGCTCGTCGTGAGCCTGCGAATACTCGTCGGCGTCATCGATTGGAGGAGGTGGTACGTCGAACGAACGACGCCAAATCTGGAACTGCTCTGCACCGTACTCGGCCAAGGTCTGAGCCTTGTCCTTACCCTGCAGCGCACCGTAGTGGCGCTCGTTTAGGCGCCAGTCGCGCTTTACATCGATCCAGGAACGCTCAGCAGCATTTAGCGCAATGTGAGCGGTGTTGATGGCGCGCTTTAGACGCGAGGTGTAAAGCAGGTCTGGCTTGATACCAGATTCGGCCAAAAGCTCGCCCGCACGCTTTGCCTCGGCACGACCCTGGTCGCTTAGGTCCACATCCACCCAACCGGTGAAGAGATTTTCCTGGTTCCAAACGGAGTTGCCGTGGCGCAAAAGAACAAGAGTGTATTTGTGTGACATGCCTCCAAGTTTAGTTGGCTAAATTTGAAGCCGTGGCAGTCAAGAAACCAGTGGGAACAATTACCAGAGGCACAACCAATCCAAATCGGTTGCGCAGGGTTGATCGCTACCTTTGCGCCCTGCCGGTGTTGAAAAACATCGATGCCCCCATTGTGGTGGACCTGGGCTTTGGTGGAAGCCCGATCACCGCGGTGGAGCTGCTGGCCCGTTGCCAAACTGTGAACCCAAAGACCCGAGTTGTTGGGGTGGAAATCGATCGCGAGCGGGTTGACCGTGGACTTGCGGTTGCGCATGAGCACTTGCATTTCACCCTGGGTGGTTTCGAAACCCCGCTTCCGAGCGAGTTTGGTAACTCGGCAAAAGCAGATCTGATTCGTGCTTTCAATGTGCTTCGCCAATACGACGAATCCGAGGTAGCGGCCGCCTGGGCGCTGATGCAATCCAGACTCAGCCCAAACGGATTATTGATCGAGGGCACCTGCGATGAAATCGGTCGCCTAGCCAGTTGGGTAACTCTTGATTCCCAGCAGCCAATTTGGTTCACGGTTTCGCTAAGGCTTTCTGGTTTGGTGAACCCAAGCAAAGTAGCCGAGCGACTTCCCAAGGCACTGATCCACCACAACATTGCCGGGCAGCCGATTCACAAGTTCTTGCAAGATCTTGATTTGCACTGGAACACCCACGCGCCGCTTGGCGTATTTGGCGCGAGCCAGCGCTGGTTGGCGGTTTGCAAAAGCATGACCCAGGCGGGTTGGCCAATAAAACAAGACGCCAAACGCTGGCGCCTAGGGGAAATAACGGTGGCCTGGGATGCAGTGGCGGCTAAATAACTGGCAATTCTGCCTTGGCTTCTTCTGCGGGCATGCCGGCGGCGCACAGCAAATCGATCAAAAGTGGCCGAAGCAACAGCAGAACACTCGCCTCGCGAAGCTGATCAGCTATGCCGAATTTCTTTGGGTCCAACTGGTGAATGATCTCCAGGAACAGCTCAAGAGCCTCATGTTCCCGCTCGGGGTCATCGATGCCCTGCCGCAGCAGCAAAACACCCTGCTCGATTTGTTCGATAAGTTCCACCAAATAGGGTCGGCGCTGGCCATCGCGTATTAGAAAGTCGATTCGGCGAACCACAACGCGCAGGTTTCTGGTGGCTAGATCCATGCCGCGCATCAGACGCAGTTGGCCGCGGAGCTCATCCTGGTACTTGCGCAAAAAAGGTGAAATCCGGCTGATCGCGATTGCAGAGTCTAGGCTCATGCGCCAGTTATCAATCAACGGCTGAGTGCGTCTAACAGTGTTCAAGGTGGCGTCCGCGGTTTGCACATCGCTGTTTTTCAAGGCAACTTTGATGGCCTCGAGGGACTCAAGAAATACTTCAAACAGCTTTTGGGCATCGGTTCTGGCAAGCCCGCGAGGGTCTCGCGGAATCAGCGCGGTTGCCAGCAGAGAAACGCCTGCGCCTATCAGGCCGTCGAAAGAGCGCATGAAGGGGCCGCCGACCGGTGCCACCGTGAGGTAAACCAGCGCCGATTGCGTGGCGGCTGCCAAGGCAAAAGTGGAGCTGTTGGTAACGAATCTGGCAAGCAAGAGCACCAGCAGAATGAGCGCCGGCATTTGCCAATAACCCTTGCCAAATACCAGCAACATGGTCTCGCTCAGAGCAATACCGGTAACCATGCCCGCGGCGGTTTGAGCAATGCGCCTAGGTCGAGCATCGCGGGTTAGACCCAACGAGGTAATGGCTACGGTTACCGCCAAGAAAGGAACCTGGTGGCCAAGCCAAAAGTGGGCTACCAGATAGGCGATTGTGGCGGCTATGGTGATTTGCAGCGATGGAGCAAGCGATTCCAAAACTCGTCGGATAGATTCCCTAAAGTTCCAGTGCAGCCGGCCCTTTGCCTTAGCTTTCTTGAACGATTGGGTATCTAAGAAACTCACTTCTTGCCGCCCATCAACAATCTGGGCAGTTTAGGTACGTCAACGGTTTTGCCAGCATCCATGGGAACAATGACCTCTTGGGTACCGGAGATTGCCTCGTGCTCCCCCAGCGCAACCAAGGTGGCGTCTAGAGGTGTGTTGCGGGAAACCACCGCAAGAGCGATCGGCCCCATTTCGTAGTGCTGACCAACCGAGGTAATTCGACCCTTGACCGACTCAAAATCGGCTGCCAGAGCCACGGTGTCGCCCACATACGGAAGCGTGTGTCCCGAGCCATCGAGGTGCAGCAAAACCAAACGACGCGGTGGGTGCCCAAGGTTGTGTACTTTAGCCACGGTTTCCTGACCCCGGTAGCAACCCTTATTCAGGTGCACGGCGCTGGCCAGAAGATCAAGTTCGTGAGGCAAAGTTTTGGCATCTACTTCGGCAGCGGTTGGCCTGTGTGCAGCAATGCGCAGGGCTTCTAGAGCCTCTGGGCTACCCCATTCGCTGCTGGCCTCGAGCTGCGAAAGCGACTCCGCCGGAATCAGATTCAAAACCAGATTCCAAGGCTCAGTGGGTTTTTGCCCGTAGCGGTAACCGCCGATTGCGGTTTCTAACCAGCCATCGGTCCAGCTCACCACCGGAACGTCGAGTTCAACCGGTTTCCCCCAAGATGCAACAATCTGCAACTCGGCCGTTCGGTCTTGAACAGTGACCTTCATTCGGAAAACCATCTTGGTCAGCCAGCCCATTAGGGCAGGTGCAGAATCGATTGCCACCAGGAGCCAGGCGGTTTCGCCGTCGTCTACCAGGTTTATAAGTTGCTCAACGTGTCCCTGCGGATCAAGCAAACAGGCCTGGGTGCTCTGCCTCGGAGTTAGATTCTTGATGTTCTGGCTCAGCAGCGAGTGCAGCCAGGTTAGGCGATCCTCCCCCGCAACGGAAATAACGCTTAGATTTTCTTGCCTAACCAGTGCCTTGCCGGCCAGTATCTGCCGTTGTGCTACCAGAGGGTTAAGGATTTTTGGCATGCTAGTGAACGCGTTCGAGTCGGGCGGAAGCGTGCGAAGCTAGCGGGTTGCCCAAAGCCGCAATATCCCAGGCCCAAAGCAGTGCACCCTCTACCAAACCGTAAACTCGGCTTCCGCCCGAATACTCCTTGGAATTCTCGGGTCTACTAGACCCCAATGCGGTAGCCAGATCGATTCGAGCGCCCTTGACGGTTCCCAGATAGTGCTCGCTGATGCCGCTCGGGTGAATGATGGAGGCCTCGATGTCGAACCCTCCAGTGGAGTTTCGAAGCGCCTCGAGGTCATCGTGGGTTTGAATCAAGGAATCACCGATGCCCGGCAAAAGCCCTGGACCGTGGTCGTATTCCGCAGCCGGACGAGCCAGTTTCCAGTAACCCAATTCGCTCGGCAGAATGGTGCCAGCTTCATCTAGCAACTTGGCGGTGGATTGGTAAGTTAGGTAGTTTTCGCCGTTGTGAAAGAAGGTCACATTCTGGCTGAACTCGTATTGAATCGGTTCGTCATTTTCGTTTCGACGGTGGGCATAACTGATAACGCCGGTGCCCTGCCACGTGCCAACCACAAACGCCAGCGGCGTCAGCTCAATTGGAAGCCCGTCGGGAAGAACGAACAACTACTTCTGACCCTTAAAGAGTTTGACCAAAACCAAAATAGAAATAGCAGCGATGGCAATGCCGGCCAAAACCAGGAGGCCGGTGAACAGGATGTCCCAAGGAAGATTCATGTTGGAATTCTAACCTTTTACAAAGAGGTAAATGCTGGTCAGAGCGAGGATTAGATAGCTGCCACCGGCCACGTAAACCAATTCGCGAACAAACCCGGTTGGTGAAGCCTTAATCAGGTGCACCAGAGAAACCGTGGCGACCGAACCGGCAAGAATTGCGCCGAACCAAGCGAACGCTTGGCCCTCTGGCGCAAAACGGATTGCCAACACGGCACAGACCGCTGTGGAAATCCAAAGCGCTATGACCAGAAACCAGCGTGCTCTCATGTGTCAATCATGCCCTAGAACTATTGAAACGCTGTGGCAAACAGGCGGTAAACTAGTCGAAACCCGTGGGGAGCGTAATGGCACAGATTCTAGTTTTGGCTGCATCGCCGAACAGCGATGTGTTGCCTGCGCTGGGATTGTTGAGCCACCGCGTAAGAGTCATCCCCGCGCAACCAGCCGCTTTGGTTAGCGCCCCGGTGGCAGACCTGGTTATCTTGGATGCCCGCCACGACTTAGTTGGTGCAAAGTCCCTCGCCAAGGTGTTGAACACCACCGGAATGTCCAGCCCACTAATCATTGTTCTGGGCGAGGGCGGGCTGCCGGCGATAAATGCCGAGTGGGGTGCCACTGACTTTATTTTGGAGAGCGCGGGCCCGGGCGAGATCGAGGCACGCATTAGAACCGCGCTTGGTCGCGGCAAACTCGTTGAAAAACCAGACACCATCAGCGCGAGCGGTGTGGTTATTGATGAAGCAAGCTACAGCGCCAAGGTTCATGGAAAACCGCTAGACCTGACCTACAAGGAATTTGAGCTGCTTAGGTTCTTGGCGCAGCACACCGGCCGGGTGTTTACCCGCGAACAGTTACTTAGCGAAGTCTGGGGCTACGACTACTTTGGCGGCACTAGAACAGTTGACGTTCATATTCGTAGGTTGAGGGCCAAACTCGGCGATCTGGAATCACTGATTGGAACCGTGAGAAATGTTGGATACCGCTTCAACACCTCGCTCGAGGACAACGAGTACGCGTCCAGCGAGTACTAAGTGTTCACTTTTAAGAAACCTAGTAACCAAAAAAGTTTTAGCCAAGATGGCAGGATTTAGTTATGTCTGAAGAAACCATGGCTGTCACCATGCCCGAAAACCAGGGCGAATTTGGCCCAGATCGCTTTCTGGACCGCGAACTGAGTTGGCTTAAGTTCAACCAAAGAGTTTTAGAACTCGCCGAAGACCCAGACATGTTCCTACTGGAGCGCCTTAACTTTGCCAGCATCTTTGCCAGCAACCTAGACGAATTCTTTATGGTTCGAGTTGCAGGACTGAAGCGTCGCATTGCAACCGGTCTTGCTGTTACAGCAAGCAGCGGTCTTAGCCCGCAGGCTGTTCTAACCCAGATTTCCCAAGAAGCCCATGCCCTTCAAGAGCGTCACGCCAAACTCTTTGTAGAGGTGTTGGAGCCAGGCCTCAGCAAGCACGGCATCAACCTTCTCAAGTGGACCGACCTCTCGGCTGAGGAACAAGAGGCTCTGAAGCTTCAGTTCCAGAGTCAGATCTTCCCTGTGCTAACTCCTCTGGCGGTAGACCCAGCCCACCCGTTCCCTTACATCAGTGGCCTTAGCCTGAACCTGGCCGTGGTACTGGCAAACCCGGAAACCAGTTCGGAGCACTTTGCCCGAGTAAAGGTTCCGCCACTATTGCCAAGATTTGTTCGAGTACCCGGAAACTCGGGCGCAACCAACGCTCGATTTGTACCACTCGAGGAAATCATCGGCCAGTTCCTTGGCATGTTATTTCCAGGCATGGATGTACTACAGCACCACACTTTTAGAGTCACCCGCAACGAAGACCTTGAGGTCGACGAAGAAGACGGCGAAAACCTGCTGATTGCCCTCGAGAAAGAGCTGCTGCGCCGCCGTTTTGGGCCTCCAGTTCGACTCGAGGTAGCCAACGACATCAACCCTCAGGTGCTTGAGCTCTTGGTTCGCGAACTAGATGTTGAAGACGAAGACGTTTATCACTTGCCAGCCCCGCTAGACCTAAAGGGTTTGAGCGAGATGGCCTTCATGAAGCGCCCTGAGCTTCACTTTGCCCAGCACCAGGTAGTGACCAACCGCTACCTCAGCGATGGCGACGACGGCGTGACCGATATCTTTAGCGTGCTGCGCGAGCGCGAAGTTCTGTTGCACCACCCGTATGAGTCATTCACCACTAGCGTGCAGGCATTCTTGGAGCAAGCCGCAGCCGACCCAAACGTGCTGGCGATTAAGCAAACGCTTTACCGCACCAGCGGAGACAGCCCAATCGTGGACGCCCTGATTCAGGCGGCGGAAGCCGGCAAGCAGGTTTTGGCTCTGGTTGAAATCAAGGCTCGCTTCGATGAGCAAAACAACATCGCCTGGGCTCGCAAACTGGAGCAGGCCGGGGTTCACGTGGTTTACGGAATCGTTGGCCTAAAGACTCACTGCAAGCTCTCCCTTGTGATTCGCCAGGAGGGCAACAGCCTGCGCCGCTACTGTCACATTGGTACCGGAAACTACAACCCAAAGACAGCTCGTTTCTATGAGGACTTTGGTTTGCTGAGCGCTCGCGAGAGCCTGGGCGAAGACCTGACCAAGTTGTTCAACCGCCTGAGCGGCTTTGCTCCGGACAGCACTTTCAAGACCCTTTTGGTCTCTCCGAACGGCGTACGCGACGGACTAACCAGCCGCATTGAACGAGAGATCGCTCACCACAAGGCCGGAAAGCCTGCCAAGATTCGTGTGAAGGTGAACTCCCTTGTAGACGAGCAGATCATCGATTCTCTCTATAAGGCATCGCAGGCTGGGGTTCCGGTTGAGGTTCTGGTGCGTGGTATGTGTTCGCTTCGTCCGGGTGTTCCTGGCCTGAGCAAGACCATCAAGGTTCGTTCAGTTCTGGGCCGCTACCTCGAGCACAGTCGCGTGTTCACCTTTGCCGGTGGCGGAGACCCTGCGGTATTCATTGGCTCGGCAGACATGATGCACCGCAACCTAGACCGCCGCGTTGAGGCTCTAGTTCGAATTGTCGCGCCAGACCAAATCAAGGAACTGAATGGTCTGTTTGATCTGTGCATGGATGATGGCAGCAGCAGCTGGCACCTAGACAGCGATGGCGACTGGTCCCGTCACTATCAAGATGCAAATGGCAAACCGCTGGTAGACGTGCAAGACAAGATCATGCACGATGTGATCGCAAAGCGCGGAGCCCGCAAGTAATGACTGTTTACGCGGCGGGTGCTGTGCTTTGGCGAGAAAAAGACGGTCACCTAATGGTGGGCCTGATCCACCGCGGGCGATACGACGATTACGGCTGGGCCAAGGGGAAACTTGACCCGGGCGAAGTGCTTCCGCAGACCGCTGTTCGCGAGGTTTTAGAAGAGACCGGGCTAAAGATTCGCCTCGGCATCAGCCTGGGAGCGCAGCACTATACGCTGCCAAACGGCCAGCCAAAAGAGGTTCACATCTGGGCCGCTCGCGTGACCGATTCGGCCCTTGCCAAGAGCAAGTTTGTTCCTCACGAAGAAGTAGACGAAGTGCTTTGGATGAGCCCGATTGAAGCCGCCAAAGTGCTCTCCTACGACGCCGACAAAGTGTTCTTGGCCACTCTGGTTGAGTACCACAAGCGCGGCTTGCTTAGAACCAAGCCATTCATTTTGCTTCGCCACGCCAAGGCCACTCCCCGCACAGATTGGTCTGGCCCAGACGGTAAGCGTCCGTTGCTCCCGATTGGGTTCAGCCAAGCAAAATCGATTGCACCGATTCTGGGCGCCTTTGGAATTAAGCGAATCTTTAGCTCTCCTTGGCTTCGTTGTTACGAGACAGTTGCTCCATTTGCAATCAGCCGCAAAATACCAGTAATTGAACGCCATCAACTGAGCGAACTGGGTTCCAGCAATGGTCCGGCTCGAACCAATAAAGTGGTGCACGACATCATCGATGACGGACGCCCCAGCGTGCTTTGCAGCCACCGACCCAGCCTGCCCAGCATTCTGGATGCGGTGTCTAGTTACGGCGATGCTGGCCAGGAGATTCGGCTTCACGAGGGCCGTGCACTAAAACCTGGGCACCTGATGGTGGTCCACCTAACGCCGGCAACACCTGGTCACAAGCGCAAGATTGTGGCAATCGAGGACTACGCTCCTTTCATTGCGGAATAAAGGTTGAGGCCGGCTGGCTTGAACCACAAAGGAGTCGCCGATGTCTCAGTCTTTAGCTTTTGACCTACCAATGTTGCAAAGCAGCGATGGCTCTCCCGCGCTCTGTCTTGTAACGGGCGCCACCGGCTACATTGGTGGCCGACTGATTCGCGAACTACTGCTTCGTGGCTATCGTGTGCGCATCTTGGCCAGGCACGCTAGCCGCCTGAAAGATCACGAGTGGTTTAGTCAGGTAGAGATCATAGAAGGCGATGCCACTAGCGAGGCAGTATTGGCCGAAGCGCTCGCGGGCATCAATGTTGCCTACTATCTATTGCACTCACTGATGAGCAAGAACGACTTTGAAGCCGAAGAAAGCACCATGGCCGGCGCGTTTGCAAGACTTGCCAAGCAGGCCAAGGTTCGCAGGCTTATTTACTTAGGCGGAATGGTTGACCAGCGGCCACAGAGCCTTTCGGCACACCTGCAATCCCGTGCCGAAGTGGGCGAAATCCTGAGGGCATCTGGCGTTCCAACCATTGAACTGCGCGCCGGAGTGGTGATTGGTTCGGGTTCGGCCAGCTTTGAGATGCTGCGATACCTAACCGAGCGTCTGCCAATTATGACCACTCCCAAGTGGGTGGAAACCAGAATCCAACCGATCGCCATTCGAGACGTGCTGAGGTATCTGGTGGGCGCGGCGGCGCTGCCAAGTTATGTTTCCGGCGACTACGACATCGGTGGACCAAACGTTTACACCTATAAAGACATGATGCAGCAGTATGCGTTGTCGGCTGGCCTAAGAAAACGCATCATCATTCCGATTCCGGTTTTGACCCCAAAGCTTTCCAGCGGCTGGGTGGGCTTGGTTACCCCAGTGCCTTTCACTTTGGCAAAGCGCCTGGTGGCCAGCCTCAAAAACGAGGTGGTTGCCCGCAACGATGAAATCCGCAAACTGATTCCAGACCCGGAAGGCGGCCTCACCGAGTTCCCGAGGGCAGTGCAACTTGCCCTAAAACGAATCAAAGAAGCCAACGTGGAAACCAGTTGGTCCAATGCCTCTTTCCCAGGAGCTCCATCGGACCCGCTGCCCACCGACCCGGACTGGGCCGGTGGATCGCTCTACACCGATGTACGCGAGGTGCTGACCGGCGAGTCAATCGAGGCCGTTTGGGCCAGAGCAGAGTCGATTGGTGGCGACAACGGGTATTCCACAGCCACCTGGGCTTGGCGGCTTCGAGGAATAGCCGACAAACTGCTTGGAGGCGCGGGTCTTAGACGCGGAAGACGAGACCCAAACCACCTAATGGAAGGCGAATCGCTAGATTTCTGGCGAGTAGAGGCAATCGAAAGGCCCACCGCATCGAGCCCGGTCGCGCTGCTAAGGCTTAGAGCCGAGATGGTTATGCCCGGACTGGCCTGGCTGGAATGGAAGATCGATAAGACCATGGATGGCAAAACCCGCGTGGTTCAGCGAGCCGTTTACGCGCCAAAGGGCCTGCTTGGTCACGCCTATTGGTGGAGCGTTTGGCCAATGCACGGTTTCGTTTTTCCATCGATGGTGAAATACGTGGCAACGGGTCAACGCTAATAGACTCGCTTAGGTGAAATCAGCCCGCTTTGCTCCCCTAGCTTTGATTGCCGTAGCCGCGGTTTGGGGCGGGGCATTTGTCCTCATGAAGGACGCAATCGAAACACAGCCGTTGTACGACTTTCTGGGTACGCGATTCATGCTGGCTACCGCAGTAATGATCGCCGCCAAACCAAAGGTGCTGGGCCAACTCAGGGGAAAACTTTTACTCAAGGGAATTGGTCTTGGCTTGCTGCTGGGCATTGCCTACGTGACCCAAACTATTGGACTTGCCGTGACCACCGCCGCCATCACCGGATTTCTAACCGGCCTATACGTGGTGTTCGTGCCTCTACTAACCTGGGCGCTGCTGCGCAAGCGAATCAGCAGACAGGTTATTGCCGGAGTGGTTTTGGCCACCGCAGGCTTGGCGTTCATAAGTATCAACGGAGTGAGTTTTGAGGCCGCGCAGCTCTGGGTGGTGGCTTGCGGTTTGTTCTTTGCCCTGCATATTTTTGGTCTCTCGGTTTGGAGCCCGGGCGAAGATCCATACGCCCTCACTGTGATTCAGCTGGCGGTTGTGGGCGTGCTCTGCACCGCTTTATCGCTAACCGACGGCTACACCGCCCCGGTAGGTTTCAGCGGCTGGTTTGCCATTGTTTTTACGGCTGTTCTCAGCACCGCCGTGGCGTTTTTCGTTCAGACCTGGGCACAGGGAATCATGGACAGCAGCCGAGTCTCTATCTACCTAACCTTCGAGGTGGTGTTCACCGCCATCATCGCCGTTTGGGCCGGTCAAGAAGTGCTGCAGCCCAAGACAGTTATTGGTGGAGTATTGCTTTTTGCATCGATGTTGGTGGTTGAATGGCCGACCAAAAAATCTAAAGAGGCTATGGTTCCCTACGAACCAATGCAACACTAGAGTCATGTTGATTCTGAGCATCGATGCGGGAACCACGGGTGTTACTGCCCAGCTGGTTGGGGCCGATTCGGTTGCGGTGGGGCGCGGATACAGCGAGTTCGAACAGCATTTTCCGCAACCCGGTTGGGTGGAGCACGACCCCGAACAAATCTGGCAAGCAACCCTGGCGGCCGTGTCGGGAGCCCTGGAGGCAGCCGGAGTAACCGCCGACGCCGTTGGAGCCATTGGCATTACTAACCAGCGTGAGACCGCGGTTTTTTGGAACCGTACAACTTTGCAGGCACCGCGCAAGGCTATTGTTTGGCAGGATCGCCGAACCGCCGATTTACTAACCGATGCCAAGTTTGAGGATGCTCGGGAATGGGTGCGCCAAGCAACGGGGCTGCCACTGGACCCTTATTTTTCGTCTAGCAAGATTTTGTGGGTGAAACGAAACGATCCAAAGACTTGGCGCAGCATCGACTCGGGTCAGGCAGCAATTGGAACGGTTGATTCGTATTTGATTGCTCGCATCTCCGGTGGTGCCGCCCACATCACCGATGCCACCAACGCCAGCCGCACCCAGTTAATGAACATCCGTTCAATGAGTTGGGATTCGCAGCTGCTGGAGCTGTTTGAGGTACCACTGCAGGCTTTGCCAACCATTGTTCCTAGTTGGGGGCACTTGGCTAGCAGCGATCCGGAGCACTTCCTAGGCATTAGTGCACCCGTGACGGGTTGCGCCGGGGATCAGCAGGCCGCGCTCTTTGGCCACCTTGGGTTTGAAGTTGGCGACGCCAAGTGCACCTATGGCACCGGGGCCTTCTTGCTGCAGAACACGGGCGATAAGGTGCTTAGCCGCGACCCAAAACTTTTGGCAACCGTGGCATACCTGGGCGCGAATGGCGAGCGAGCCTACGCGCTCGAGGGGTCGGTTTTTATCGCCGGGGCTGCGGTGCAATGGTTGCGCGACGGTCTTGGCATTATTCAAAAAGCCAGCGATGTTGATGCCCTGGCCCTCACCGAACCAAACAGCGATGGCGTGTTTTTTGTGCCGGCCCTTAGCGGCCTTGGCGCACCGTTCTGGGACCCGAATGTTAGAGGCTCGCTGTTGGGTATCACTCGAGGTACCAGCCGCGGTCACGTTGCCCGAGCCACTTTGGAGTCGATCGCTTTTAGTGTTCGTGCCCTGGTGGATGCCATGGCTGCCAGCAGTGGAATAGCGCTAAAGCGACTCAAAACCGACGGAGGGGCCGCAGGCAGCAACCTGCTGGTACAGACCCAGGCGAACGTACTGGCGATTCCCGTGGAGAGACCGGCCAACTTGGACACCACAGGTCTTGGGGCTGCGTATTTGGCAGGATTGGGCGCGGGAGTCTGGAAAGACAAAACCGAACTGGTTGCGGTTGCCGGAGATCGCTTTGAACCGGAGAAAATCAACCACCTGCAATATCAGCGATGGCTGGCTGCGGTTGCCGCTACCCAGAGTTGGTAGTTAAAAAGGAAACGTCAGCCACTTTAGCTTTTGATTCCTAACCTTCAACTCAGAAGCGCTCCAAGTTGTTGCCTAGAGAACCGACTGCAAAAATGCCGACGTTTCGGGGTCTTTGCCAGTAGCCTTCTGGTTGCCGTCCTTGATGCAATAAAAGCACAGGTTTCGAGCTGGTTTTGGCGAGCATAGTGACAACCGAATAACCGCTAAAGGCTCGGCGTGGCGCGGGTGGCTAGCCGAACAAATGAAAGAGCCAGCCCCGAAGGACTGGCTCTTTGTTTGGTTTCGAGGTTTAGTCGTCGCCCTGGTCGTTTCCGGCCAAGATGCAACCGTAGGCTGCAAAACCGTTGTTGATCTTGTCGAAGCCCCAGACGCCGGTGTGGTGCTTGGCGTGCTCGCCGGAACCGGTGTCGAACGAACAAGCGGTGCCGATTACATTGGCATCTGCGCCAGCTGCTCCAGTGTCGCCCTTGTCGCCCTTTGCACCAGCCGCTCCTGCAGCTCCAGTGTCTCCCTTGTCGCCCTTGGTTCCCTGGAGGCCAGTTAGGCCAATGACGCCTTGCTCACCACGAGGACCTACATCACCTGATACACCCTGAGGGCCGGTAGCGCCTTGAGGGCCAACTGGGCCAACTAGCCCCTGGTCTCCCTTTTCGCCCTTTAGGCTTGCAATCCAAGTAACTGGATTCGCTGGAGTGAAGCCAAGCTTCACAGCGATCTCGTATGCGCTTGCGCCATTTGCAACACAAATTGGAGCCAGAACGGTTCCAATGTTGCGCTGACCTTCCACGCAAACTGGCTTAGATTCCTTGGAGTCCGAGGACTTGCTCTCGGCAGCCGAGGCAGAGCTAAGCGAGCCGATGAGTAGCATTGCGGTTGCTCCCAAAGCGGCTACAGCGCTGAGGGTCTTTGAATTCTTGTTAAAAGACATAATCTCTCCTTTTAGTTCCGGGAAATTACCCGTTGCCCCAATAGAAGCACCCAGCCAAAAACCGCGATCGTTTTGTATGGTGCTACCACTATTGACGCGTGTCGGACATTCGTGCAGTGCAAAACTATTGTTCGAATGCACGCCCAAACAGTTGCTGGTAAACTCTTTCAAGTTGTGTCAGAAACTTTGGCGCACATGGGCCTCTAGCTCAGTTGGTTAGAGCAACGGACTTTTAATCCGTGGGTCGTCGGTTCGAGCCCGACGGGGCCTACCAGAAATGAAAACCTCACCTTTGGTGGGGTTTTTATTTTTGGTTCGCGTCGAGGCGAGAACCGACTGGGACCCTGTTCGCGAAGCGAATAGGGCGTCGAGCCCGACGGGGCCTACCAGAAATGAAAAACCCCACCAAGCGGTGGGGTTTTTCATTTTGCGCAACAAGTTGATTGCGCCTGAA
>CANBWO010000006.1 GCA_947373155.1 Microbacteriaceae bacterium | reverse complement strand
AGCATGCTTGCGGTGTTCGCACCCGCTGGCTTAGGTGTGCGCGAAGGCATTCAATTGACCATGCTGCTGTTGGTGATGAGCCCAGAACAGGCGCTGGTGGCAACCGTGCTGATGCGTGTCTGGAGCATAGTCACAGATGCACTTTTCGCCGCCCTGGCATGGGGTTTTCGAGCACTACGCTAGAACCATGACTTACGGTGATGTTAACGCTCGCTTCAAGGTAACCAAGGCTGTTATCCCGGTTGCTGGGTTGGGCACAAGATTCCTTCCGGCCACCAAGGCCATGCCAAAAGAGATGCTCCCGATTGTGGACAAGCCGGTGATTCAGCACGTTGTTGAAGAAGCGGTTTCCGCAGGCCTAAACGACATCCTCATGATCACCGGTCGTAATAAGAACACCCTCGAGAACCACTTCGACCGCGTTGCCGAACTGGAATACACCCTGGAGAACAAGGGTGACCACAAGAAGTTGGCAGCGGTTCAGCACTCCAGCCAGCTGGCTGATATCCACTACACCCGCCAGGGCGACCCCCGCGGTTTGGGCCACGCCGTTTACCGCGCCAAGAGCCACGTTGCCGAGCACTCATTCGCCGTTCTTTTGGGCGACGACGTGATCGATTCGCGCGACTCGGTTTTGCCAAAGATGCTTGAAGAGCACGAGGCCGATGGCAGCAACGTGATTGCGCTGATGGAAGTTGATCCATCGATGATTCACATGTACGGTTGCGCAAGCGTTGAACTAACTGACGACCCAGATGTGGTTCGAGTTACCGGCCTAGTAGAAAAGCCTGAACCGGGAACCGCTCCGAGCAACCTGGCCGTTATTGGCCGCTACGTTTTGCGTGCCGAAATGTTCGACATTCTGGAAACCACTGCGCCTGGCCGCGGCGGCGAAATCCAGCTAACCGACGCCCTGCAGTCCGCAGTGGCAAACCCGGCTGTGGCAGGCGGTGTCAAGGGAGTTATCTTCCGTGGGCGTCGCTACGACACCGGCGACAAGCTGGACTTCATAAAGGCTACTCTGCGCATAGCAATCGACCGCGACGACATTGGTGCGGACCTGCGCACCTTCATCAAGGAATTTAGCCAAGAGCTATAGAAAGCCGCTTCCATGACCAAGATGATTTTTGTAAACATTCCAATCACCGATGTGGCCCGCAGCCGCGCTTTTTTTAGTGGGTTGGGTTACACCTTTAACGAGCAGTTCAGCGGCGATGACAACCTGTGCCTGGTGGTGAGCGAGACCATCTACGTGATGATGGTCAAGCCTGAGTTTTTGGCCGGATTCCTAGACAAGCCGGTTGGTGACCCCAAGAAGTCGGTAACCGCTCTGATTTCGCTCAACTTCGATAGCCCAGAGCAAGTTCGCGCGCACTGCGAGAAGGCCTTTGAACTGGGTGGGCGTAACTACAAAGAGCCAACCGATCTGGGCTTCATGTTCCAGTGGGGCTACGAGGATCCAGATGGCAACATCTGGGAAGCCTTTTGGATGAACCCGGACAACGTCCAGGGCTAAACACTTTGGCCATATTGGCTTAGGCTCTTCTTCATGCCAATTCGCGTTGTGTTCCTCACCTTCTACTTTGAAGCCTGGGATGCGCTCGCCCAAATTCGGCAACTCATGGTGGAAGACGAGCGCTTTGAGCCGTTGGTGGTAACCATTCCCCGAAAACTTACTGGCGATGGTGATTACACCGATCAGGCGGTTCACGATTTTTTTGAAAGCCACGGCATTCCGCACGAGCGATTTGACTTCGAAGACTCGTTCGATGGTCTCGCAAGATTGCGCGAGCTTGCGCCCGACTACGTGTTCCTAAACTACCCATGGCGGCGCAACTACCAGCCCGGTTACCGAGCCGAGAATCTGATTCCATTCACCAAGGTGGCTTACGTTCCCTATTTCTCTTTGCCCCTGGTGAACGAGCCGGGCGAAACGGGTGTGGCAGGCCACCTGTACCGCCAGCGCACCCACCAGTTGGCATCTTTGGTATTCACTCAGGATGCGGCTTCCATGGCTGCCTACGCGGACACTGATCGCGGCAACGGTTATGTTCACCTCACCGGTTCACCCAAGATTGATGCCCTGATGAACGAGGCTGCTGCCGGCTGGGGAAGCTGGCCGATTGCGGCTGTAAAACCGGCGGCGGGCGCCATTGCTGCACCAAGAAAATACCGCGTGGTTTGGGCCCCGCATCACAGCTACGGCACCGGCTGGCTCAACTTTGGAATCTTTGCCCAGATGTACCAGCAGATGCTGCGCTTTGCCCGACAGCACACCGATGTTGAGGTGGTGCTGCGCCCGCACCCGTTCTTGTTTGGCACCCTGGTAGACCGCGGCGTACTGACCCAAAAGCAGATGGATGACTGGCTAGAAGATTGGCGCGACCTAACCAATACGGCAATCCACACCGATGGCAGTTACGCGGAATTGTTCAAGGCTTGCGATCTGCTGGTGACCGATGGAATCAGTTTCATTGGTGAATATCCGCTGGTCACCGGCAAACCCACCGTGTTTCTGGAAAACCCAGGGCACTGGGAGTTCTCGCCTCTGGGTCAGATTGCCGCAGCTGCCAATATCAGGCTCACCAACTTTGATGGCTTTGAGTCTTTGTTTGAACAAATTCGCACCGATGGGCTGCCCGACTACTCAGAGGAAATTGCGCTCTTACGCAAAGCCGCGAGCCCATACCCGGGCCAAGCTGCCTCGCGCATCGTTGATTTAGTTGCCGAGGACTACGCGGCCGAAACCCCGTTGGTAGATCCAACTTTGATCAAGCAGGTGGCCTGGGAGTTTAGGCCCGAGGCCGAACCGCAGCTGGATTAGAGCGCCCGTTTAAAGCGGAGCGCCAGTTTAGAGCGGCTGAATCCCAAATGCCTTAGCCAGCTTGTCGATCTTCTGCGCGCGACCAAGGCGAGGCAGGTCACTACCGTCTCGAATAACGCGCCCTCGAGCCTCAAAGTCAGCCAAAAAGTCCACGGCCCAAGCAACATCAGACTGAGTTGGGCTAATGGTTTCGTTGATAACCGGGATGTGTTCCATGTCCAAAACCAACTTGCCGGTCATGCCAAGGGCCACGGTCACTTCGGACTGTTCACGAAGCACAGGGTAGCTGTTGCTCACGGTAGGGCCATCGATGGGACCGGGCAGGTTACCGATGCGACTAGCTACCACTAGGCGCGAACGAGGGTAGGCCATTGCCATGTTGTCCACGCTGGTGCCGGTATCGCGGCGGTAGTCACCGCTTCCGAAAGCCAAACGAAATGCTCCGCGGGCGCAAGCGATATTGCGAGCCTCTTCTATTCCAAGGGCCGATTCCACCAGGGCTAACACGGGGTGAGAACCACCCATGCCCTCGAAGGTGTCGGTAACGTGGCTGGCGTCCTCGGTCTTGGCCAACATCACGCCTTTGAGGTTCTTTAGCCGGCGCAAGCGTTCTAGGTCTTCGCGCCAAAAATCGGTGGTGCGGTCGTTGATTCGAACCCAGGCCTTGCCGCCGGCTTCAAGCCACTGGGCAACGTCTTCTAGTGCTTTGGGCTTGAGCTTTGGGTCCACCGCATCTTCTATGTCCAAAACGATTTGGTCGGCGCGGCTGGCAGCGGCTTTGCTAAAGAGTTCCGGCTTGGTTCCAGGAACCAGCAGCCAAGATCGCGAGATTTCGGCGGGAATATTCTTGTGCGCGGCTGCCATGGCTAAAACTCCTCAATCAACGCCTACTTCAGTGTAGGTGTACACTACTAGCCTATTGCAGGGCCAATCTCAGTTCAAACAAATTGGTGGTCCGGCCACCATTTTGCCACTACTTAGAAGGTTTAGGGCTTGCGGTTGTTGCATTCTTGACCGCAGCAACGTAATCCACGGTCACGGATCCAACATCGCTGGGTACCAATTCGAACCAGGTGTTACCCGGTGCCAGCGTCACAGGCTGGCCATTTGTTGCGTCTAACTGAACATAACTGCTGGCCGAATTCTTGGTCCATGTAACATCAATGACCTTGCCATCGCTGAAAACCTGACCTTTGCCGGTGCCCTCGAGCAGAGTCTTTGGCACAAAGCCGTATCTTGGATCGCGGAACGAGCGGTCCACCGCCACCCTCAAGACCAGCACGTTTTGAGCGCTGATTTGCGAGCCATCGAGCGCGTCGGTGAGAGCCTTGCCATCCTGGGTTCGCAAGAAAGCCCTGCCGTTCCAAGTCCATAGCGCGGTGGCGGCTGGAAACTTGGCCTTCACATCGGCTACCGGCTTGCCCATGACACCGGCCATCGATGTTTCTTTCTCTGGCGAGAAGGCAAGGAATGGCTTAGGGGCCGCTAGATCTAGGTGCTTGCCCTGTTGAACCTGTGCGTTCACAAAGAGGTTGTGCGGCGCCACGCGGTTGGTCACGCGGGTCATTGTGCCCTTGCCCACCTCGCTGGTTTCATCGGCGTTGTAGATTCCCGTTGCCTTCATGGCCGCCACGAACGGCTTCTGACCACCCGAATAATTGATGATTCCACCGAACGCGGTTGCCAGATCTGGATCCATTGGGCGAACACTTCGGATCGGGCCAAACTGGGTGGGCATATTGCTGTGCCAAATGGCCAAGAATCGGGTCAGGCCGCCCTCCACCATCTCGTCGATAACTATGTCGGCTTGGCTTAGGCCAAGCTGCGGACGAGCCTCTGGTGAGTTGTCGATTTTGCCCATCACAACCGGGCCGGACAAGAAGTTATTGGTGCCCTCGGCAAACTGTAGGCCGGTGAGCGGTGCGCTCTGGTAGCTGACTGTTGGCGATGCGCTCTGGGTTGGAGAAACCGAAATGTGGTTAGCCACAGCCATTGCACAGCCGCCAACTAGGTTGGTCACAAATAAAACGGCCACGATCTTGGCGGTGCGGTTGAGGCTAAGCATGGGAACAAGGTAAGTCAGGTTTGCCCCGTTGCCTACGCTGACACGCAGTGCACTCAAAGACCACTTAAGGTAAACCACAGAATGTGTGGCTAGCCACCTATTTGATGTTGGTGTTTAACCCAGGTTTAGGTCCTCAAGCGTAACCGCGGTTAGGTACTGATAACCCTTGGCCTCAATGACCTGCTGGGCGCCGGTGTTGCGATCTACCACGGTGGCAACGGCAACAATTATTGCCCCGGCAGCTTCTAGGGCCTCAGCTGCGGTCAACGGCGAACCACCGGTGGTGCTGGTGTCTTCGACAACCACAACGCGCTTGCCCTTTACGTCTGGGCCTTCTACCTGGCGACCCATCCCGTGCGCCTTGGCTGCTTTGCGCACCACAAACGCATCGATGCTTCTTCCGCGGGCGGCGGCCTGGTGCAAGACAGCAGTGGCAACCGGATCTGCACCCATGGTTAGACCACCAATGGCGTCGAATTCGGTTACGCCATTTTGATCGAGCAAGTCCAGAATTACCTGGCCAATCAGCGGCGCGGCCTCGTGGTGCAAAGTGGCACGGCGCAGGTCAACGTAGTAGTCGGCTTCGATTCCGCTGCTAAGAGTCACGCGGCCGTGGACTACCGCCAGCTGCTTGATTAGTTCTACAAGGCGAGGCTTAGCCGAAGAGTTAAAAGTCATGCCTTAAGTTTAAGGAATGCGCATAGCCACTTGGAACGTAAACAGCATTAGAACTCGTGTTGGTCGGGTGACAGATTGGCTGCAAAGGGCCAACATCGATGTCCTTGCAATGCAGGAAATCAAATGCAAGCCCGAGCAGTTTCCGGTGGCCGCCTTTGAAGACCTTGGCTACCAGGTGATCATGCACGGCCTAGACCAGTGGAACGGCGTCGCCTTTGCTACCAAGATTCCTGCCGAGGACATAGAAATTGGCTTTAGTGGAATGCCTAGCTTTGGCAAACCGGGAAAGCCTCAGGTAGAAGAGGCCCGCGCGCTGGGAGCAACCTTTGACGGAGTGCGCCTTTGGAGCCTTTACGTTCCGAATGGTCGCACCCTAGACGACCCGCACTACACCTACAAGCTCGAGTGGCTAGACCGCTTGGCGGCTACCACGGCGGAGTTCCAGGAACATTCGGGGGACATGCCTCTGGCTTTGATGGGCGATTTCAACATCGCTCCCTTGGATACCGACGTTTGGGACATCGATGATTTTGTTGGTTCCACACACGTTTCGGTTGCAGAGCGCGAGGCCTTTGAGGCCTTTGAACAAATTGGTCTCACCGATGTGGTGCGCGAGCGCTCCCCCGAAAAATACACCTACTGGGACTACCAGCAACTGCGTTTCCCGCGGAACGAGGGTATGCGCATCGACTTTATTTTGGGTAACGAGCCTTTTGCCGAGTCAGTTAAAAGCGCAGAAATTGTGCGCGATGAACGCAAGGGTGAGGCACCGAGCGACCACGTTCCAGTGGTTGTGACTATTAGTTAGAGCAGGTACTGCTGGAGCCCTTGGTTCCGCGCACCCAGTCGGGTAGGGCAGAGCCACTTGCGCTAGGCGTTGCCGCTGGGGCAGTGGCCGAACTAGATGCACTGGCCGAAGGTGCAGGAGTTGCCTGTGCTCCGGCTCCTGGATTGCTCTTGGCTAGAACCAGCGGTTCGTCGTTCTGAAGTTTGGTGAACAGCAGCTGAGCCTGATCCGGTACCAGTTGAACACGCCCCTGGTTCGGCGCTGGCATGCCACCCTGCGATGGAACCTGGATGAAGGTCATGGTGTCTGGGGAAACCTTCTTGAGCGAACTGGCAAGGCCAACCAAAACCGAAAGGTCTGTCATGTTGCTGCTGAGGGTCATGTTTCGGGCCGCCGCGCTGGCAAGGCTGTAAAGGTAAACGGGGTTTGTCAAGACGCCGTCGCTCTTAATCTTGCGAAACAGCGATGACATGAACACCTGTTGGTTACTGATACGCGAAAGGTCTGAACCATCGCCGATACCGTGACGGGTTCGCAGGAACTGCAGCGCTTGCAACCCCTGCAGGGTGTGCATTCCAGGACCCAGGTCAAGGCGGGTATAGGTGTCGTGGATTCGGTTTGCCACGCAAACATCCACGCCACCCACGGCGTTGGACATCTCGATTACACCCTTGAAGTTGATCATGGCCAAATACGGAATCTTTAGCCCGGTGATGGACTCGATGGTGAGCAGGGTGCAACCTGGCCCACCGTTTGCGATGGTGGCGTTGATCTGTCCGAGCGATTGCGGAAGATAACCCGAACCACCCGTGGTGCTAGGGCAGGCCGGGAAAGGAACCATCAGGTCTCGAGGGAAACTCATGGCAACCGCATTTTTACGGTTGGCAGAAACATGCAAAAGGATGATTACGTCTGCAAGGTTCGAGGTGACACTGCCAAAGCCACCACCCTGTCCGGCGCGGGTGTCGCTTCCAACCAAAAGCATGTTGATTGAACCCTTTAGGTTGGCCGGTGCTGCGATGGCGTTTCCGTTGGCATCGGTTAGTTGAATGCCGCCGTCTTTGAGTTGGTTGGCAATGGTGGCTGCGGAATAACCAACCACGATTAGAGTTGCGCTCAAAATTACAGCAAGCCCGCGCCAGAGCAGCGAGACAACGTTGCGCCCGGTTGACCGCGCCTTCAGCACTCCGTGTCGCGGGTTATCGCGACGCAGTGCTTTGGCGTTTTTGGTCAACGGCGTACTTTCTAAGAAAAGGTTTAGGAACCTCATCATCAAAAACTGGCGGAGGCCGTGGGATTCGAACCCACGAAACATTGCTGTTCACTGGTTTTCAAGACCAGCTCCATCGGCCGCTCGGACAGACCTCCGCAGATAAGTTTAGTTGCTGAGACCCCTACTAAACAGAATGCCTTCAAAACCTGAGAGAACTCTGGCAACTCCGTCGTCTTCTACGCTCGAGGTGACCTCGGTGGCAACGGCTTTGGTTTCGTCTGCTGCCTGTCCCATGGCAAACGCCAAACCGCCACCCGACTTGGCCCACTCGAACATTGGGATGTCGTTTCGGCCATCGCCCACGGCGATTACCTGAGCCGGATTAATGCCGTGCAGCAAGCGAAGTTTTTCTAGGGCACTTCCCTTGGTGACACCATTTGGGCTGATGTCTAACCAAGCGGTGTAGCCGATTGCATAGGTGACCGAGTGCAGTCCAACGGTTCCGATTACCTTGAGGAAATCGTCGACATCGTGCTCCGGAGACAGGACCACCACGCGGCTAACCGGATGCTTCATGAGGTCTTCTAGCGGGGTCTCATAGTTTTTGTCGCCCAGTGCATAGCTTGGGAATGGCTTGTGGAACCGGTAGGTGCCATCCACGTCTTCAACTGCAAAGTGCGCATTAGGCAGCTTGTCGGTTAGTTGCAACAACACATCGCGTGGGTCAAAGGTGATTACCTCGGTTGGTCGGAACCCACGTTCGTCTTGGGGATCAACCAAAACGGTGACCGCGCCATTGGAGCAAACCGAGTGGCCAAAGTCGATTCCTAGATCGCGAACTACCGGAATGGCATTGGCGGCCGAGCGGCCTGTGGAAACTACGATTTCGTGCCCGAGGGCACGAACCCTGCGCACCTCTTTAGTGACCTCTGGTGACAGAAAACCGTCATCGTGAACCAGGGTGCCATCGATGTCCAGCGCAATAAGCCAGCGCTGGTCGCCCGTGACAACCGGGGTGTTGAGATCTGATGAAAGCAAAAGTTAGGCTCCGGCCTTGGCTGGTTTTGGGGTGATGAATTCTTGGCCGCCAAGGTATGGGCGCAGTGCCTCAGGAATACGAACCGACCCATCGGCTTGTTGGTGGTTTTCCAAAATAGCCACCAGCCAGCGAGTGGTTGCAAGTGTTCCGTTCAAAGTTGACACCGGCGCGGTCTTGCCGTCTTCTTTGCGGTAGCGCACGTTCAAACGGCGAGCCTGGAAGGTGGTGCAGTTTGAGGTAGAGGTCAACTCGCGGAATGCGTCCTGGGTTGGAACCCAAGCCTCTGCGTCGTACTTGGCAGCAGCCGAAGAACCGAGGTCGCCGGCAGCGGTATAA
The DNA here is from genome assembly GCA_947373155.1 of Microbacteriaceae bacterium. GTDB lineage: Bacteria > Actinomycetota > Actinomycetes > Actinomycetales > Microbacteriaceae > Rhodoluna. The sequence continues at coordinate 77,023 of CANBWO010000006.1, read as the reverse complement.
ATCACGCGGTACGGAAGTTCACATTTTTGAAGCATCTGCTCCTGCAAGGCCAATAGGCGCTGATGTTCGGCCTCGGCATCTTCTGGCTTGGCGTAAACAAACATCTCCAGTTTGTTGAACTGGTGCACGCGCAAAATACCGCGGGTGTCCTTGCCAGCCGAACCGGCTTCGCGGCGGTAGCAGGTGCTCCAGCCGGCGTAACGCAGCATGCCGTCTTCTAGGTCGATGATCTCATCGCGGTGGTAACCCGCAAGGGCAACCTCACTGGTACCAGTGAGGTAAAGGTCATCGGCTGGCAGGTAGTAGATTTCGTCGGCGTGCTCACCTAGGAAACCGGTGCCGGCCATGACCTCTGGGCGAACCAGAGTTGGGGTGATCAAAGCGGTGAATCCGGCAGCGGCTGCCTGGTCTAGGGCCATGTTCATCATGGCAATTTCCAAGCGCGCGCCCATGCCCTTTAGAAAGTAAAAGCGGCTTCCGGCAATTTTGGTTCCGCGAGTGATGTCGATGATATCCAGAAGCTCGCCGAGTTCCTGGTGATCGCGAGGTTCGAAATCGAATACCGGCTTGCTGCCAACTTCCTTGACCAACTTGAAGTCATCTTCGCCGCCCATGGGAACATCCGGCATCACAACGTTCTCGATTTTCCAGATCAGGGTGTCGAGTTCTTGCTGTGCCGCGGTAGCGGCCGCGTCGGCTGCTTTTACGCGCGCGGAAAGCTCTTGAGCTTGGGCAACCAGTGCCTGCTTTTGATCCTTTGGCGCCGCAGCTACCTGCTTGCTAAAAGCGTTTTGCTCGGCCCTGAGCGCCTCGAACGCACCGAGGTTCTGACGCCAAGCGGTGTCGGCTGAAATGGCCTGGTCTACTAGTTCTTGGCTGGCACCACGCGCACGCTGGCTAGCTTTGATGGCCTCTGGGTTTTCACGAAGCAGGTTTAGGTCAATCACGGTTTAAGACTACCTTTGCACCGGCCCAGTTAGGGTCTAGAGGCTTACTCTATGAGCGGAAATCCAAGCGGCTGCGCCTTCAAGACTTAGTAAATCGGTGGCAACACCGATAACAAAGTCGAAGGCTTCGGTTTGGGTAGCCGACAACGTGTAGCCGTTGAGTTCAAGAAAGCTATTCAACGCAAACCACGATGATCTTTTGTTGCCATCAATCATGGGGTGATTCTTGATTATTGACTGGGTCATGGCCGCGGCCTTCAAGTCCAAGCCTTTGTAGGCGTCCTCGCCAAAGACAGTCGCCCTGGGTCGGTTCAACGCAGAATCAAGCAAACCAGCGTCTTTTAGGTAAAAACCCTGCTCAATCAGAGCCTCCGCTAGCAAATCAGTTATCAGGTAAAAAATCATTAGGCATCTGCCAGGCGCTCAAGCAATTCTTTGTCGCGCTCTAGTACGCGCGCCATTGCGCTTTTGATCACCGTGCGTTGCCACTCCAGCTCCAGGAATCGCTCCACTGCCAAAGCAACAGCCTGCTGCTTGGAGATACCGAGGTGCTCTGCAACCTGGGCGAGTTGTTTGTCTTGTTCTTCTGCGAGTCTTAGTGTCATAGCCATACCTTTAGTATCAAATTGATACCACTCAAATGTCAAGGGCGTTTTTGCCGGTTAGTTGTTAGTCTGAAGCAGTGAGCAAGGTAGCTGTGATCTTCTACCCGCAAAAGGTGGATAAGTCTCGCCTGATGCGGGCTGTCGACACAGCCCTAGCCAAAAAACAAATCAAGCCCGCCACTTACTACCCCACTCAGGCTGGTTCGCCCGGTGCCCAAGAGGCCCGCGATGCAATCGCCGCGGGGGCCGAGCTAGTCATCGTGGCGGGTGGCGACGGCACTATCCGCCCCGTACTTCAAGTGCTAGCCAACCACCACGTTTTATCTCAAACCGACTCGCCACAAAGCTCGCAAACACCCACCCCCGCTCTCGGAATCATCCCGGTGGGAACCGGAAACGTCTTGGCCCGCAACCTGGGCCTGCCACTCAGCAATATGGCTCGGGCAGCCACCATCGCGGTAGCCGGCACCAACCGCCGCATCGATGTGGGGCAGGTCACCATGACCTTTGCCGGCGAGCGCCCCAACGAAACTCACGTGTTTGGCGTGATGGCGGGCCTTGGGCTAGATGCCAAAATCTTCGCGAACACCAACAGTCGGCTAAAGCGCAGAATCGGCTGGGTTGCCTACATCGATGGCGGTTTGCGCAGCCTTCCCGTCACTTTCGAACGCCTCTCGGTGAGCGTGAACGACCAGGAGCCGCGCCAGCTAAAACTGCACACCCTGATTGTGGGTAACTGCGGGGTACTGCCCGGAAACATAAACCTCATGCCGGAGGCCCGCATCGATGACGGACTATTGGATCTAGCCGCCGTTGGACCGCGCCGAATCTGGAACTGGATTGATTTCTGGAATCGAGTGATCGTCGTTAACTGGTTAATAAAGCGCGTTGTGGGCTGGCGCAAACTGGCAAGCCAAACCGCGAATGTGAAGACGCTAGAAAACCTACGCGGAGCAAAGGTGACAGTAAAGCCCGAGGGAACGGTGAACATTCAACTCGATGGAGACCCGTTTGGCCCCGTTGAGCAAGCACAGTTCGATGTGATTCCGCTGGCGGTCACGGTACGCGTTTAGCGCCTGCCAGCAAAGACAATCCCGTGCTTTACTCGGAATAGCTTTAGTGCCCGTTGCGCAAACCCTCTAGCCAGGCGGCCGAATCCACAAACTGCGAGTTCGAGTTATTACCCTCGGGCTGGGTTTGCACCTGGTCGGCTCTAGGGTACGAACCCAAGAAAATCACATTTGGGCTGAATCGGTGCAGACCACTCAGCGCCTCACCAATGGCTTGATCCTGCACGTGCCCCTCGGCATCGATGTTGAAACGATAACGCCCCAGGCGATCACCAATCGGGCGGCTTTCGATTCGGCTCAGGTTTACTCCGCGCACGGCAAACTGTTCCAGCATTTCCAGCAGGGTTCCCGGGCGGTCGGTTGGTAGTTCAACAATGATGCTGGTCTTGTCGGCACCGGTTGGGGCTGGTTGCGCACCGGGCAAACCAACCTGCAAAAAGCGAGTCTGCGCGTTCGGGTTGTCGGCGATGTTGCTGGCCAAAATCTCTACCGGATAGTGATCGGTGATGTGGGTTGTGGAAACCGCCGCATCGGCAACATCGCTGGAAAGAAGGTCTGCCGCAGCCGCAGCATTAGAAGTTGCCTGCAACTGAAGGTGACCGGGCAGGTTGGCGTTCAACCAACCGCGCACCTGAGAATAGGCCACCGGGTGAGCCGCGATGGTTTTCACATCGCTAAGTTTGATTCCGGGTCTGGCAACCAGGTTGAAGTTCACCGGGACCAAATACTCGCCAAAGATTCTTAGGCCATTTATATTGGCCAGCGCATCCAAAGTGGCACTAACGCCGCCATCGATGCTGGATTCAACCGCAACAATGGCACGGTGGGCGGAGCCATTAATAACCGCATTTAGGGCATCTGCAACGCTTACCACCGGACGCCAAATGGCGCCTTTGGCCTCAGGAACCTGAGCCAAGGCGAGCTCGGTAAAGGTTCCCACAGGGCCCAGGTAGGCGAAGACCAGCGAACCGGTGGAACTATTAGCCGAAGCATTACCAACTTTGGATGACATACATAAAGATTAACTGCCAAAATGCTTATATGAGTGTGCGCGCTGGCCAGAAAGCCCAAGAATCCGACCTAATCAACATCGATGCGCTGATTGCCGATTACTACGCCATTCACCCAGACGTAAATGTGGTTGAGCAAAAAGTGGCGTTTGGCACCAGTGGTCACCGTGGCACGGCATTGAACGGCTCGTTCAACGAGGACCACATCGCTGCTATCACTCAAGCGATTGTTGAGTACCGCATCAGCCAAAACATTGGCGGGCCAATTTACGTTGGCAAAGACACTCACGCTTTGAGCGGGCCGGCAGAGCTGACCGCGCTAGAGGTTTTGGCCGGTAATGGCGTGGCCACTTTGGTAGATAGCAACGATGGCTACACCCCGACTCCCGCTGTTTCGGTGGCGATTATTAACCACAACCTAGGCAAGGCTGCCAACGACCCGAGCCTGGCAGACGGCCTGGTGATTACCCCGAGTCACAACCCTCCAACCGACGGCGGCTTCAAGTACAACCCACCGCACGGCGGCCCTGCCGACAGCGATGCCACCAACTGGGTGGCTGCCCGTGCCAACGAGATTATTCTTGGTGGCCTTCGCGATGTAAAACGAGCAGCACCGAATGCCGGAAAGTTCGACTTTAGAACCAACTATGTTTCGCAGCTGAGCCAGGTTCTAAACCTGGATGCCATTCGTGATTCCAAGGTTTCGATCGGAGCCGACCCGATGGGTGGCGCATCGGTGGATTACTGGGGCGCAATTGGCGAGGCCTACGGCTTGAACCTAACCGTGGTCAACCCAAAGGTGGATTTCCAGTTTGGTTTCATGACTCTGGACTGGGATGAAAAGATCCGAATGGACTGCAGCAGCCCGTACGCAATGGCCAGTTTGATTGCTGGCAAATCGAACTTTGATATCAGTACCGGAAACGATGCCGACGCAGACCGCCACGGAATTGTGACCAGCGACCACGGCCTCATGAACCCAAACCACTTTTTGGCCGTGAGCATCGACTACCTGTACCGCAACCGCGCAGGTTGGAGCCCCACGGCCGCGGTTGGCAAGACCATGGTTTCCTCGGGAATCATCGACCGCGTGGTTGGCTCGCTTGGCCGCAAATTGGTTGAGGTGCCGGTTGGTTTCAAGTGGTTTGTACCGGGCCTGATTGACGGCAGCGTTGGCTTTGGTGGCGAAGAGTCCGCCGGAGCGTCATTTTTGCGCCTAGATGGCAAGGCCTGGAGCACCGACAAAGACGGCCTAATTTTGGCCCTGTTGGCGGCCGAGATTCAGGCTGTAACTGGCAAATCGCCATCGCAGCACTACGAGGATCTGACTCAGAAATTTGGCGCACCAGCCTATGAGCGCATCGATGCCCCAGCCACCCTCGAGCAGAAGAGCAAGTTGGGCAAACTCAGCGCCGATGCCGTTTCGGCGAGCGCCCTGGCAGGCGAGGAAATCACCAAGATCGAAACTCATGCGGCCGGAAACGGAGCCGCTTTGGGTGGACTAAAGGTGAGCACCAAGAGCGCCTGGTTTGCGGCCCGCCCGAGTGGAACCGAAAACGTGTACAAGATTTACGGCGAATCGTTCCTTGGAGCCGAACACCTAAAGCAGGTGCAGGTTGAGGCCAAGGCTCTGGTCGACGGAGTTCTTGGTTAGTAGTTGGGCCTAGGCGACACCCGAGCCGCTAATAGTTAGGCGCAGCCGCAAGCCCGAAGGCGTCTTCTAGCACGGCGATCCCACTTTGATGCATCCGGTTGCTCAGTTCGGTGCCAACGAACCTAAAGTGCCAGGGTTCAAACTGGTAGCCCGTGGTTGCGGTTCTGCCATCTGGGTAGCGCAAGATAAAACCGAACTGCCAGCTGTTGGCCGCCAGCCACTTGCCCGCCTTTGTCTTGGCAAAGCAAACCTGAATCACACAACCCTGGTTCACAGCCGACACATCGGCGGCCAGGCCGGTCTGGTGCTCTGAATACCCTGGGCGCGCAGCCAGTTTTTCGCCCGCAACCAAACCCAATGCGGCCACGTCTTTGGCGTGAACTGCAACCTGGCTGGCATAGCTGCGGTAGGTACTGGCTAGAGCCAAAGTTCCCGCTCCGGCCGCCTTCATCGCGGTGGCCATTAGCTTTATTGCCTTGCCGGCTGGCTTAGCAAGCTGGATTCCGCGCGGATTCACTCCCGCTCCATCGGTGAATTTTGGAGTGACCAGGTTTTTGGGTACCCAGTTGGCAGGTTTTAGGGGCCGCTTTTTATCAACTACCACCCAGAGCGAATCCGGGGCATCGATGGAAGGCAGTGCGGTGGCAATCGGGGTTGGGCTAGAAGTTGGCGAGGCGCTGGCCGAGGGCGAAACACTTGGAGACGCTGAGTTGACTGGTGTAGCCGAGGCGCTTGGTTGAACAACTGTTGAAGTTGAGCTTGGGCTAGGTGTTTCTGCCCAGGCATGTGGCAAACTAGTTACCGAGGGAAATAAAAAACATCCCACCATGGTTGCAACAATTACGGTCTTCAGTACCGACTCGAATTTTGGTTTCAACACCACCTAAGCCTAAGCAGTATTGGCTACCACTAAGAAAGAGGCACACTCTTGGCTCGTGAAGCACGAAAAGCCGCAGCAGCGGAATCCGCTAAAACCGGAGTAATGACCCACCGTCAGATCATGTTTGTTCTGTTCGGTCTGATGTCCGGCATGTTCTTGTCGGCTCTAGACCAGAGCATCGTCGGTAGCGCAATGCGCACTATTGCCGATGACCTAAAGGGTCTAGACATGCAGGCCTGGGTGACTACCGCCTACCTAATCACTTCCACAATCACCACCCCGATGTACGGAAAGCTGGGCGACATCTTTGGTCGTCGCAGGCTATTCATCTTTGCCATCAGCGTTTTCGTTGTGGCATCGGTTGGCGCATCGTTCAGCCACACCATGTACGAACTAGCCGCTTGGCGAGCATTCCAGGGCGTTGGCGCCGGTGGTTTGTTCACCTTGGCTCTAACCGTGATGGCCGATGTGGTTCCTCCACGTGAGCGCGCCAAGTACATGGGTATGTTCATGGCAGTCTTTGCTACCTCGTCGGTGCTTGGCCCGTTGGTTGGTGGCTTGTTCGCCGGAGCCGACCAGATTCTATGGATCACGGGATGGCGTTGGGTGTTCCTGCTGAACCTTCCAATCGGTGTTTTGGCCATGTTCATGGTGGTCAACTTCTTGCACATTCCGCACCACAAAAAGGCAAGCAAGATCGACTGGTGGGGCGCTGTCACCATCATCGTTGCCGTTGTTCCATTGCTTTTGGTAGCCGAAAAGGGCCGCGACTGGGGTTGGGGTTCGGCTAGCTCTTGGACCGCCTACATCACCGGTGCCGTAGGTATCGTGGCGTTTATCCTTGCCGAGCGCGCCATGGGCGACGACGCATTGCTACCGCTTCACCTATTCAAGAAGAACGCTTTCACTTTCTCAACCATCATCGGTGTGATTGTTGGTGTGGGCATGTTCGGTGGAATGATGACCATCCCGCTGATCCTGCAGATTGTTTACGGTGCAAACCCAACCGAGGCGGGCCTTTTGATGCTGCCGATGGTTCTGGGAATGATGACTGCGTCTATCCTCAGTGGTCGCTTCACCGGTAAGACCGGGAAGTACAAGGTATTCCTGATTTCGGGTACAACCTGCATGACCATTGCCTACGCCTACCTGTCTATGCTCACCTACCAGTGGCAGATCTGGCAGATCTCGGTTGGCATGGTTTTGCTTGGTGCCGGTCTGGGCCAGCTAATGCAGACCCTGAACATGGTTGCCCAGAACGCGGTAGAGGCCAAGGACATCGGTGTTGCCACCGCGTCTGCAACCTTCTTCCGTCAGATGGGTGGAACCCTGGGTGTTGCCGTGTTCCTATCGATTCTGTTCACCTCGCTTGGCGACAAGAAGGACCTCATTGCCACCGGCCTAAAGGCGGCAATCACCAAGAACCCGGCATTGATGGCCGAGCCTCGCAACTCCGTGTTCCTAGACCCAGCCAAGTTGGGCACCCTGATCAACACCGACTCGTCGTTCCTAAAGAAGGTAAGCCCAGAGCTGGCAGCACCCATTCAGGATGCCTTCGCGCAGTCGGCGGTTTTGGTATTCCAGATCGCAGCCGGCGTGGTTGCAGTGGCTTGGGTACTCACCTGGTTCCTAAAGGAGATTGCCCTTCGTACCAAGAGCGGTATGCAAGAGCAGGCCGAGGCCAAGCAGGCGGCAGACGCTGCCTCGATGCACTAGTTCGGTTTCAAACTAAAAATGCCCAGTCTTCGGACTGGGCATTTTTGCTTAAGCAAGGTTATGAACCGTTAACTCAGCTGCGGCTTGCCTGTATTGAATGCCAAACCGTGTGCGGCAAATCGGGCTCGCATCACATCGATGGCCTCTGGGTTTTGATCCATCAGAACTACTCGGCGTTCCAGTTCGAGTGCCGCGGCACCGGTGCTTCCAGATCCCGCAAAGAAGTCGATCACCAGATCGCCGGGCTTGCTAGATGCCTGGATAATTCGGCGCAAGATACCGAGTGGTTTTTGGGTTGGGTATCCCGTTTTCTCTTTGCCGGTTGGGCTCACAATGGTGTGCCACCACACATCGGTGGGCAGTTTGCCCTTGGCCACTTTTTCGGGTGTAACTAGACCCGGTGCCATATACGGTTCGCGGTCAACCTCATCGGAGTTAAAGAAGTATTTCTTGGGGTCTTTCACGTAAACCAAAATGGTGTCGTGCTTGGAAGGCCACTTGTTCTTGGACTTGCCGCCGTAGTCGTAGGCCCAGATGATTTCGTTTAAAAAGCACTCGCGCCCAAACAGGGCATCAAGCAAGACCTTGGCGTAGTGCGCCTCGCGGTAATCCAAGTGCAGGTAAAGGGTGCCGGTCTGATTCAGCAAGCGCCAGGCTTCTTCCAGCCTGGGTTCCAAGAAGGTCCAGTAGTCCTCAAAGGCGTCGTCGTAGCTCAGAACAGTTTTGCGGATGGTCTCGTATAACTGACCCTTAAAGCCAACCCGGTTTCCGGTCTCGCTGCGCTTGGTGGTGTTGCCGCCTCGGCTCTGAACTCGACCGGTGTTGAAAGGTGGGTCAATGTAAATCAGCTGGGCACATTCGCTGGGCATACTTTGCAAGGCAGGTAGGTTATTACCTATAACCACTTGGCTTGGAATCAAAGTCACATAGAGAGATTAACAGCATGGAACCCACTGTCGTTCACAACACCGATGCCTTCCGCTACGAAATCTGGCTCGAAGACCAAAAAGTTGGTCACGCCGACTACAGCGTTCAGCCTGGGCAGATTCACTTTGTTCACACCGAGGTAGACCCTGCCATGCAGGGAAAGAACCTGGCCGCCATTCTCATGCGCGAAGCACTTTCCGATGTTCGAGCTCAGGGCAGGGCCAAGGTTGTGCCGGTTTGCTCTTACGTGGTTCGATACATGGACCGCCACCCGGAGACACAGGACCTGCTACTGAACCCGATCGAAGAAGCCGTTGCCGCTTGCAAGATTCCAAACGTGGACAAGTTTGCGGCCAAGCACAACCTTCACACCTCTAAGCCAGCGGAGTAAATTCGCTCTCTAGCCAATCGATTAGGTCGGTAAGCACTTCTTCGCGGTTAATCTCGTTGAAGACCTCGTGGCGTGCCTCGTGGTAAACAATCAGCTCAACGTCTTTCACGCCCGCCCTTAGCAGCGCCTTCAGAAGCATCTGGTTGCCTTTTTCGCCACCGATGGCGTCGTCCGATCCAGCCATCAGCAAGATTGGTAGGTCGGCTCGAATTGTCTTCTTTGGCACGCCAATCAGCGACAGCACGTTCACAACACCAAAGACATCCATGGCCATTTCTGGGAAGTTGAGCGGGTCTGCCACAAAGGCTGCGCCCACCGATGCATCGCGGCTCAGCCACTCCTTGCCCGTGGCGTTTGGGGTTTTGTCCCACTTCTTGTTGAAACCACCGCTCGGCAAGATTCCAGGAAGCAACAGGGTAGAGCCCGTCATAACCACGGCGGCGTATCGGTGGCTATTTGCATCGATGATTCGCTGAGTGATCATGGAACCCCAGCTGTGACCCAACAGAACCACACGAGAACCCGGCATCTCACGTTCAATCAGGCTGGTGAGCTCAAGTTCATCGGTGAAAACAGCCTTCATGCCACCCTTGCCCAAATTGCCCTGATGGGCGATCTGGCGTGCCTTGCGCATCTCAACACCGGTTTGGCCGTGGCCGCGGTGGTCGGTTGCGTAAACGGCATAGCCCGCACGGTTGAGGGCCTCGGCAACGTGGTCGTAGCGGCGAGCGTGCTCACCGAGCCCGTGAACCAGCTGCACAACAGCCTTGGCGTTAGTGACCGGCCACTCAAAAAAAGTGATGTCGATTCCATAGAAGTCGGTGAACGAACGCTTTAGCGGCAATGCTGTCATAAAGGCAGATTACCGCTGTTAGGCCTCTTTAGTGATCTCCACCGACACAAAAAGTTCCGAGTTCGCGGCACCGGCGTAAACCCCGCGTAGCGGAGGCACGTCGTCGTAGTCGCGACCCCTAGCCACCACAATGTGGCGGTTAGTGGCTTGGACATTATTGGTTGGGTCGTTTGGAATCCACTCACCCGCGAACCATTCCAGCCAGGCGTGGGATTCGCCCATCACGGCCTGCCCGATTCTTGGTTCAATTTGCGGGTGCAGGTAGCCGCTCACATACCGTGCCGGAATCCCCACCGAGCGCAGCGCACCAACTGCAAGGTGGGTGAAGTCTTGGCAAACGCCAATCTTCTTGGCCCAAGCCTCGGCGGCATTTGAGTTAACCCCGGTCACACCAAACTGATATTTCATGCTGGCATGGATGTGCTGGCAAATTGCCAAAGCAGTTTGCTCAGGGTTTCCCTGAGCGGCAACTTTCTTGGCGAATCTAGCCAGGTCGGCTGGAATCGCGGTTCGCTTAGAGACGCTGACTGCATCTTTGAGCTCTAGGCTGCGGTCGATTGCGGTGGCTAACTCGTTCCAGGTCATCTCTGCTTCTCGGGCAGGTGGGTCGCGCAATTCCACCACCGATGTGCTCACGATCTCTAGCTCTTCATGCGGTTCGAGGACCTCGAACATTACAACGCGGGTGCCAAAGTAGTCGATGTACTCGTGGCTGGCCGGATGCGGTTTGATCTCCATTTTGGAACTGAAAATTATCTGTCCGTCGTCGCGGCTTGGCAACATGCGGGCTTCGTTGTAAGAGGCCTGAACATTCACCCCGTAGCGAAAGCCGGTTTTGTGGACAATCTTGAACCGACTCACGACATCTCACCAACCCAGGTTGGCAAGACATTCGCCGGAAAGTAGCGGTGACGAATCGAATCGGAAACCTCGTTGATGCCATCTTGCAAGGCAATCATCTCGCTGGTCAGATTCGACAAAATCGCCGGGGCCGAACGGTACTCCAAGCTGGTCCTTAGCTGACCAAGCACGCGCTGGGCGTCATCGGTGACACCCACACGAGCAGTTGCGGGTGCAAGATCCGCCAGACACTTTTCGGCACGGGTGATGGCAAAAATTACCGACCTAGGGAAGATGCGATCCAGCAGCAGGAACTCAGCAGCGTTGGTTGCCGATGGAACTCCTCGGTAGGTACGAAGGTATGCCTCATAGGCGCCACAACTGCGCAAAATGGTGGTCCACGATGGCCCGCTGGCGGCGGTGAGCTCGCTAGTGGCCAACAAACGCGCGGTCATGTCAACGCGCTCTAGGCTTCGGCCCAAAGTAAAGAAGGTCCAGGCTTCGTCTCGGCTGGTGCTGCTTTCCACGATTCCCACTGCAAGGGCGGTGCGCTCGCGCACCCAGCCAAAGAAGTCGTGCGAGCGTTCGATTGCCACCTTGCGCGGCATTCTTGAGCGAGTGGTGTTGAGACATTCCCAGAGTTCGGTGCTCACGATTTCGCGAACCCGACGGGCATTTTCGCGGGCTGCACCCAACGATGAGGCAATCGACGCGGGCTCGTTTCGGTCTACCGTGAGTAGGTTCATGAGCGTCTTGCGATCGATCGGCCCCTCAAACTCGGTGGTGGACCCGATTACCTTTAGCAGCGATCGGCAAGCCGCGTCTTCTTCTACCCAGGGGTCTTCCAACAAAAGCTGAAGGTGAACATCTAGCAGGCGGGCGGTGCCGTCGGCTCGTTCCACGTAGCGGCCAATCCAAAACAGTGATTCAGCGATTCGACTAAGCATTGTTTTCACCCCTTACTTGCAACTCAGCACCTGTCTGCTGTTGCTGTTCCTGTTGACTCATGTACGGATTTCCTCGACCCTGCGCCTGCACGCTAAACCCGGCGTTAGCAGAGGTTTGCCCAGCCACAATCGCCGACACTTGAGAGTTAGTTGGTAGGTAGTCGCGAACCCCGATGCGGTCGGTTCCAACCACCCAGGTGTCCTTGGAGCCACCACCCTGTGAGCTGTTGACCACGAGTTCGCCCTCGGGCAGGGCCACGCGGGTTAGTCCGCCAGGGAGCACCCAAACATCGTTGCCGTCGTTGACCGCAAATGGACGCAGATCGGCGTGACGCGGCCGCAAGCCTTCTGGAACCAAGGTTGGAATGGTGCTGAACTGAACCACCGGCTGAGCGATCCAACCACGCGGGTCTTTAATAAGGCGCTTGCGTAGGTCTTCAAGTTCCTTGGCGGAGGCAGCTGGTCCCACCACCAAGCCCTTACCGCCCGAGCCATCAACTGGCTTGACCACGAGTTTGTCTAGGTTGTCTAGCACTTCTTCTAGGCTGCCCGGATCCTCCAAACGCCAAGTTTGCACGTTGGGAATGATGGGTTCTTGGCCAAGGTAGTACCGGGTTAGATCCGGCATGTAGGTGTAAACGAGTTTGTCATCGGCAACGCCATTTCCGACTGCATTGGCGATAGTGACGTTGCCGAGACGTGCGGCGGTAAGCAGCCCTGGCGGGCCGAGTACCGAGTCTGCGCGAAATGCCAGCGGGTCGAGGAATTCGTCGTCTACACGTCGATAAATCACGTCGACGCGACGCGGGCCAGCGGTGGTCCGCATGTAAACCTTGCCGCCGTTGCAGAACAAATCGCGACCCTCAACCAGCTCAAGACCCATGAGGCGGGCCAGCAGTGTGTGCTCAAAATACGCACTGTTATAGACACCCGGGGTTAGCACCACCACTGTTGGTTCGGTTACTCCCGCAGGCGCTGCTGCGCGCAAAGCCGCCAACAGCCGGTTTGGGTATCCGGAAACCGGTTCGATTCGCATCTGCTGGAAGAGTTCCGGCAGAGTTTGTGCCATAACCCTGCGATTAGAGATCACGTAACTCACGCCGCTGGGCACTCGCACGTTGTCTTCCAAAACCCGCCAGGCTCCGATTTCATCGCGGATTAGATCAATTCCGGACACCTGAATCCGGACACCGTTGGCCGGATCGATGCCAGCGGCCACACGATGAAAGTGCGCCGAGGTCGAAACTAGTCCGGCAGGAACAACGCCATCGCGGATGGCATTTTGCGGACCATAGATATCTGCCAGAAACGCCTCAAGCACCTTCACACGCTGCTTGATTCCGGCCTCGAGCATTGCCCACTCATCGCGGTCGATTACACGCGGAACGGCGTCAAGTGGGAACGGACGCTCCTCGCCGGCAAAGTCGAATGTCACTCCTTGGGCCAGGTACGAACTGGCAAGCGCCTCGGTTCGGCCCACCAGTTCTTGCTTGGTCATGGCCGCCAGAGCAGATTGAATCTGCCGATAGTTGCCTCGTACTTTGCCAGCCCCCGAAAACATTTCATCGAAGGGTGGGAGGTTGCCGCTCTTGCGATCAGCGCGTTTAGGCGCCGACGCAGTCGGATAGTTCTCGAATAAATCACCCATGGTCAAAAATTACGGGCGGATTGTTGCACGGGTGTTTCGCAGCAAAGTCGGGGTTGTGACTTTTTTATACACATCGATGACCACAAAAGTGATTTTCAACTATTAAACGAAATCCCAGCGTTCTATCAGCAAACTCTCAAGGTTGTTTGGCAAGGTTAAGGCATGACCGCAAATTTCCGTTTCGTCCAGCCGAATACCAGAGTCCGGCTTGGGCACCGTAAGTTGGTGCGCGTCAAGCGCGGGCAAGACTTTGTAGAGATTCTCGCTTGGATCAGCGTAATCATTGTTCTGGCCACCTTCCTGATTGACGGTGGCATCAAGAGCATCGTCGATGTAAGCAGCGCGTTTGGCGCCGTTGGTCGCGTTACCGCACTGGTGGGAACAGACCTACTGCTAATCCACATGCTGCTAATTGCTCGAATTCCCTGGATCGACCGCCTTTACGGACTGGATAAGTCCACGGAGACTCACAAAAAACTTGGCAAGCCAATCCTGTACCTGATCATCGCCCACTTCGTGGCATCGGTGGTTAACTACGCCATGGCAGATGGCAAAAACCTCTGGGACGAAACCGTGAACCTGGTGGCCAACGTGCCGGACATGCTCACCGCCACCATCTCTCTGGTGCTCATGATTATCGTTGTGGTGTCGTCAATCCAGGTGGCTCGCAAGAGGCTCAGCTACGAAGCCTGGTGGATCATTCACCTGCTCAGCTATTTCTCGGTTTTCCTTGCAATCCCGCACCAGATTTCAACTGGTTCCGACATCGCCCACAAGGTAATCCCGACTTTCTACTGGGTCACGCTGTACCTGTTCGTCGCCGGAAACATCGTTTGGTTCCGTTTCCTAGAACCGATTGTCATGTCCTTAGCTGCCAACCTCAAGGTAGAAACCACGGTTCGCGAATCTAGCGACTCCACCTCGATTTACATCACCGGTAAGAACCTAAAGAACCTCAACTACGAGAGTGGCCAGTTCTTTATCCTGCGTGTACTTACTGCCAAGCAGTGGTGGCGTGCCCACCCGTTCAGCATCTCGGCCGCGCCTAACTCGCGTTTTGTGCGTTTTACAGTTGGAAACCGCGGCGATGACACTGCTCTCTTGCAGGATTTGAAGGCCGGAACTCGAGTAATCCTGGAAGGCCCATACGGCGTCTTTACAGAAGCCCGCAGAACCCGCGAAAAGGTAACTTTGATTTGCGCTGGTATTGGTGCCCCACCGATTCGCGCGCTTGCCGAATCTATGGCTGCCCGCCCCGGCGACATCAACGTTGTCTACCGCTTGCGCGACAAGGACGATGCATCTTTGGTAGACGAGTTGACCGCCCTAAGCGAGCAGCGTGGCTTCAAGCTGACCCTGCTAGAAGGCGGCCGCGGCGAAGCTAACTCATGGATGCCAGCCCACCCGGAAAACATTCCGGACCACGCTCGAATTAGCCAGATTGCACCTTGGATCAGCGAGAGCGACGTCTTTATCTGTGGTCCAGCAGCCTGGACCAGAACCGTAAAGCGCAGCCTAAAGCGCGCTGGAACCCCGGATCACCAAATTCACGCAGAGGAGTTTGCCTGGTGAGAAACGTAACTCAAAGCGCCGTAACCATCATTGGCCTTGGAATCCTTGGCGTCAGCTACTCAATCGGCGCCTCGGCTAGCAACGCGGCTGGTGGATTTGACCCAGGTGCACTAGCAGGCGGAACAACCAACACCGGAACCAATACCGCTGCCACAGGAACAACCAACGCTGGATCCACAAACACTGCCGGAACCTCTGGTTCGGCGAACACCGGCGGTTCAACGGCCGGGTCTTCGGCAGCGCCGGGCGCCGGCTCAACTGCAGGCAACTCTAGTTCGGGGAAAACGGGCGGCTCCAACTCGGGTTCAAGCTCAGGGACCGGAACCAGTACCTCAAGCGGCTCAGCTGGATCGAGTGCAGGGACTGGTACAGGTTCTAACTCTGGAACCGGGTCAGGCTCTGGTTCAACAACCACAACGGCCCCAGCCCCAGCCCCGTCTAAAACCACAACCGCTCCGGCTCCTGCTCCTTCAACCAGCACTTCGGCTCCTGCCCCCGTAGCAACCGTGGTCACCAAAACAGGCGACACATTTATTACAGAGGTCTACAAAGGCCCAATCCAACTAAGTGTGACCAAAACCAATGGCAAAATCACCGCTGTTGGACTAGTTCAAGCCCAGGCTACCGGTGGGCGTCAGGTTGCCTTCACCTATCTGCAGGACTACGCAGTCAAGGCAAACGGAAGCAACTTTGGCAACCTCAGCGGTGCCACTTACACAACCATCGCATTCAAGAAGGCCTTGGATTCTGCACTAAGCAAGTTCTAGGAGCATCATGTCTCGCAACAAATTTATCCCCGTGGCCTACAGCGCCATCACGTTGGCCAGCGTGATTGGTGGCACGGTTTTAACCAGTCACTTTGCCGCGGCATCTACAGTTTCGCTTACTCCTGTTCCAAGTGGCTCATCCAGCGGAACACCCGCCCCAAGCGGCTCGGCTAGCGCACCCTCGGCTAAAAAGGATATGACCACCACCGGTGATCCAGTTCAATATCAGTTCGGCACTATTCAGCTTTCGGTAACCCGCACCTCCGGCAAAATCACGGCAATTGGCCTGGTTCAATCGCAGGCATCGGGCGGACGCGATCAGGTATTTCCATCGCTGGTTCAGGCCGGAATTTCTAGCCAGGGCTCTGGGTTTGGAAACTACAGCGGAGCCACCTACACTACGGACGCGTTCAAGAAGGCCTTGGATTCCGCTATCTCTAAACTGAGCTAAGAAGCAGATTGGGCGGGGGCTATGCACGACTTTCAATACGACGAACCCTGTATGGGCACCGTCTTCTCATTCAAGGGCCACTCTCCTTTTGAGCCCTCGGCTACCCGGCACATTTTGGAGCAGGCCTGCGATATTTTGGTGGAAGCCGACCGCACATTTAGCCTCTACAAACCCAACAGCCCACTCAGCAAACTAGCTCGAGGTGAGCAGTCGTTGGCCGAGTGTCCGCCGGTTGTGGAGCAAATCTGGGACGCCTGCGAGGCCTGGGAGAAAACCACCGATGGTTGGTTCAGCGCCTTCACCCCGCAAAATACTTTTGATCCGTCGGGAATCGTGAAGACCTGGGCGGCTAAGGCAGCGGCCGAGTTTATTTTCGACCAGGGAATTCAGGATTTCACCATGAATGCCGGCGGCGATGTTTGGCTGAGCAACCAGATTGTTCAGGACATCGATTGGCGAATCGGGCTTCACAAGCCGGTATCCATCGCCAGCCCAGATGCTGGCATACTTGCCGTGATCGACCTAAAGGGAACCGATTTTCGGGCGGTCTGCACCAGCGGTGTAGCAGAACGCGGCGAGCACATTTGGAACCCCAAGGCTCCCGGTAAAGAGGCCGCAAACCAGTTGTTGCAGGTGTCGGTTGTAGCACGCGATTTGGTGGAAGCCGATGTTTGGGCCACCGCAGCTTTTGCTCACGGACCAAGAGCGATTCGCCAGATCAACGAGCACAACTTGGCCAACCCGCAAAATCAGGTTCAAGCCATTGTTGTGCTACCCGATGGCGAACTGAATGCCACCGAAGGTTTCATAGAACTGTTTGCCAAGCCCCACAACTACTAGGCACTAACCCCAAATGCTTGGCGCCGGCTGCTTGCCTTTTGGCAGAGCCGTGTCTTTTGCCCACTGCGCCACCCATTCTGGAATCTGTCGGCCATCAGTAGGCATTGGGAACTCCTCGAACACCATGGCTGGGGTTACGATTCCGCGTGGGTTCTTCAAAAAGCGAATGCGAACCCAAGCCTGGGCGTAAATCTCGCCGTTGACCACAAAGCGTTGATCCGCGTAAAAGGCTTCTTCGTCCCAGCCGGCCAACTGTGATTCCATGGTGAAAACCATGCCTGGCTCAAGCGATTTTCTAAACGTGATGGTCTCCGCCACCACAACGGGGTACCAGTTGAGTTTGCGGAACTTTTTCCAGGCACCCGAGCGCAACATGATGTCGAATCGAGATACATCCATGAGACTCAAGAACTTGCCGTTGTTCATGTGGTTGAAAATGTCTAGGTCGGTTGGCCAAACCCGAAACGGGCGCACACCAACATCCCAGACACTCAAACTTGAACGCGAGCGCCAACTAATCAACTGCCACAGCAGCCGAAGCCAAAGATTCACTATCTACGCCTAACTTGCGGTTCTGGCGGTTACCAGATCACCACTCGCTCAGCCGGGTCGAGCCACATGCCGTCGCCAGGTGTCACATCGAAGGCCTCATAGAACGCGTCTACGTTCTTAAGAATCTGATTGGCACGGAACTCGGCTGGCGAGTGTGGGTCGGTTGCCAAACGCTGAATCATAATTTCGTCGCGGGCATTGGTGCGCCAAATCTGGGCGTAGCTCATAAAGAATCGCTGGTCTCCAGTGAGCCCGTTGATCACTTCGTCTTCCTGGCCATTCAGCGCAACCTTATAAGCCTTGTATGCAATTCCGGCACCGCCTAGGTCGCCAATATTTTCACCGATGGTGAATGCGCCGTTGACCTTGTGTTCGTCTGCCAACTGAAGCGGCGACAGGGCGTCGTACTGCGCGATGAGTGCACTGGTGCGTTCCTTGAACTTGGCCAGGTCTTCCTCGGTCCACCATTGTTCCAACGCGCCGTCTCCGTTAAAGGTGGATCCCTTGTCGTCAAATCCGTGACCGATTTCGTGACCGATAACCGCACCGATGCCGCCGTAGTTGGTGGCCTTATCGGAGTTCGGGTTATAGAACGGCCACTGCAAAATGGCGGCCGGGAACACGATCTCGTTCATGGTCGGGTTGTAGTACGCGTTCACGGTCTGAGGGGTCATGTGCCATTCATCGCGGTCAATTGGCTTACCCAACTTAGACCAGGCATCGTTGACCATCCAGTTAGTGACTCGGCGCACATTGCCAACCAGGTCGCCGGCGATGATTTCCAGGCTGCTGTAGTCCTTGAACTTCTTTGGGTAGCCAATCTTTGGGGTGAACTTGGCTAGCTTGTCTAGCGCCTTAACCTTGGTGGCATCAGACATCCACTCCAGGTTCTTGATGCTGACTTCATAGGCCTTAAGTAGGTTCTCTACCAGGCCTTCCATGTCGCGCTTGGAGCTCTCTGGGAAATGACGCTGAACAAAAACCTCGCCCAGGGCCTCGCCAAGCGAACCTTCGATTAGGCTCACCGCGCGCTTCCAACGAGGACGGTTCTCCTCGGAGCCACTTAGCTGACGACCGTTGAAGTCAAAGTTCTGTGCCACAAGCTGGTGGTTCAGGTAAGGAGCCATGCTGCTGACTACCTGCCAGCTGAGCCAAGCCTTTAGGGTCTCCAGGTTGTCGTTGGTATAAAGATCGCCCAGAGCCCTGAAGAACTCAGGCATAAAGTTGACCACCTGGTTTAGTACCGAGCGGTCTTTGCCAAATCCGGCTAGGTAAAGCGCCCAGTCGAAGGTTGGGGTCAGAGCCTGAAGCTCATCGAAGTTCAAAAGGTTGTAGTTGGTGTCCCAGTTTCGGGCGGCCACTACATCCAGGTGATGCGAAGCCAACTTGGTCTCAAAGTCCACGATTCTGGCGGCAGCTGCATCAGCAGCATCGTTGCTCCAGCCAGCAAGGTGCAGCATTTTGGAGACATGCACCTGGTAGGCAGCCAAAGTAGCGGCGTGTTGCTCGTCGCGGTAGTAAGCCTCGTCTGGCAGACCCAAGCCGCCCTGGAACAACATTGGAATGTACCTGGTCGGGTCCTTCATATCGTTTTCGATACCCATACCAAAAAGACCACCGATGCCTGCCGGCTCGAATTCGCCCAGTAACTTGGTCACGTCATCGATGCCCCGGATGGTTTCAATCAACTTGAGCTCAGCGGCAATTGGAGCCACTCCGAGTTCTTCGGCGCGAGCCTCATCCATGAAGGAGGCGTAAAGGTCGCCCAGTTTCTTGGCGATGCCAGTGGCGGTTGGGTCGTTTCCGGCCTCGGTAATGATCTGGTGGACCTGTTCCTCGGACTGATCGCGCAACACCGAGAACGAGCCGTAGAGCGGCTTATCTGCTGGAATCGGAGTGTTGGCTAGCCAAGTTCCGTTCACATATCGGTAGAAATCGTCCTGTGGTCTAACGGTCGCGTCGATCGCGCTGGCATCGATGCCATATTGAGCAGTCATGGATTTATCCTAAAGGGCTAAAATTGCAAATGTGGACCTTCAAAAAATCATTCTGTATTACGGCTTCACTCCTCTAGAAGATCCTGAGGCAGTCAAGCTTTGGCAAAAGACCCTGTGCGAGACTCTGGGTCTTAAAGGTCGCATCCTGATTAGCAAGCACGGCATCAATGGAACCCTTGGTGGCGACATGGCCGCTCTCAAAAAGTACGTGCGACAGACCAAGGAATTCACCGGTTTCAAGAAGATCGATTTCAAATGGAGCGAAGGCCAGGGCGATGACTTCCCTCGCTTGAGCGTGAAGGTTCGCAAGGAGATTGTGGCCTTTGGTGCACCGGATGAACTGGTTGTAGACGCCAAGGGCGTAGTTGGCGGCGGAGTGCACCTAAAGCCGGAACAGGTGAACCAGTTGGTTGCAGAGCGCGGCGATGATGTGGTCTTCTTTGATGGCCGTAACGCGTTTGAAGCCAAGATTGGCAAGTTCAAGAACGCCATTGTTCCAAACACCGAAACTACTCGCGACTTCATTGAGGACCTAGAAAGTGGCAAATACGACCACCTAAAGGACAAGCCCATTGTCACCTATTGCACCGGCGGAATCCGTTGCGAGATTTTGTCGCCGATTATGAAAAACCGCGGATTCAAAGAGGTGTACCAGATCCAGGGTGGCATCGTTCGCTACGGTGAGCGCTTTGGCGATGCCGAGGACAGCCTTTGGGAAGGCTCGCTTTATGTCTTTGACAAGCGCATGAACGTGGACTTCAGTGACAAGGCCAAGACCATTGGCCAGTGCGAAAAATGTCAGGCACCAACCAGCAAGTTCTACAACTGCGCCAACTTGGCTTGCCGCGACCTAGTGCTGCTCTGCGGCGATTGCGCCACTAATGCAGACAACCTTTCTTGCACCCACGAACACACTCGCGGGCGCAACCTCGAAATCGCCGGTTAGGGCGTGCTGCCATGTGGCTCTATGTAATTGTTGATGCTGCAGTCTGTGGCGACCCGAATTCAGACCTCGATGGCGCTGCCGGACGCGGTGTAGTTGAGACCGCTCGCCAGGCCGCTCTGGCTGGAGTCGACGCGATCCAGTATCGCGACCTAGCAGCCGAAGACGAAGACTACCTGGCAACAGCGCAGCTGATTGCCGGCGCACTCGCCGACACTGAGACAACTTTTTTGATTGCCGAGCGCCCTCACCTATTTGAGGAATCTCTGGCCGATGGCCTGCACATTGGTGAGGTCTACCGCGATGTTGCTAAGGCGCGCAAGATTGTGGGGCCGGATGCCCTTTTGGGAGCATCGGGCTTTGATATTGGAGCACTAGAAACCGAGCTTGGTCCGGATTTCGATTTGGATTACGTGAGCGTTGGTCCGGTGTGGGCCACAACCAGTAAGGCAGACGCGGGGTCGGCCATTGGTGTGGAACGTTCCATCGATGCGGCGGCCGAAAGCGCCTGGCCTGCCATGTTGGTTGGCGGCATAAAGGCAAGTAATCTTGGCGAAATCATCTCGGCGGGCGCTGACGCCGCTGGAGTTGCGGGCGTGGTTTTGCTCGGCGAGATTTGCCGAGCCGACGACGTAGCTGCCACGGTGGCATCACTTAAGGCCGTGTTGGGTTAACTTTTGGCCCGGGTTCAAGACCCGAGTGTTGAAGGTTTGTGCGTCTAGCGCACCAGCAGAATCGACGCAGCTGAGGCAACAGCCCCCGCTAGCAAAAGCCAATCTCTGCTGCCCCATGCTGCCGGCACCGCCCAGGTTCGTTTGATTCGCTTACCGTTGCTGTCGGTAGCCGAAAAACCCCTTGCCTCCATGGCAATCGCCACCTGAGTGGCCGAGCGAGTGGCTTCTATCAGCAGACCCAAAGTAAGTGCGCCCGCTTCTGCCAGGCGGTTTGATTTGGTGAGTCCTCGAACCTTACGAACCAGAACTTGCTGATTCCAGAGCGCTTGAAAGTCAAAAACCTTTTGCAAAGCCACCGATGCTGCCACCACCGGTCTGGCCGGCAATTTGGCAAGTTGACCAGCTTGATCGGCAAGCTGTGCCGGATTGATTTGACTGGCAAGCAGCACACCGGGCAGAACAAAAAAGCCCACCCTAAGCGCTGTTATGGCTGCGGGTTCCCATTGGTGATTTGCACTGAGCCACCAGTTAGAAACAGCGATGGACGCAATTCCGATTACCGCTGGAAGCAATATCTTTAAGCTACTGGGCCGCCAACCTTTGAAGCCGCCAAACAGAGCAACCAAAAGCACTAGCCAAAACATCACGGCGAAAGAAACTAAAGCCGCTGCCAGAGAGTTGATCAACCAAGAGCCCGCTAAAAGAATCATCGATGCGCCAAGAAGGCCAAAGGGGCTAACGGAGAGTGAACCTGCGGTGCCAACCTGGTTCACATGCCTTGGTGAGGTTTCAAGTTGTTGCACTTCGTCACAAAGTTCGATTAGCTCGGCGTCGTGGGTTGCAAGCAAAATCTGGGCGCCTTTAGTTTTTGCCGTCAAAATCTGGTTCACCACTAGCGCCCAGTTCCTGCGATCCTGACCTACGGTTGGTTCATCGAGGAGAAGATATTTGGGCTCGTCGATCAAGGCACTTGCCAGCGCCAGCCGGCGTTTTTCTCCCCCGGATAAATCGTGCGGGTTCTGCAACGAATGTTTTTCTAGCCCAAGGTCTGCCAAAAGTTGTTCGGCTTTACCAATGCCACCGGCCGAAGCTAAAACACTTGGGCCCGCAATAGTGAAGCCGGCATTTTGCGGCAGCCACCCCAGATCAGTTGGGCCATGATCAGCTAGCAATTCTTGAAGCTTGGCATTTAGAACTGTGGTTTTGCCACTACCGCTCGGGCCAATCAGCGCTGTTATTTTGCCGGTATGAGTAGTGGGGATTGCCGATTCCAGGGCGGGTGCGGACTCGCCAGGCACCCACAGACCCCAGTTTAGAAATTGGTGATGGTAACCCTGCAATATTCGGTTTGTGGGGCCATCATCAAGGATGTTTCCTTGGGTGCCCAAAACAATGATGCGATCGGCAATGTCTACCCAAACATCAAAACGGTGCTCGGCAATGATTGCGGTAGCGCCAGAGCTCAGCAGGTATTGCTCTACCGCTAAACGAACCTGTGCCGCCGATTCCGCATCCAACATGGCGGTCGGTTCATCCAGCAATAGGACTTTTGGTGAAAGCGCCACCAGACCGGCAAGACACATTCGTTGCAGCTCGCCACCGCTAAGAGATTGCGGCGGCCGATCGCTCTGAATATGGTCCAGACCTACATCAGTCATTGCCTTGGAGACGAGTTCCGAAATCGTTAGGGCTGGAAATCCGGCGCTCTCCGCTCCAAATGCGACATCGCGGAACACCGTGTAGCCAACCGTGGCATCCAACGGGTTTTGAAGCAGCAAGCCTGCAGGTTCTGCAGAAATCCGCCCGGTTATCTCGGCGGTCTGCAAGTTAGCCAAAACACCCGAGAGGGCAAGTAACAGAGTTGACTTACCTGCACCACTTGGCCCGAGAAGTAAAACTCTTTGGCCCTGCGGCACGTCAAAACTAATGTCTCGCAAAACCGGACCAGTTGCCAGATGTGGCAACACGGTAAGGTTTTCAACCCCCAGGTTGTGCGACATTAACTTACTCGGGCCTCGCGGCCGGCGGCAAAGGCATTGATGGCCCCGGTTTTACCTAGAGCGCGAACCAAAGCCCAACCACCTAATCCGGCAACCACTGCACCCGAAATCACACCGCAGATTAGGTAAACCAGTTTGAAGGCAGGGCTATAGTCCGGTACCCAAGAGTAAAACTCGTAGATCACTTCGAACAGAGCGGAAAGCGCTCCACCTAGCATGGCAACCCAAATGTTGAAACGACGGTAGGCCAAGAACAAAACAATCAATTCGATACCTAGGGCCTGCAGGCTGGACGAAACCAACACGGTTGCCCCCCAAGTGTTACCCAGAAGCAATTCCACATTAGCGGCAATCAACTCGGCAAAAAGAGCGGCACCTGGCTTACGGACCAACAATGCACCCACAACCGCAGGAAGGATCCAAACCCCTAGTTGCAGTTCTGCCAGCGGAGGGAAAAATGCTGTGATTGCTGTGACCGCAGGATAGATGTAGCTGTCGTATCCCCAGAAAGCCACGCCAAGAGCAGCGGCCAAGACGGCTGAGGTGATTAGGTCTACTCCGCGCCAGGTTAGGTTTGGGCGGTTTGATTTTATGTTCATGGTTGCTTCCTTGATTAGTTGCTTCAAAGAAGAGTGGCGCGATGCGCCAGCTGAGTGACTCGACTTCCTACGCCGGCATTACCCGGATTCAGGTTCGAGGGTCTGCGGTTCACCGCACTCTCAGCGCCTTACGGCGCTCCCCTGTCTTACGCTTTTAACTCTAACTCAGGGCCTTGTGATCTGTAACCAAGACTCATAGAAAGACCCCCCCCCCCGATTAGACGGGGCACTGGACAAAGATTGGTCAACTAGGTCTTGCCCAGCTAATGGCAGCTTCATGTCCAGCAGGGTCTCACCGCAGCAGTCCAGGAAACGCCAGTCGGCAGTCAATTCGGTGATCAACTTTGAACCCGTCCCCTCCTGAATATTTGATTCGGGAAGGGTTCCATCGTTGAGTATTTGAAGGCCCAGCAGGCTGTCCTCTGAGACGTAAACGCAAAGGTGCGCTTTTTTGGCACCGCCGTGTCTAACCGCATTGCTCACGGCTTCTGTTGCAATAGCTGAGATGTAGTAAGGGGTTTCGGGCGCTTTATCAATTAGCACGAGGTCTTCGGCTGAAAGTTCCCAGGTGAAATCGCAAACCCCTTCCCAAGATTTTCGTAGACTCTCCAAGGCCTCCAAAATGTCCAGATCTACAACGGGCCCTGACTGCAGGGCGGACACAGCCCGATCCAAATCCTGCTGGGCTAGCTCGAGAACCTCTGGGTCATTGGGATCTGCATTTGAGAGTCTGGTAACTGCCGCGGTGATTGCGCCCTGCACAGTGCCGTGAAGCTGCGAAATTAGCTGGCGACGACCTAACCACAGCGATTGCCGCAGCTGCGTGATTGCCAGTTGCAACTTGGCGTTTGTTCGATCAATTTCGTCGTGAAGCTGAGTTCTGTACTGTCCTAATACCGCGTAACTAGCGGTTAGGTAGAGAGAAACTAATGCGCCCAAGGCGAAGTAAAGCAACATTGCATAGATATGCTCTGTGCCCAGCACTGCAAATAAGAACCAGGCAAAAGCAAAGACCCCAATGGCAAGAGCGAACAGCCTAAAAATGAGCCGCTTGTCGCCAACCGGAGCAGACTTACGCGCCAAGAACTTCACGCCGAATAGGGCAGCCGCAGTCACAGCAGAAACAGCGAGACCAACCGGTTCGGACACCTCAACTGAGACGTCATCGAAAAGTGAAATAGCAAAGCCAACCCCCAAGAAAAAGGCCAACGGATTTATGGCTTTGGAAAGCGAATATTTTGCGTCAATCACAATCTGACCATGAGCTACTTCGCGGGTTTGTTCAATGAGGATTGTGCTTTGCTTTCTGGCCAACTCGCTAGACATTGGCCTGACATCTGACTGAACCAAATACCTGAGCAATCTAACGGTGTCTTGACTCGAGTTTCGAGCCTTCATTAGCCCCTGCACGTAATCAAGTTTTGGCTCGAGAGTAGCGCGAATTTGGTTAGCCTGAAGTTCGAACTCGTCTTGAACCATTTGCTTAGAGCTATCCAAATATGCCTTCAGCTCGGACCGTAAATTCGCTACTTTATTTCGAGCCTCAGTGCGGTTCATCTGGTCGCTAAAAGCAAAACCATAAATCACAAAGATTGCCAATCCCATCAGCATCCCGCCAATAGCACGCCTGCGCAGGAAGACATTTGGATCTAGTCCGAGTGACTGGGCCAAATAGGCAACCAGAAAATTGTGGATGCCGCCAAGAATTGCAACTGCAATCAGGTTTGCAACTAGTGCAGCTTTTTTAGATCGAGGCTTGGCAAAGAAGAGCAACTTGTAAACCAAAGCAAGCACAACGAAAGTTGCCAAGGTAAGAAGTTGGATCACCAACCAGAGGTATGAGTCGCTCCGTAGCCTAATTAGATCAGTTGCAATGCTGAGAAGTTCAAATAGAACTGCACAAAAAACAAAGAACCGAGGCGACCAAACATCTGGTCTCGCCATGAAATCGAACTTGAATTGAATTCCTGAAAATGACAAAGTCTTCCCCCAAAACATCTCTCAGCTGACGCTTTCTGACGAGTACGCCAATGGAATTACGATTTCCAAAACCGTTTTGCTGTCGATTCGCTTTAGCGACCAGGCGGTACTGAGGTCGGTCATGAGCCTCGAGCCATTGCCCGGCACCGATGCTGGTTCCAATTGACCGTCGTCGGTCAAACGCAAACTAAGTAGTCCGGGCGAGAGCGTTTGAAGCGATACTTGCACCGTCTTTGCATCGCCGTGCCTGACCGCGTTTACTATGCCTTCCGTAACCAAGGCGCCTACCACAAACGCTGTTGTGGCACTGCGGTTGCAGTTGGCCTCGGCCTCGGCATCCAGTTGTAGCTCAATTTGGCAGACTCCCTCCCACGCAGAAGCCAGGTCGTCTAAGGATTCTCTGATGTTCGCAGTCTGTGAGGTGTGCTCGTTTAAGGAGTTAAGCGCTCGATCCAAATCGGCTTTGGCTTTCTCGACCTGAGAGGGGTCGTCGGTGTGCCCCAAGCGAGTGAGTGCCGCCACAATCGCTCCCTGAACCTGGCCGTGAACCTGGGAAACCACCTCTTGTCTGCTTACCCACTGTTTCTGCCTAAGCCTCGAAACATGAAGTTTCAGGTTTTGTTCCAGATCTTCCAACTGCCCCAAAAGACGTTTTGCCTGCTGACCAGTCATTGCCATTGCGGCAGAAATGGAAAAAGAATTAGTAACTGTGCCCACCAAAGAAGCCAAAGAAAACATTGCCTCCTCACCGTGGAAAATCTTGTCGATCCAGAG
Source organism: Microbacteriaceae bacterium (assembly GCA_947373155.1). Lineage (GTDB taxonomy): Bacteria > Actinomycetota > Actinomycetes > Actinomycetales > Microbacteriaceae > Rhodoluna. The sequence continues at coordinate 50,386 of CANBWO010000006.1, read as the reverse complement.
CGATAGTCCCAGAGTGAGCGCCAAAACCAGAACTAGTAATCCAACAATTGGCACAAATCTAAGTTTGCTGAGCCGGGCTGGAGCAAATCGTAGTGAGAGTTTGAGTGCAACCAGAAATACAAAACCGGCAACCAAGCTCGCCAGCACATGAAAATCGGGGAGTTGCCTTGCCATGCCAGCCAAAGAGACGTAAGTAATGACTTCTAGAATTAGAAACACCGATGGCCGCAATGTGGCCTCAAGGTTGAAAGACTGAACCGAAAATATCAGGCGCGGTTTTTCCAGGCTCGCTGTTTCTGGCTGGGAATCCAGCTGCCAAGAAATCTCGTTTGCCAGAGGTCTCACATCGGACTGATTCAGAAACCTTAGAACATTAATCGCCTCGGCGCTGTGAAGGCCGCCAACCAAATTCTTTGCGTACATAATCTTTGGGGCGAGTGCTGTGCGCACCTGGTTCGCGAGCCTGATACGTTCCTTGGAGACAACGTCATCGGTGTGAAGTTCAAGGTAACGGACCTGCTGAAGAAGATTAAGAACACGAATTCGCAGTTTTGTTTTTGTGTAGGAGGCATCCAAAATATAAACCGACGCAAAGAAAAGCACAGGACCAACCAACGCCGCCCCAACAAGGCGGTTTCCCGGGTGTACGGAGTTACTGATTCCGAGTGCTTGGAGCATAAAAATCATAGCTATGTTCCCGAAGAAGACCATGAACTCCACGACAGTGAGGTTAAAAATAAATCCTGCTCGAAGGGTTCTGCGTTTGTCGTAGAACCAAGTACTTAGTAGCCAAGCTATGCAGATGTTGGCACAGGTCACAAGAAGCCTGGTGAGAATGACGCTTCCAAACTTGGTAGCGCTCGGTCCGCCGTCTAAAACCAAAGTGAATAAGACGTTCACAATCGCCATCAATACAAAGAAATCTGGTCGCCAGAAATCCTTGGTACCTGCAAGTTCGAGGTTGAATCCCTCGATAATCCGCTTCATGGAACTAGCGGGACTGAACCCCGGCAACGCGAATGAACTCACGAACCGCGTTCACTCGGTGATTACCTGGATCTTCTGAAAGACCCGCACGATCCAGTGCACGGTTCAGTGTGATTTCAACCGACCGAACTGTGGTTCCGCGCTCGGCTGCGATTTCTTGGTTAGTCATTCCCTTGGCAACCATGCGCAAAATGTCCAGTTGGGAATCGGTAAGTTTTGCCAAACGGTGACTTGCCCCGGTGTGGTTTCTGTGACCCACGCCAACGCGCCCTGCCGCAGCAGACTCAATGGCGCTGTACAAAGTTGTGGTGTCGCTGATGCGATCTTTGTGCAGGTACGCCGCGTCAGCAGGAATAGCTGCGTTTGAAATGCCCAAGAGGCGAGGTTCGGTTAGGTGAGTTAGAAAGACCAAACCAATCTCTTTGTCTTGCTTGGTCAGGGCGAAACCTAGGTCAACACCGTTCATGCCTTGACCAAGGTCGATATCCAAGACGGCTACGTCTGGCTTAAAGGTGCCGGCAATCTGGCGGGCCTGGCTGGCAGTGGTGGCACCAATTGCGTCGTAGCCTGCTCGCTTGAGCGAGCCAACAAGAAGATCGCAAAGCAGTGCTTCGTCTTCTACAAGTAGGACTTTGCTTGTCATGGTGTAAACCTTTCGCTCGGGCCCCCGTGCTAAAAGTTGCCACAAGTCGAAACTATTTGCAATCTGCGCCTTCGTTTTTACGAAACGATGTACGAAATATTGTTTCTCTTCATCAACTTTTCGCTACTAACGGTATGCCCATAGCCAATAAATACCTAGGGAAAACCCCGACCCAAATGAAACTCACAGGGATCGGGGTTTGCCAGGTTTTTGCTATTTAGCGGTGCCGGTGTTCTTGCTCAGGTCGATTGTTACCAAACCAGAAGCCTTGCTCAGGGTTACGTTGCCGGAGGCATCGGTGGTAGCAACCACAAATACCGGGGTTCCGCTCTGGGCTGCAAGACCTGTTGTGCCATCGGCTGCAATAGAGATGTAGACCGCAAAGTTTTGCGTGCCAGCTACCGGCGCGGCCGGGATCTGAATCTGGCCGGTCAAAGTGTTACCGCTCAGGGTGAAGGTGCTGGCCTGACCGAATGGGCCAAAGCCGCCACGGCCGTGTCCGCGTCCGCCCTCGTGCTGTCCACCCTGACTACCAAATGCGGGGCCATCGCCATCGTTGTCTGGTGCGCCAAAGCTAGGTGCGGCTCCAGGGGCAGGTGTGCCTGCCGGTGGAGCAGGGCGAACATCGCCGCTAGTGATGCTGAACTGGCCATCGTGATCTCCGTGGCCATGAGGGCCATGGCCCTTACCAAAAGCAGGTGCTCCAGCTGGTAGACCCGGGCGAACATCGCCGCTTTCAGGCTTGCCGCCAAAGGTAGGTACCGGAGCCGTGGCTGGTGCGCTGGTGGCATCGGCTGCCAAAGGCACAACCTTGACGATCAGCTTTTTACCAAGAGCGGCGGCATCGGTGTAAACGGAAGGCACATTGGTAAGAGTGATGGTTAGCGCAGTGGTCTTAGGTGCCACGTGGACATCGCCTGAGACAGCGCCAGGGCCAAAGCTGGCGCCGGCACTTTTTACGGTTGCCGAGTTGGAGCCGGTGTTGGAGTGCTTGCTTGATTTAGCCATGGATGGCGATACCGCCGCGAAGGTCAAAACTGTGGCCAGACCCAAAGTGGCTGCGGTAGTGGTGAACAAAACCGATTTCTTCATGGGAGTTCCTCTTTCTTGAGCGATTGACGGGGTTTGCATTCAATCGATAAGTCGAGGCTATTTTTTGGCTGGGGCTCACCCCAGGAAACTCAGAGTTTTATGCCAAACCTGCCAGCACTTTTATAGAAAGCGCACAGCTGGCACTCAGGAATAGGGGGGTTGGTGCGCGGGATGGGACTTGAACCCACACGCCCTTGCGGGCACTGACACCTGAAGCCAGCGCGTCTGCCATTTCGCCACCCGCGCGGATGAGTCGTTTTTTGAGGCAACTTAAGAAGATTATCAGAGCCCCACGCTGGCTCGCCACGCCAAATATGGCTGGCAACGGTTAAACTCATAAACAGGCTTTAACTAAGGATGGCATTGGGTTTTCTAGAGAACTTTGAAAAGGGATTGGAACGCCTGGTCACTGGCGCGTTTACCAAGACCTTTAAAAGCGACCTCCAGTCCATAGAAATCGCGTCTGCGATCAAAAACGAGATGGACTCCAAGAGCAGCATCCTGGACCGCGATCGCATTTTGGCTCCCAACAGTTTTAGGGTTCGCCTTTCTACCCCAGATTTTGAGCGCATGGCAGTGCTTGGTCAGCCTTTGATTGCCGAGCTAACCGAATCGGTCACTCGTCACGCCAAGAAACAGGGTTTTCAGTTTGGTGCCGCACTTGTAATCACGCTGGCCCAAGATGGAACTCTGCCCATTGGCCGCATTGAGGTGGCATCGCTCACCCAAGAGTTAAAGGTGCAGTGGGCTCCGGCTCTAGACGTTGCGGGAAAGCGCTACCTGCTCACTAAAGCCCGGACCGTGGTTGGCCGCGACGCTAGCGCAGATATTCAAATCGACGACAAGGGCCTTAGCCGCAATCACTTTGAAGTGGTTTGGGATGGAAAGAACGCCGGCGTGCGCGACTTGAAATCCACCAATGGCACCAAGGTAGCCGGCCGAACCATCACTGAAATTGGCATTAAAGGCGACACCGTAATCAACGCGGGACACAGCGAGTTTGTTTTCCGGGTCATAGCTAAGTCGGTGCCTAATGAGTGACCTCGCGCTGTTCTTGGTGCGGGTTGGTTTTCTGGCCGTGCTCTGGATTTTTGTTTTTAGCATCATGAGTGTGATTCGCGCAGATCTTTTTGGTCAAAAAGTGGTCTCCCGTGTGGCCGAGGCCAACGCCCCGGTTGTGGTTTCGGCTCCTGTTATTCCAGCCGCACCGCTGAACACTCCTGCTCCAACCGACACCGGTGGCATACCAACCATCGACCTCGAAGGCAGCGAACCACAGATCATTGCCAGCAAGCTATCCATTACCGCGGGGGCTCGCAAAGGCCAGGAACTGCGCCTAGACCGCCGCGAAATTTCTATTGGACGAGCCGATAACGCCGACCTAGTTATTCGCGATGAGTTCGCCAGTACCCACCACGCCAAGCTGGTTCTGATGAACGGCGACTGGCTGATTCAAGACCTGAACTCCACCAACGGCACCTATGTAAATGGCAAGCGCGTTGGAACCCCGGTGACCGTAAAGATTGGTGTTCCCGTTCAGATTGGCAACACTGTCTTTGAGCTGAGAGCCTAGGCCTACCAAATGGCCATCAAGACAGTCAGCCACGCACTGTCCGATATCGGACGAGTTCGTAAGAGCAACCAGGATTCCGGTTACTCGGGTTACCAACTGTTTTTTGTAGCCGATGGAATGGGCGGGCACGCTGGAGGCGACATTGCCAGCGCACTGGTGAGCCAGCGAGTGGCTCAAATCGACGGCGTCTTTGCCACCCCTGAGGCGGCTAAAAAGTCTCTGGTTCACAGCATGCAGGAGGCCAACCGCGCGCTTGGCCAGACCGTGAAAGAACACGGCGAGCTAGCCGGCCTAGGCACCACTTTCAGCGGAATTTTATTCACCGACAATCAGGTCAACATCGCCCACATCGGTGATTCACGAGTTTATTTAAGCCGCGATGGCGAGCTGAAGCAGGTCACGATTGACCACACTTTTGTGCAGCGTTTGGTTGACCTTGGTCGAATCACACCGGAAGAAGCCCTGACTCACCCGAGGCGCAGTGTGTTGATGCGCGTGCTTGGAGATATAGAAGAACAACCCGAGATAGACGCCTTCACGCTTGAAACCAAGCCGGGCGACCGCTGGTTGCTATGCAGCGACGGCCTTTGCGGTTTCGTGCCCGAGAACATCATGGGCGGCATTTTGAACAGCCACGCCCATGCGGAGGAAGCCTGCGACCTTTTGGTTAGCGAGGCCCTGGAATATGGCGCTCCAGACAACGTGACCGTGGTCGTGGTTGATGTTCTGGCACCAAACGTGGAAAGCGACTTTTTGCCATCGGCTCAGTACGTGGGTTCGGCGGCCAACGAGATCGTGATCGACGACCATCGCGGTAACAGGCTTCTGCGCATCTTTAACCCGCGCCTTCTACCCGACCTACTTGGTCTCAGCCAAGACCCAGCCGCCTACCAGCCCGAGTCAGACGAATACCTGGACTACATCCTCAGCCAAACCCGCACCAAGATTCGTAACCATCGCCTGCGCCAGTTGCTGATTGTGGTTCTGCTGAGCCTGTTGGGTGTGGGCGTGCTAACTCTGGGTTACCAGTACACCCAGACCCGCTTTTACGTTGGCGAGTTCAACGGCAAGATTGCGGTTTACCAGGGCATTCACGAGTCGCTCGGGCCAATCAAGTTCAGCCACCTTTACCGTGAAACCAGCATCGATGTAAGTGCCCTAACGCCTTTCCAGCAGGCAGCCATTGAGCAGACCATCATTGCCACCGATTACAAGGATGCGCTCCGCGAAATAGCCGCACTGACCCAGGTTGGTGGCTGATGCCAAATAAGCCACGCACCCAGTCTTTGAACACCGCCGCTATCGGCAGGATTATTCGCATTGTTCCTCGCAGCAGGAACGTGGAGGCAGCGCTGTTGCTGTTCGCAGTGGGAATCAATGCCTATGAGTTGGCGCAGATTCAACTGAGCACAATTGCTATTTTGCGTTCTGATTTCTGGGTGTACTGGCTTCCGGTGACCCTGTTGGCTTTAGCTTTTCACGTTCTACTAAGAATGCGCGCCAGCGAGGCAGACCCTATTCTGCTGCCGGTTGCCATGGTGCTCAACGGCCTTGGCATCGCCGAAATTTACCGGCTAGACCTAGCCAGAATCGCACAGCACCAGACCAATCTTTTTGCCGGCAAGCAGGTGGCCTGGACCTGCATCGCCATTTTGATCGCCATGCTGGTGGTGTTCTTTATTCCCAACCACCTGTTCCTGCGTCGCTACGTTTACATAGCCATGGTGATTGGTGCCGCCCTGTTGTTGTCTCCGCTGGTTCCGGGGTTGGGTAAGACCATCAATGGTGCTCGCCTTTGGATTGGAATCGGGCAGTTCACTTTCCAACCGGGTGAGTTAGCCAAAATAGCGCTAACCATTTTCTTTGCCGGCTACCTGGTCAGCCGCCGCGATTCTTTGGCGCTTGTGGGCAGGCGCATCCTTGGTATTCGACTACCGCGCGCCCGCGAGCTTGGCCCAATTTTGCTGATCTGGGCAGCCAGCTTGGGCATCTTGGTGTTCCAAAGAGACCTGGGTACCAGCCTGCTTTACTTTGGACTCTTCATTGTGATGATCTATTTGGCCACCGGTCGCAGCATTTACGTTGTGGTTGGGCTGGGAATGTTTGTGACCGGGGCCCTAGTTGCCGGGCGACTAATGACCTATGTGTCGGGTCGAATCAACGCCTGGCTAAACCCGTTTGACCCGGCTAACTACAACGCAATCGGCGGCAGCTACCAGTTGGCTCAGGGAAACTTTGGTCTGGCACATGGCTCGTTGTTGGGTGCCGGCTTGGGTGGCGGATTGCCTCAGCTGGTTCCCCTTGCCGAAAGCGACTTCATTATTAGCAGCCTGGGTGAGGAACTTGGTCTGGCCGGCTTCTTCTGCATACTGGTGCTTTACGTGCTCATGGTTTCGCGCGGAATCCGCATTGGCTTCACCCACCCGGATGACTTCAGCAAGCTACTGGCCACAGGGTTGTCTTTTGTGGTTGCGTTGCAAACCTTTATTGTGATTGGCGGTGTCACCAGAGTGGTGCCGCTAACCGGTCTTACCACTCCTTTCTTGGCCGCGGGTGGTTCATCGTTGCTTGCCAACTGGATCATTGTTGGCCTGTTGCTGCGGGTATCCGACAGCGCCGGTGGCGCAACCAGGGCGGTGTCGATTTGAACCGCGAACTGAAGCGCATTTCCGCTGTGGTGATGGCCATGTTTGCCAGCTTGTTCGTGGCTTCATCGCTGATTCAATTTGGCTTTGCAGACACCCTAAACAGCGACCAACGCAATGTGCGCACGCTCTACGACAGCTACAAAACCAAGCGTGGTGCGGTGCTGGTTGCCGGCATGCCGATTGTGCAGTCTTTGCCTAGCGCGGATCAGTACCACTTCCGTCGGGTTTTCTCAGACCCTATGTACGCGGGGGTTACCGGTTTTTACAGCAACTATCAAGGTGCCACGGGCATCGAGCAGACAATGAACTCTTACCTGAGCGGCAAGAATTCATCGCAGTTCTTTGAACAGGTGAATGCGCTGTTATCTGGTAACCCGGTCTCGGGTGCATCGGTTGAGCTAACAATTCAGCCCAAGATCCAGAAAGCCGCCTGGGATGCGCTGGGCAAACTAAAGGGTGCGGTTGTGGCCATTGAGCCATCCACCGGCAAAATTTTGGCCATGGTCTCTAAGCCTGCGTTCGACCCAAACCCGTTGGCCGCACACAGTTCCGCGGCGCAAACGGCTTATGCCAAGTTGCTGGCCGACGTGAACCAGCCGCTAATCAACCGAGCCATCAGCGGCACGCTTTACGCGCCCGGGTCGGTCTTCAAGGTGATTGTTGCCTCGGCTGCCATGGCAAATGGCTACAAACCCACCGACACGTTCCCGAACCCGAGCAAATTCCAACTGCCCGGCACCAAGACCTTTATTTACAACTCGGGTGAAGGCAAGTGCGGTGGAGCAGCCAGGGTTTCAATCGCGGATGCACTTCGACTGTCTTGCAACATTCCATTTGCCCAACTGGGCATCGCTCTGGGGCAGGACAAGATTCGTGCCCAGGCCGAGCTGTTTGGCTTTGGTAAGGCGCTCAAGATTCCACTAACCGTGACCCCAAGCATTTATCCAAGCAACATGGATGATTCGCAGACCGGCCTGAGCGCCTTTGGTCAGTTCGATGACCGCGTGACTCCGCTACAGATTGCCATGGTGAGCGCAGCCATTGCCAATGGCGGCGTGATGATGAAACCAAACTTGGTGTCTTACGTGCAGTCTTCTAACCTCTCGATTTTGGATCAGCCAAGCCCTCAGGTTCTAGCCCAGCCGGTATCCAGCGACACGGCAAAACTTGTGAAACAAATGATGATTGGTGCTGTTCAAAACGGTGTCAGTTCCAACGGACAGATTCCGGGCGTTGTAGTTGCGGGTAAAACTGGAACCGCCCAAAACGGCGGTTCTTCGCCTTACACCCTTTGGTTCACCGGCTTTGCGCCAGCGAACAACCCAAAGGTTGCCGTGGCAGTTGTGATTGAAGACGGGGGAGGCATGGGTCAGCGCGGATTCGGAAATCTGTTAGCTGCTCCGGTTGCCAGAAAAGTGATGCGGGCGGTACTGAACAAATGAAACCAGAAATCGGAAACGTCTTTGGGGGACGCTACAAACTAGAAAGCCTGATCGCCACCGGTGGCATGGGCGAGGTTTGGCAAGCGCACGACGAAATCATTCTGCGCTCGGTAGCAATCAAGATTCTCAAGCAGGAGTACATGGGAGACCCGGGGTTCCTGGAGCGATTCAGGACCGAGGCTCGCCTAGCCGCCATGGTGAACCACGAAGGCATTGCCAACGTATTTGACTACGGAGAAGATGCCGGAAGCGCGTACCTGGTGATGGAATTGGTGCCGGGTGAATCGCTTGCCAAGATTTTGGAACGCGAAAAGTCACTTAGCGGCGAGCGCGTTTTGGATATCGTTGCCCAGACCGCCCGGGCGTTGCAAGCTGCCCACGAATCGGGCATGGTGCACCGCGACATAAAGCCTGGAAACCTGCTTATAACCCCGGACCACCAGGTAAAGATCACGGATTTTGGTATCGCTCGAGTAGCCGACCAGGTTTCCCTCACCGCCACCGGCCAGGTCATGGGCACCGTGCAGTACCTGGCACCCGAACAAGCCACCGGCAAGCCACCCACCGGCGCCACCGATATTTACGCTCTGGGAATCGTTGCCTACGAGGCGCTCTGCGGCAAGCGGCCGTTCAATGGCACCAGCCAGATGGACATCGCTATGGCGCAGATCAACGATGCCCCACCACCAATGCCCGACACCGTGGACCCAAAGATCCAGGCGCTGATTCTGAAGTGCCTTGCCAAGAAGCCTTTCCAAAGACCGGCAAACGCGTTGACCCTGGCCATTGCAGCCGAGGCACTCATGGCAAACCCAAGACACCGCGGCACCGGAACCACCGTGCTGCCGAATGTTCGGGTTTACAGCGATGACACCACATTGATGGACACAAGCACGAGTCAGAATCCAAAGCCTCCTACCGTTTGGCCCTGGATTGCGATCATCATTTTGTTGTCGATCACTGCAATCAGCCTGGTCGTGGCCCTGATCGTAGGGTCTAATCGCACTGCGCCAACCACCAGCCCTAGCCCATCTGATACGGCCTCGGCTAGCCCATCGCAGAGCACAACGCCAAGTAGCAGCGCCAGCCCAACCGAGACCACGGGAACGGCAGTGATTACCACTCAGGACATAATCACCCTGGATGTAAATGTTGCCGCCAGCAAGGTAAACGCCCTGGGCTTGGTGGCAAACACCCAGGCTGGAATCGCGGTTCCTGCGGGAGACCCAAGGCTGATGACGGTTTACAACGCAGACCCGCTGGGCAACTTGCCATTGGGCACGATTGTTACTTTGACGTACTACGTTCAACAAATGGACCCCAGCCCAACGCCAAGCCAGTAGTTGCAAAGTTAGACTTTAGACACCAAAGACAGCGGAGTTAAATTGACCGAGAACCAGCGCATGATTGCCGGACGCTACCAATTGGGAAACCTAATTGGCCGCGGCGGTATGGCGGACGTCTATGAGGGTGTCGACACCCGACTGGGACGTATCGTGGCAATCAAGCTGCTCAAGAGCGACCTGGCCAACGACCCAAACTTTGAGGCTCGTTTCCGTCAAGAGGCTCAGTCATCGGCCCGAATGGCACACCCAACTATCGTGCGGATCTACGACGCCGGCGAAGAAGAGGGCGTGGACTACAACGGCAACAAGATTCGCCGCCCATACATTGTCATGGAATTTGTAAAGGGCGTGGTGCTGCGCGACCTGCTGCACAAGCGCCGCCTCACCATTGAAGAAGCCCTTGAATACACCGATGGGGTTCTCACCGCACTTTCTACTTCGCACCGCTCGGGAATCATTCACCGCGATATCAAGAGCGCCAACATCATGATCACTGAGGCCGGGGCAGTGAAGGTCATGGACTTTGGCATCGCTAGAGCCATGTCGGATTCCTCCAGCACTCAGGCCCACTCGGTTGGCATTCAAGGAACCGCGCAGTACTTTAGCCCGGAGCAGGCTCGCGGCGAAACCGTAGACGGCCGCACCGACCTGTACTCAACCGGCGTGCTGCTATACGAAATGCTTGCCGGACGCCCGCCGTTCCGTGGTGAAACCGCAGTTTCCGTTGCCTATCAGCACGTATCCGAGGCCGTGACCCCGCCTTCGGAGCACAACCCACAGATTTCACGGGAACTAGACGCGGTAGTTTTGCAGTCGTTGGCCAAAGACCGAAATGATCGATTCCAGACTGCCGATGAATTCAAGGAACACCTGCGTGCGGCTTACTCGGCAGCAACGGGTTCTAGCCAGTACCGAACCACCGGTCTTCCAGAAGCCGGAACCCCCACCACTTTGAACGCAATGGTTGAGCCACAGGCACCCGTCGACTTGGATTTTGAGGCACTGCTTAGAGGCGAGCAGCCGGCCTTTGCAGACGAAGCCACCCAGGTTATTACCCCGCCTGCCAGCGAGCAGGCTCCAACCATTCCGGTGGACAGCACCCCACAAATTTTTGAGCAATTCACCGGCGTGCAAGACATTGCGCCGGCACAGGTTGAGTACGTCAACGACGACCCAACAACCCAACTCAAGGCTCCTGTCATGCAGTCGGCCGGTTCAATTGACAGAGCCGAAACCTCGTTGGTCACCAATCCTTTTGCAGCACTTGGACTCGAAGAACCGGTTACCACTCAGAGTCAAGCTGTTAACACCCTCACCACAAGCCAGAGTATCGTGCGCCCAAGACGCAACGCCTCGGCCCCTTCGCCTAAGGTGCTGTGGAGCGTGGGTAGTGGTCTAACCGTGGTTGTGGTTGGCCTGCTGATTTGGTTCCTCTCGCTGGGTGCGCTCCCAACCATTCAGGTGAACCCAACCAGCGGCGGTATTGCAGTTGCCAACGTGGTAAACCAGACCTACACCGATGGCTACAACACTCTGACCGCACAAAAACTTGCTGTCACAAAGGTTTACCAAGCCAGCGATGTGGTTCCCATTGACACCATTATCAGCACCGACCCGATTGCGGGAACCAAGGTTGGCGAGCACCAGCTGATCACCGTTTATGTTTCCTCGGGCAAGGGGCAAGTTGTGGTTCCGGATCTAACCGGGCTCACCGAAGAAGCCGCTGCCACCGCTCTTACCAATGCCAAGTTAACCTTGGGAAACATCATCACCAGCAACAGCGCAACCATCCCGTTGGGTCAGGTGATTGCTACCGATCAGGTAGTTGGAGCCAAGGTTGCCGCGGGAACCGTGGTGAACCTAACGGTGAGTAACGGCCAGGTTCTGGTGCCAGATGTGCGAAACCTAGATCAGGTGGCGGCGCTAGCCAAGCTATCGGCTCCAGACGTGCAGCTAACCCCAGTGGTACAAAGCGCAACAGCCTGTACCGGAACCCTGGGCACAGTGATTCTGGATCAGTCAATTCAGCCCGGACTAACGGCTCAGGGTTCGACCATTATTTTGACAGTGGCCTGTAACCCTTAAGGCTTAAATAGAAAATGCCCGCCGAATATTGGCGGGCATTTTCTATTTAAGTTAGAAACGAACCAGAGGGCTTAGGCCCTTTGCCTTTGCGGCTGCGCCCGCAAGGCCAATGCTCTCTAGCCAGTTACCAAGCATTTGGTATCCACCCTGAGTTAGAACAGACTCCGGGTGAAACTGCACTCCATAGATTGGCAGGGTTCGGTGCTGCAAACCCATGATTACTCCCCCGGCACTGGCGGCGTGGCCATCGAGGCCATCGGGGTTGGCAACTGTGCGGCTAGTGACCACAAGTTCGGCTGGCACAGTGGAATCCACCACGGCCAACGAGTGATACCGGGTGGCGGTGAAAGGCTGAGGGACATCGCGGTAAACCAACGAGTCATCGTGGCTGACCAAGCTAGTTTTGCCGTGCATCAGTTCTTGTGCGCTGGTTACAGTTGCACCCATTGCCTCGGCAATCGCCTGATGACCCAGGCAAACGCCAAAGATAGACATGCCGGTTTGCAGAGCCAACTTGACCACCGGAATCGAAAGGCCGGCTTCGGCTGGGGTACCCGGACCAGGCGATAACAACACCGCGTCGTACTGGCTCAAGAGTTGTGGCAACTGGTCCTCTGACACCACATCGTTGCGCAACACTTGGGTTTGCGCACCCAATTGCTGAAGGTACCCATTGAGGGTATAAACGAACGAGTCGTAGTTATCGAGCACAAGAATCTTGGTCATAGCCCTTAAAGCCTATCCCCATAAGGGCTAGGCGCGTTCTTGCCTATAGAATATCCCCATGCCTGAATCCAGCTCGCGCAAGAAGACCAACAAGCCAGCCACCACCAAAGATGTGGCCAGCAAGAACGCAGACCAGCCGAACCCGTCGTGGTATGCGCCGGTGATGCTGAGTTTCTTGGTGCTTGGTCTGATCTGGATCATTGTTTACTACGTGAGCAGCGCCCAGTTCCCACTGGGCTCAGGTACTCCGTTCAACATTGAGAACTGGAATATTGCTGTGGGCTTCGGAATCGCCATGGTGGGCTTCATCATGACCACTCGCTGGAAGTAAAGCTTTCTAAAGACCCAACCCCAGGCGCACAACGCCTAATGCGGTAATGACAATTAGCGCGCCTACCACCATCAAAACTTGCGTCACTCGTTTGCGCGCATCTGCCTGACCGCGCGTGCGACTGTAAACCCAAGCCACCGCGGCACCAGAAATAAGACCGCCAACGTGCGCTTGCCAGCTGACGCCCTGAATCATGAAGCTAAAAACTAGGTTTATGGCAATGGTTCCAACCAGGCTCCGCGAGTTAGCCCCCAGGGATCGCAACACTACAAAGTAAGCGCCCATCAGACCGTAAATTGCTCCCGATGCACCGTAAACGTACGTGCCCGGCGAAGCCAGAAGCAGCACAGAAACCGAACCGCCAAAAGCCGAGATCAGATAAAGTGCTATGAACTTGCCGCGCCCAAGCAGTTGCTCTAACTCGCGGCCAAAGACCCACAGCATGTACATGTTGAACAGAATGTGCACGGGCGAATTGGGAGAGTGCAGGAACGCCGAGGTGATCATGCGCCAAGGTTCTACCGTGGTGGCGTATGGGGTATAGATTCCCAAATATGTGAACTGGTCGCCCAGAAGTAGTTGCAGACCCCATACCAATGCACAAACAGCCATGATGGCGTAGGTGACAACCGGTTTATTGGAACGCAGGAGGCGCTGAACCGGAGCGGGGGTCAGTGGTGCAGCCACCTGCTGAAAACGGCTGATGCCGGCGTCATCGGGGCATAAAAAACCAACCGCGGCCTCCGTCTGACATTCGGGGCAGATGTACCGCTCGCAGCGCTGACAGCGCACATAAGCAGCACGATCCGGGTGCCGATAGCAGAACATGGAGACCGCGGTTTCGTTAGTTTTTCGGGTGTCGAATTAAGCTTCGACTGCTTCGATTGTTACTGACTCAAGGATTGCGTCCTCAAGTGGCTTGTCGCGGCCATCGGTGGCTACGGTTCCAAGCTTGTCTACAACCTTTTTGCTGGTCTCATCGGCTACCTCACCAAAAATGGTGTGCTTTCCCCAAAGCCACTCGGTTGGCGCAGTGGTGATGAAGAACTGGCTTCCGTTGGTGCCAGGACCAGCGTTTGCCATTGCTAGCTTGTAAGGCTGGTCGAACTTTAGTTCGGCGTGTGGTTCGTCGCCGAACTGGTAGCCAGGGCCGCCCATTCCGGTTCCGGTTGGGTCTCCACCCTGAATCATGAAGTTCTCAATGATGCGGTGGAAGATGATTCCGTTGTAAAGCGGGGTGTTGGTCTTGGTCTCGCCAGTACGAGGGTCGCGCCACTCGATGGTTCCGGTGGCTAGGCCCTCAAAGTTGGCTACGGTCTTTGGAGCGTGAAGGCCAAACAAGTTGATTCGGATGGCGCCGTAGTTGGTGTGCAAGGTTGCTACTGAAGTGTGTGCAGTCATGCGTCTATTCTGCCACGATGGCGGTCACCGTGTAGGCGCCCTCCGGGCCATCGATGGTTTCCGAAGTGCCGAGAACCGGATGGGATTTGTCGGCGTCGAAAAACGCGACTTGGGTATAGGTATCGATCTGCTGCACCGCGGTGCTGAATCGCGTTCCGATCTGCGATGGGCTAGCAAAGTGGCCGTCACCCACCAACATTCCGCGTTCCAAGGTGAAACCTAGGGATTCTAAGCTGGCCACAAAGTGGTCAAAGTTGGTCATGCGTTTAACTTAGCAAAAGCCTCGGGTTTGCCAACCTAAGCCCTAGTAAAGCAGTGCCTCGGCTGCGGCTAGTTCCGGTGCCAAGAAACGGTCTGGTCCCATACCTGGCACCTGCTTGCGCAAACGCGCCACCATGGCACCGGTGATTGGCGAAGGCAAATGAGGTGCACGGCTCTCGATAGCGCGGGCCGCCGCCACGTATTCAATTGCAAGGATTCGGCGAGTGTTGTCTACTACCTTGCGGAGCTTGCGCGCCGCATGCCAACCCATAGACACGTGATCCTCTTGCATGGCACTTGATGGAATGCTGTCCACCGATGCCGGCACCGCCAGACGCTTGTTCTCGGAAACCAACCCAGCCTGGGTGTATTGAGCGATCATCAAGCCCGAATCCACACCCGGGTCTTCTGCCAAAAATGGGTTGAGTCCGTGGGAGCGAGCCTTGTCTAGCATGCGGTCGGTGCGGCGTTCGGCAATGGAGCCCAGATCGGTGGCAGCGATGGCCAGAAAGTCCAACACGTAGGCAACCGGTGCTCCGTGAAAGTTTCCGTTCGAGGTAACTTCGCCGTTCGGCAGCACCACCGGGTTGTCGATCATGGCGGCAAGTTCGCGGGTTGCCACCAATCGGGCGTAGTCCACGGTATCGCGCACCGCACCGGCAACCTGAGGCGCACACCGCAGCGAATAGGCGTCTTGAACGCGGTCGTCGCCAACCTTGTGACTGGCCACAATTGCCGAGCCGGCGAGTGCGTTTAGCATGTTGGCTGCACTGGTGGTTTGACCAGGGTGAGGCCTCAGCGGGCTGTGAAGTTCGGCCCGGAAGACCTGGTCGGTTCCAAGCAATCCCTCAACGCTCATCGCAGCGATGATGTCTCCTTGGTCCAGAAGATTGTCTAGGTCGGCAAGCGCCAAGATCAGCATGCCGAGCATGCCATCGGTGCCATTGATAAGAGCCAGGCCGTCTTTTTCTTGTAGTTCAACCGGAGTGATTCCCGCTGCTGCCAACAACTCGGCAACCGGGTGTTCTTGGCCATCGGGGCCAAAAGCGCGACCCTCGCCCATAAGCACAAGCGCGCAGTGCGAAAGCGGAGCTAGGTCTCCCGAGCAACCAAGGGAACCATATTCGTGAACAAAAGGCGTGATACCCGCGTTAAGCAAAGCGGCCATGGTCTGCGCCACCACCGGACGAACGCCGGTGCGACCGGAAGCCAGAGTTTTGAGACGAAGTAGCATGAGCGCGCGCACTACCTCGCGCTCTACCGCCGGACCCATGCCGGCAGCGTGGGAGCGAATCAAGCTCTTCTGAAGTTGGACCCGGTCTTTCAGTGCGATGTGACGATTAGCCAGGGCACCAAAACCCGTGGAAACACCGTAGACCGGAACTTCGCTGGCGGCCAGAGCCTCGATGTGGCTTCGAGTAGCGGCCATGGCGTCTATGGACTCCTGCGAAATCTGAACCGGGGCATTCAGACGTGCCACGCTCACTACATCTTGGGTGGTCATACCAGCGGTGTTGATCACCACGGTTGCCACATTACCTGAAACGTGCTCGTAAGGATTTGTCATTTGGTGCTCCTTTGTCCGCCCTGCCAAACCTGATCAATCAGGTTGACTCCCGGGCGATAGCTGAGGTGAATGTAACTCGGTGCGTTCAGAACGCTAAAGTCTGCTCGGGCGCCGAGGCCTAGGTGTCCGACATCGTTTCGCCTGAGTGCCTTTGCCCCTCCGACTGTTGCAGACAAGACTGCCTCCGCCGGTGTCATACCCATTTCGCGAACCGCTACTGCTATGCAAAATGCCATCGATGTGGTGTAACTGGAGCCGGGGTTGCAGTCGGTGGCAATTGCCACGGTTGCCCCTGCGTCTATAAGTCTCCTGGCATTTGGGTAGGGAGAGCGAGTGGAGAACTCTGCTCCCGGAAGCAAGGTGGCCACGGTTTTTGAGCCAGCCAGAAGGTCGATGTCGTGGTCTGTTAGATGGGTGCAATGATCGGCGCTAGCTGCATCGCAGTCCACGGCGACTTGTATTCCGTTTCCGGCATGTAACTGATTGGCGTGAATTCTTGGCTGTAAACCAACGGCTTTTCCGGCGGTAAGAATATGGCGCGCTTGATCAGGGTCGAAGGCCCCTTGCTCGCAAAAGACGTCGATCCATTTGGCATGAGGAGTGACCGCGCTCAACATCTGACTACAAACCAAATCCACGTAGGCGTCTGGGTTGCTTGAGTATTCCGCCGGCACAACGTGAGCCCCAAGATACGTGACTTCGCTGGTTGCTTGATTAGCAAGGCGAAGCGAACGCACTTCGGTTTCCACATCTAGTCCGTAACCAGACTTGGTCTCAAAAGTTGTGATTCCGCCCGCCAGCATTTCCGCTTGAAGACGCGTCAGATTTTCCAGGAGCTGGACATCGCTGGCTTGGCGAGTGGCGGCCACAGTGCTACGTATTCCGCCAGCGGAATAAGTTTGTCCGTTCATTCGTGATTCGAACTCAGCTGCTCTATCACCGGCGAACATCAGGTGCGCATGTGAGTCCACAAAGCCCGGTAAAACTGTGCGACCTTCTACCGAAATGAGTTCATCGGTGGCTTGCAACTGGCTCTTATGCCCTACCCAAGAAATCACACCCTCGTCGATTACCAGGGCGGCATCTTCGAGCAAACCGAGTGCGCCGTGGCCAACATTTGGGTCATTGGTAACCAACGACCCGATGTCGGTAATGGCAACTGTGCTCACAAGGCGAACTTACTAGAGTTTGGGCTTAGCCCTAACTAGTGCTGATCCAACATTGGAACGTGCACACCGCGTTCGCGAGCTACTTCCTTAGCAAAGTCGTAGCCGGCATCTACGTGACGAATCACGCCCATGCCCGGGTCGTTGGTGAGAACGCGGTTTAGCTTCTGCGCCGCTAGTGCGGTTCCGTCGGCTACCGAAACCTGACCGGCGTGAATGCTGCGACCCATGCCTACTCCACCGCCGTGGTGCAGCGAGACCCAAGATGCACCGGAGGAGATGTTCAGCATGGCGTTCAGCAACGGCCAGTCGGCAATCGCGTCGGAGCCATCTAGCATGGCTTCGGTTTCGCGGTAAGGAGAAGCAACCGAACCACAGTCAAGGTGGTCGCGACCGATAACAATCGGAGCCGAAACCTCACCCGAGGCCACCATCTCGTTGAACTTGGCTCCGGCCTTATCGCGTTCGCCATAACCCAACCAACAGATTCGTGCCGGAAGACCCTGGAACTCCACGCGCTCCTGCGCCAGGCGCATCCATCGCTGTAGGTGATCGTTTTCTGGAAACAGTTCCATCACTGCTTTGTCGGTCTTGTAAATGTCTTGTGGGTCGCCAGAGAGCGCAACCCAGCGGAACGGACCCTTACCTTCTTCGAATAGCGGACGAATGTAAGCAGGAATGAATCCTGGGAACTCGAACGCGCGGTCGTACCCGCCCTTGCGGGCTTCATCGCGGATTGAGTTTCCGTAGTCGAACACCTCGGCACCCTTGTCCATGAAACCCACCATTGCCTCAACCTGCTTTGCCATGGATGCCTGGGAGCGCTTGGTGAACTCGGCAGGGTCTTCGTTGGCAATGCGGCGAGCCGATTCAAACTCCATGCCTTCTGGAATGTAGTACATGGGGTCGTGCGCCGAAGTCTGGTCGGTCACGATGTCGATAGGTACTTCGCGTTTGAGCAGTTCAGCAAAAACGGTGGCTGCGTTTCCAACCAGACCAATCGAAACGGCCTCACGCTTGTTCTTTGCCTCAACCGCGCGCTCCACGGCTCGATCGATATCCGTGTAGACCTCGTCTAGGTAACGGGTTTCAACACGACGACGAAGGCGAGACTCATCGATATCGACAATCAGACAGGTTCCCTCATTCATGGTCACTGCTAGTGGCTGTGCGCCACCCATTCCACCGCAACCACCGGTGAGGGTTAGGGTGCCTGCCAATGTTCCACCGAACTTCTTGGCTGCTACCGCGGCAAAAGTTTCGTAAGTTCCCTGAAGAATTCCCTGGGTGCCAATGTAAATCCAAGAACCAGCGGTCATCTGGCCATACATGGTCAGTCCTAGGCTGTCGAGTCGGCGGAACTCTGGCCAGTTGGCCCAATCGCCCACCAGGTTGCTATTTGCAAGCAGAACTCGCGGTGCCCACTCATGGGTGCGGAACACACCAACAGGCTTACCAGACTGCACCAGCATGGTTTCGTCATCGGCCAAATTGGTCAGGGTGCGCACCATGGCATCGAAGCTGGCCCAGTTGCGTGCGGCCTTTCCATTGCCTCCGTAGACAATCAGATCTTGCGGGTGCTCGGCCACCGCCGGGTCTAGGTTGTTGTGCAACATTCGCAGGGCGGCCTCTTGCTGCCAGCCACGAGCGGTAAGGGTGTTGCCGCGAGCGGCGTGCAGTGGTCCACGGGTCTGTGAGTTCATGTTGCTATTCCAGCGAATAAATCAGCTGCGCACTAGCCAAAAACTATGGGAGGTGTCTGGTATTTCAGACAATGGTCAGGGTTTCTACTGGCTTTGCCGCCACCTCAGGAGCATCATTTAGTTATGGCAAATGCATCGGCTGCAACCAGGGCCCTCGGGGTGCTTCGCATCATGGCCAAAAGCGCCGGCCCGGTCACAGCAACGGCACTTGCGCAGCGCCTAGATTTACCCAGGTCCTCCACGTATCACCTGCTAAAAGCCATGGAACTCGAAGGTTACGTTTTGCACTACCCCGAGGACTCGCGTTGGGGTCTCGGCATCTCGGCATTTGAGTTGGGTCAGGCCTACCTTCGCCACGATCCGCTGGAACGCCTAGCTCGGCCTATTTTGGCCAAGTTGGTACACGAGGTGGAACGAAAACTGCCGGTGATTGGTCACCTGGCCATTTTGCACGGCACCGAGACCCTCTACTTACTAAGGGAACTGCCACGCCGGCCCATAAACGCCGTTACCGAAGTAGGGGTTCGCCTGCCCGCTCACCTCACCGCATCGGGGCGTGCCATGTTGGCCCAGCTGCCAACCGCGCAGGTGCGTGCCCTCTACGGAAGCCAGATCGAGCTGGTAAACCGAACCGGACTCGGCCCAAAAAACGTAGGCGAACTAACGGTTGCCCTCAAAGCCGAAAAAACCGCGGGCAATAGCCGCGAAGACGGTTTCATCAGCGCCGGCCTAAGCGGAATATCGGTGGCAGTTCGCGATCACCTCGATTTTCCCGTGGCGGCGTTGAACCTGACTTTCAAAACCGAACAGGCCAACGATGACCTGCGCGACCGAATGACACAGGCACTAACCGCCGCCGCACACCAACTATCAAGACACCTGGGACACCATGACTGAAGCAACCGAGTCCAGCACTTCTGGCACAGCGAACAAAGGCACCCTGCCGACAGACCCGCTCTGGCCGCGGGCCGCGGGCCTTCTAAAACAGGCATCGATGGCAGACTCTGACTCAAAGTGGGACGCAGCGATTCTGGGAATCCCGGCTCACCTCACCAGCATCTCGGCTACCAACGCGCACACCACTCCCGCCGCCATCCGTGAGGCACTGCTGCGTTACAGCACCTGGAGTTGGGAGCACCGCCTAGACCTGGGTGCTCTCTCGATTGGCGACTTCGGCGATATCGCCGACCCAGATTCCCAAGCGGGCGAAGAACGCACGGCGAGCGCCGTGGCTCAGTTGCGCCAGCAGGCGGGACTACTGATTGGCCTCGGTGGCGATAACTCTGTGACTTACGCCATGGCAATGGGTGCGCTGGGAGACGACCTAGCCAAAGGCGGACTCATAACCTTTGATGCACACCATGATTTGCGCGATGGCGTAAGCAATGGGTCTCCGGTTCGCAGGCTGATTGAGGCCGGCTTAGACCCGAAACGGATCGTTCAGATTGGAATCGCCGACTACAGCAACTCCCCCGAGTACGCCATGCGCGCGCTGGAACTTGGCATCACTGTGATTCCGCGCAGTGAACTAAGGCACCGAAACGCACAGGAAGTCATGCGGCAAGCCTTGGGTATTGCTGGCTCAGCCGGAGGGCCTATCCATGTTGACATCGATGTAGACGTTTGCGATCGAAGCGTGGTTCCGGCTTGCCCCGCGGCGGCCCCCGGTGGAATCAGCGCCGATGAACTACGGCAGTTCGCCTACCTTGCCGGTTGCAGCCCGCAGGTGAAGAGCATTGATATCACGGAAATTGATGCCAGCGCTGACGCGACTGACGGCAGAACGATACGTCTGGCGGCTCTTTTGATTTTGGAAACGCTTGCTGGCAGATTCTAGAAGTGGCAACCCTAAAGTAGTCACATGCGTCTAAATAAATTTGCTTATTCGGTTGCCGTTGCTACGGCTCTAACCCTGTTGGTTGGCACCACCACCAGCTTGTCGGCTACCGCGTTGCCGGTAACCGGTCGCGCCATCACAGCCAGCAAAGCAATCAGCCCGGACTGGGTAAAGAGCGCCACCGTTTACGAGGTAAATACCCGTCAGTTCAGTCCGGCTGGCAACTTTGCAGGCGTAACCGCGGCCCTGCCACGTTTGAAAGCTCTTGGAACCGATGTGCTTTGGCTCATGCCAATCTTTCCCATTAGCAAAACCAACGCTAAGGGCAGCTTGGGCTCGCCTTACGCGGTTAGTGATTATCAGGCCGTAAACCCAAACTATGGAACCGACACCGACTTTAAGAAGTTGGTAGATAGCGCTCACGCTCTTGGCATGAAGATTGTTCTGGACTGGGTTCCAAACCACACCGGTTGGGACAACGCCTGGATCACCCAGCACCCAGACTGGTACACCCACGACGCCCAGGGAAACATCACCTGGCCGGCCGGCACCGACTGGACCGACGTTGCCGACCTGAACTACGACAACAAGGACCTTCGCGCGGCAATGACCGATGCGCTCAAGTACTGGGTGACCAAGTTTGACATCGATGGCTACCGCCAAGACGTGGCCGGTGGCGTACCGACCGATTTCTGGGATGCCGCGACCGCTCAGGTGAACGCGATCAAACCACTTTGGTGGTTGGCCGAGAACCAGGACCAGACCGACCTGCTCTATAAGTCTTTTAGCGCCAACTACAACTGGACACTCTTGGGAGCCCTGAACAAAGTTGGCTCCAGAGACGATGCCCTTTACGCGATTTCTAATGCCGTAATGAACTATCCGGTGGGCACCTACCCCATGAACTTCATTACTAACCACGATGAGAACTCCTGGAACGGTACCGAATTCCAGCGCCTTGGAAGCGCGGTTGCCGAGTCTGCGGTGATTACCTTTACCGTTCCTGGCATTCCTCTTATTTACAACGGACAAGAGATTGGTATGAACCGCCAGTTGCAGTTCTTTGAGAAAGACCCGATCGACTGGAGTGCAACTTCTACCAGTGCTACTTGGACTGCTTTCTACACAAAGCTGACCAAGCTGCGCAAGTTGAACCCGGCCCTATGGTCTGGACTTGCCGGAGGAAGCACCGACTTCATTACTTCTAGCGCTGCGAAGGTGCTGAGCTACGGCAGAACCAAGGCAAAGAGCAGGGTGATTGTGCTGGCAAATCTTGGCCCAAAGGCTCTGGCCCCAAAGGTTTCGTTTGGCAAGTATGCGGGCACTTATTACGACTACGCCACCGGCAAGAAGGTAGTTGTAGCCAAGAGTTCCACGGTGAAGATCCCTGCCTGGGGCTATGTGGTTTACAGCACGGTTTCCGTAAAGTAACGCCTGTTTCCACAGGCGAACCACCAACGGGAATACCTTCAAGTCAATAGGTCTTTACTACTAGCGACCAAAAGGACTAAATCATGCCAGCAATAACCGCCGATACCCTCACGCTCCCTCGTCTTTCCGAGGCCGTGGGTCGCTCCCGCCCAGTCAAGAGTGTTACTAGCGGGCCAAAGGCTTACGAGGGCGAAGGCTTTCCGGTGACTCGCGCCTTTGCCGGTGTACCTCCGCAGGAACTTGACCCATTTGTTCACATGGACCAAATGGGCGAGGTTGAGTACGCCCCGATGGAACCTAAGGGAACCCCGTGGCACCCTCATCGCGGTTTTGAGACTTTCACCTACATGATTGACGGAACCTTTGAACACCAGGACAACCACGGTGGCGGTGGCGTAATCGAAAACGGTGCCACCCAGTATATGACCGCCGGTGCCGGAATCTTGCACATTGAAACACCACCGGAGTCGCTGGTGATGAGCGGCGGAGTGTTCCACGGAATTCAGCTCTGGATCAACCTTCCTGGCAGCAAGAAGATGATTGCTCCGGCCTACCAAAACCTAGAAGGCGACGACGTGACTCTGCTTTCCAGCCAGGATGGTGGCTCGTTGTTGCGAGTACTGGCCGGCGAGATTGATGGTCACACCGGACCTGGCAAGAGCCAGACCCCGATGTCGATTGCCCACCTGACCGTGGCACCTGGAGCCAGCGTTTCGATTCCTTGGAACCCAATGTTCAATGCACTCGCCTATGTCTTGGCGGGCGAGGGTTCGGTGGGCGAAGGCGAACTTGGTGCTACTGCTGCTCCAATCAAAGTAGGACAACTAGCCGTATTTAGCCAGGGCGATCGCCTAGTTATCAGTGCAAATGAAAAGCAGGATTCCCGCACCGCCGCCATGGAGGTCTTCCTGCTGGGTGGTCAGCCGATTCGCGAGCCGGTTTTCCAATACGGGCCATTCGTGATGAATGACAAGCAGGGAGTGATTCAGGCCATGGAGGACTTCCACTTTGGGCGCTTCGGGCAGATTCCAGCCGACGCAATCCAGCCGTACCGCGGCTGAATCAAAGGGTTTGCCACCGTATAGAGGTTTACTCCCTAGGATTTAGCCATGGCTAAATCATCGTCGCTCTGGAAAGACAGGCGCTTTCTGTGGCTCTGGTCGGGACAATCTGTCAGCGCACTCGGTGACCAGTTCTCGGCGCTAGCCTTTCCTGTTCTGGCGGTTACCGTTCTTGGTGCCACCGCATCCGACATGGGCATACTCAACGCGTTTAGCACCGCTTCGTTTTTACTTGTTGGTCTGATTGCCGGCGCCTGGGTGGACCGGCTCATTAAACGGCAGGTTATGTTGATTGCGGACCTGGTTCGATTCCTGGCACTGCTGACCATCCCGGTGTTGTGGGCATCGCATTCACTTCAGATGTGGCACATCTTTGTGGTAGCTGGCATTCTTGGCTTGGCCCAGGTTTTCTTTGATGTGGCGGCCCAGAGTTTGGTCCCGGTGCTATTGCCAGCCGAAAAAATCGGTGGGGCCAACGGAGCCATGGAAACCTCGAGGCAAATCACGCACGTGGGTGGTCCATCGCTGGTTGGATTTTTACTTGGATTCCTGCGAGCGCCCTTGCTGATTCTGGTGGACGCAATCACATTCCTGGTTTCGGCATTCACGCTAGGCATGCTCCGCGACCAGGAAGTTAAGGCGCCTAAGGCAGACCGCCAGCCGCTGGTGAGTGAGATTCTTGAGGGCTTGCAGTTTGTTAGAAGCCAAAAGTTGATTCGAACCATTGCACTGACCACTGGCACGAACAACCTCTTTGGAACCATGGTTTTTGCCATGATGCCACTATATATTTTGCGCACACTGGGCGTAACCACCGCGCAGTTCGGAATCATGATGTCGGTTGGCGCGGTGGGCGGTTTGCTGGGCGCTGCACTGTGCAGCCGGCTCATCAAGCTGATGGGTGAAGGTCCGCTAATTGTTGCTTCTGCAGTATTGAGCGGTTTAGCCATTTGCCTTCAGGTAGCAACCATTTTGGTTCCTCAACAGGCACAAATGCCCATGCTTCTGGCCACCCAGTTTGTTGAATCATTTACGGTTCTTACCTACAACATCACCCAGGTAACCGCCCGGCAACGGCTTTGCCCGCCAAGGCTTCTTGGCCGCATGAATGCCACGATCCGATTTTTCATTTGGGGAGTCATGCCAATTAGCTCGCTGATTGCGGGCTGGATCGGCAATGTCTACGGTGTCACCACCGCCATGACTATCGGGGCTATCGGCGTGCTGTTTTCATCGGCCTGGGTGGTATTTTCGCCGATTCGAACCATGCGCGAACTGCCGAACCACGCGGAATAACAGCAAATCATGGCAACCTGGGAAGACGTATCGCGCATCGCTACCGCCCTGCCGAAAACTGTTGCGGTTGGGCAAGAACCAAAGCGAGCCTGGGACGCCGGCGGCAAGAGCCTGGCTTGGGAACGCCCCCTGAGCAAGAAGCACCAGAAGGAAATCGCCGCGCTGGGCGAGGAAGTTCACCAGGGTGGAATTCTTGCGATCCACACTCCCGATGCCATAACCGCGCTGGCCTATGTGCAAATGGAACCGGATAAGTACTTCACCATGCCGCACTTTTCCGGGTATCCCGCGGTACTGGCAAAACTGGAAAACCTCACAGATGAAGACCTGCGCGAATTGCTTTACGAAGCGTGGTTGACCACAGGCGTAGGCTGAGCACAGGAGGCCATTCATGAGCACCATCGAATTCATAGGCTTGACCAAGCAATACAAAGATTTAAAAGCAGTAGACAACCTCACCGCCAAGGTCGAGGCGGGCCGTATCACGGGCTTCCTTGGGCCAAATGGCGCTGGCAAAAGCACATCGTTGCGTTGTTTGCTGGGACTTGCCACTGCCAGTTCCGGTGAGGCCCTAATTGAGGGCAAGCCCTACCACCAACTGGCCGAACCCCTAAAGCGCGTTGGCGCCGTGCTAGACAGCCAGGGTTTCAATGCCGCACTAACTGCAAAGCAAAATCTGCTGGTTATTTGCGCTGCGGCGGGCATCGATGACTCCCGCGTGCTTCCGCTTTTGGAATTGGTTGAACTTGGACATGCTGTGAACAAGCGCACCAAGGGCTACTCACTGGGAATGAAGCAACGCCTAGCATTGGCCGCGGCACTGCTTGGCGACCCAGACATTCTGGTGCTAGACGAACCAGCCAATGGACTAGACCCGATTGGCATCGCGTGGTTACGAGAATTCTTGCGAAACCTGGCAAATCAGGGCAAGACCATTTTGGTTTCATCGCACCAGTTAGCAGAGCTGCAGCACACCGTGGATGACGTGATCATCGTGAATCACGGCAAGTTGATTGCAGCTGGAAATGCCAAGGAAATCATGGCGGGCCAAAGCCTTGAAGAAGCGTTCCTGCGCTTGATTGGAGTTGCGGCATGAACCTTGTGAAAGCCGAGCTAAGAAAGCTCTTTTACCAGCGCAGCACCTACGGTTTGATTTTGGGAACTATTGCACTTGCCATTCTGGGAACCGCATTCAGCCCATACGCCATGACCCGAATTGGCAAGGGCTTGACCATGCCATTGAGTAGCAGCGATGTGGTGGATGGCGTGTACTCCAAGAGCCTGGGCGGGTACATTTTTGTACTGATTATTGGTGTCCTGATTATGGCTGGCGAATTCCATCATCACACCGCCGTGGCCACCTTCTTGGCTCAGCCAAAACGCTCCCGGGTACTGCTAGCCAAGCTTGGCGTGGCCGCAGTGGTGGGTGCGCTCATCAATGTGCTTGCCACCTGGGTTGCCATTGCAACCGGAGCGTACGCGCTAAGCCTGTTCAAGAACGTTGCTGCTCCGCACGACTTCATCTGGGGAAACTACACCGCTGCCGCCGCGGTAACCGGTGCTGTCCTGGCGATCGTTGGTGTTGCGATTGGAACTCTGGTTCGCAATCAAAACGCCGCGGTCACCGGCTCGCTGGTTTGGCTCATGGTGGTTGACCGAATCTTGGCGGTGATTTGGACCGAGATTGGCAAGTACCTTCCAACCGGTTTGATCACAGCCATGTTGAACATTCACCTGAACGTGAAAGACCAAGGCAGCGGACTTGGGATAAACACAGCCGACTACCTTGACCCCGTTCCAGCGGCACTGCTCTTGCTGGCTTACGGAATCGGTTTTGCCGTGTTGGCCATGTTCTCAACTCTGCGTCGCGATATCGACTAGCGAGTATTTAGTAAGCCGAACCGAGTTTGGCTAGCACTCCACCACGTTCACGGCCAAACCACCCAGGCTGGTCTCTTTGTATTTGCTGCTCATATCCAGCCCGGTTTGACGCATGGTTTCAATCACGGTGTCTAGCGAAATCTTGTGATTCCCATCGCCCAGCAGAGCTAAGCGGGTGGCAGCAACGGCCGTTCCCGCGGCAATCGCATTGCGTTCGATACACGGCATCTGAACAAAGCCACCGACGGGGTCGCAGGTGAGACCCAGGTTATGTTCCATGGCTATCTCGGCCGCGTTTTCAACCTGTCGAACTGTACCGCCAAGCACGGCGGCTAGTCCGGCCGCAGCCATGGAACAAGCAGATCCCACTTCGCCTTGACAACCCGCCTCGGCTCCAGATATAGAAGCATTCGATTTGTAGAGCTGACCAATGGCACCTGCGGTCATAAGGTATTCCCTAGCCAGCCGCTCTGGGGTAACGCCCTTGAACTTGAGAGCAAAATAACCCACGGCCGGAATGATGCCGGCGGCACCGTTGGTTGGTGCCGTTACCACCCGCATACCGGCAGCGTTTTCCTCGTTCACCGCAATGGCATAAGCCTGCAGCCACTCGCCCGATTGCTCAGCCGAGATGGCGCCTTCGCGTTGTTGCAGCTCGAGTTGTTCGCGTATTGCTCTGGCTCGCCTGGATACATTCAGGTAACCGGGCAGCACTCCGGTTGCGGAAAGGCCGGCTTCAACGCAGTCGGCCATGGCCGCCCAAACCGCATCGATGTGTTCAGCAGCGCGCTCTTGGCCGTATCGGGCCACCGAGTTCTGCCATGCCACCTGAGCAATAGTCTGGTTGGTGAGCTGGCAGAGTTCCACCAGTTCGGTTGAGCTGGAAAAACCAAAGGGAACTGCAGCCGCCTTTTTTGCATCGATGTTTGCCTGCGCAGCAATAGTGGCACTATCCAAATCAGCGTCACCGATGTGTTTTTCAATAAAACCGCCACCCACCGAATAGTAGGTCTGGCTAAGAATTGTGGCACCCAGGGAGTCGAGCGCCTCGAAAGTCATTCCGTTGGAGTGCTTGGGAAGGCGGATCATTGGCTTTAGCACCAGGTCTGTGGCGGCAAACGCAACCCGATGCCCAAGCACAAAAATGCACTTGGCGTCTAGGGCATTCTGCCAAGAAACCACCACCTGGCTTGGGCTGCACGATTCCGGTTGTTGTCCGCCAAGCCCAGCCACAATGGCATTGGTGGTTCCGTGCCCAGCTCCGGTTGCGCCCAGCGAACCGTAAAGAGTAATTCTTATGCCCGCCATAGGGCTCAGCAGTTTGGCCTCCTGAAGCGAGCTGGCAAATTCACAAGCGGCGCGCATTGGCCCCACGGTGTGCGAGCTAGAAGGCCCGATGCCAATGGTGAAAAGATCAAGTGCATCGACCTGAATCATGAGACTTCGATTCGTTTGAAAGACAAATGAGTGTGGGCCGACTCCAGTTGGAACCGACCCACACTCATCTATTTACTAATTTCTAGTTGCTGTCCTGGTGGAGTCCACCGTTAAGCGCGTATTCCTCTTCTGGCGACAGAATCAGACGGTGGCGGCTGTAGAGGGCAAAGATTGCCAACAGAACAACGTAAACCACAGCGATAGCCACGATCGCTGGCAGGAATGCCTTGTTTAGAAGGAATCCAACGAAGGCCAAACCGGAGATGATTAGGCCAACCCAGCCACCGAACAGACCCCAAGGGGACTTGTATGGGCGGTTGGCGTTTGGGAACTTGCGGCGCAGCACCAGGAACGAAATCATCTGCATTAGGTAGGCCAACATGGCACCCCAAACAGCGATGTTCAGAACGATAGCGCCAGCAGGCGAGCTAGCACCACCCATTGCGTCAATCGCTACAAGCGAGATGAATCCGATGATTCCACCAACTAGAAGCGCAACCCATGGGGTCTTTGCCTTACCAGTGAGCGATAGAACCTTTGGATAGTAGCCGGCACGAGACAGCGAGTACATGTTTCGTCCGTAAGCAAACATGATTCCCTGTGCCGAAGCCAAAAGACCAACCAGTGCGAACAAACCAAGCACGGCGGCCCAGCCATCGCCAACCATCACACGGAAACCGTCTAGCAGCGGTTCGCCCGAAGCCTTCAGGCCTTCTGCGCCGGTGAGTGCTGTGTTTAGGAATAGCACTGCAAGACCAAGGATGATCAGAGTGGTACGGGCCCAGAATCCAGCACGAGGAATATCGCGAACTGGGTCGTGGGCTTCTTCGGCTGCCAGAGGAAGTTCCTCGATACCTAGGAAGAACCAAACGGCGAATGGCATTGCGTAGAGGATGCCGATAACACCGTGAGGTAGCCAGACGCTCTGACCAGCATCAGGAGTGATGTTGGTAAGTGAAGACCAGTCTAGCTTGCCGCTGAATAGAGCCATGATCGAGAAGATCACCAGGATGGCAATCGACATGATTGCAACTACAAGAGCGAACTTAAACGAGATGCTGGATCCGGCTGCATTTAGGGCGATGAACACCGCATAAAGGATGATCCACCAGGCCCAAGCCGGCAGGTGAACTCCTAGGAGTCCGCCGGTGATTGCATCTGCGTAGCCGGCACTGAAGTAAATGATTACCGCGGTGGTAGCTACATACTCAATGGTCTCTGCCAAACCGGTAACAAAACCACCCCACGGACCCATGGCCGCGCGAGCGAATGAGTAGGCTCCGCCGGTGTGTGGCATGGCCGCTGCCATTTCACCGATGCTGAACATCATTCCGTAGTACATAAGTACCAGAATTACGAAAGCGGCCAAAAGGCCGCCAAATCCTCCGGAGTCAAGACCAAAGTTCCAGCCCGAGAAGTCTCCAGAAATAACTGCTGCAATAGCAAGACCCCATAGGGCCCACAAGCCACCGGAGCGCTTTAGTTCACGTTTTTCAAAGTAGCCACTGTCTGCGGTTGTGTAAGTCACACCCGAGACTTTTGTTTTGTCATTAGACATGCTGCTCTTTTCCTTATCCGTCGTCGTTGAGGAATCCCAAGCCACAACGATGTGGTTCGGTAATCGTGAGCCTAGCGGTTTTATGGTTTGGTTTGGCAACCATTGGGCCGATTATTCCAAATCGTAATTATTTGGAAACAATCGGGAAACTTGCCAATAAATAACGATTTCTAAACTGAACTTGACAATCATCGATGGGATGGTGTGTTCTAATGGTTGTAAAACCAACCTCAAAGAAGAGGAAACAACATGAACAGCAACAAGGGGCTACTTTCGGTAGCTGAGCTGACCACCAAGATTCAAGCCGGCGAGATCGACACCGTCATCGTTGGCTTTACCGACATGCAGGGACGCCTGGTTGGTAAGCGCGTTGCGTCGCGCCTTTTCCTGGAAGACATCATGGGTCATGGAGCAGAAGCCTGCAACTATCTGCTTGCACTAGACGTTGAAAACAACACCGTAGATGGCTACGCAATCTCTTCTTGGGAACACGGCTACAGCGACATGGTGCTCAAGTCGGACATGAGCACCCTGCGCATGGTTCCTTGGCTTCCTGGAACCGCCATGGTTTTGGCAGACCTGGAAACCACCAGCCACCAGCCAATCGTTCAATCCCCTCGTTCCATTTTGAAAGCACAGATGGACCGCCTCTCGGCCAAGAACCTGGTGCCATACGTTGGCACCGAACTCGAGTTCATTGTGTTCGACGAAACTTACCGCGGCGCCTGGGCCAAGGGTTACAAAGACCTAAAGGCCAGCACCGACTACAACGTGGACTACGACCTATTGGCATCAACGCGGGTTGAGCCAATGTTGCGCGAGATTCGCAATGCCATGGACAACGCCGGCATGTACTGCGAAGGCGTTAAGGGTGAGTGCAACCTCGGTCAGCAAGAGATCGCGTTCCGTTATGACACCGCCCTTAAGACCTGCGATAACCACAGCATCTATAAGAGTGGTGCCAAGATGATCGCCGACAAGCACGACAAGGCCATCACCTTTATGGCCAAATACAACGAGCGCGAGGGCAACAGCTGCCACATCCACATCTCCTTTAGAGACACCGATGGCGCTGCCGTGTTTGCCGACAAGAGCGACGTCAACGGCATGAGCAAGATGTTCAAGCACTTCTTGGCTGGCCAGATTGCAGCCATGCGTGAGTTCACACTTTTGTATGCACCAAACATCAACAGTTACAAGCGCTTTGTAGCCGGTAGCTTTGCGCCAACCGCTGTGGCCTGGGGTCTTGATAACCGCACCTGCAGTTTGCGAGTTGTGGGTCACGGTCACGGCATGCGAGTTGAGAACCGAGTTCCTGGCGGAGACGTAAACCAGTACCTTGCGGTTGCCGGTCTTATTGCAGCGGGGCTTTACGGAATCGAAAACGAGCTAGAGCTAGAGGACATGACCGTGGGTAATGCCTACGTTGCCGACAAGGCTCACGTTCCTGCCACGCTGCGAGACGCCATGGAACTGTTCGACAACAGCAAGATTGCCCGTGCCGCCTTTGGCGATGCAGTGGTTGACCACTACGTAAACGCGGCTCGCACCGAGATTGCGGCTTACGACAAGGCCATCACCGACTGGGAGCGAGTACGCGGTTTTGAGCGCCTCTAAAAACCAAGCCGCAGCCAGCGAGCGTCCAGTAATCGGTCTGACGACCTATCGTCAGCGCGCCCAGATGGGAGTCTGGGATACCGAAGCGGCCTTTTTGCCGGCAAGTTACATCAATGCCATCACCAACTCGGGTGGCTC
This sequence comes from Microbacteriaceae bacterium, assembly GCA_947373155.1. GTDB lineage: Bacteria > Actinomycetota > Actinomycetes > Actinomycetales > Microbacteriaceae > Rhodoluna. Next base: position 19,159 of record CANBWO010000006.1, on the reverse strand, counting down.
TGTGGTTCTCATTCCGCCTCAGGAATACGGCGATGCCTCGGCTGCCGAAATCCTCAGCCGCCTAGATGGCGTTGTGGTCTGTGGCGGCCGCGATGTGGACCCGGCGCGCTACAACGAAGACCCTGCGCCGCTAACCGACAAACCAGACCTGTCGCGCGACCTTCTAGAAGATGCGCTTTACGCGGCCGCATTGGCCAACGATGTTCCGGTGCTTGGCATCTGCCGTGGTGCCCAGGTTTTGAACGTGCACCTGGGTGGCACTCTGATTCAGCACCTTCCAGATGTAACCGGCAGCACCAAGTACCAGCTGGGCAATGGTGTTTTCAGTTCGACCGACGTAGACATCACCCCTGGCAGCAAGGTTGCAACGCTTCTTGGGAACACCAAGACAGAGGTTCAGGTTTACCACCATCAGGCAATCAAAGATGTAGCGCCGGGTCTCACGGTGACAGCCAAAACCACCGATGGCGTGATTGAGGCCGTGGAAGTCAATGACCACCCATTTGCCGTTGCAGTTCAGTGGCACCCAGAGCAAACCCTTTGGGAACCAGCACTTTTTGTAGGACTAATCGAAGCCGCCAAGGCTTATAGGAGCAGCAAATGAGCTACACCCTGATCAACCCGGCAACCGAAGCACCGATGGAGACCATCGAGCACTTTTCGCTCGAGCAGACCGACGAAGCCATCGCGCGCGCAGCCAAGGCACAGAAACTTTGGGCGGCACTAAATCCGGCAGACCGCGCTAAGGCCCTGCGTGACTTTGCCGCTGCTGTGGACAGCAGCATCGAGGAATTGGCTCAGTTAGAAGTTCGTAACTCGGGCCACCCAATCGGGCAGGCTCGCTGGGAAGCCAACCACGTTCGCAACGTACTTGAGTACTACTCGGCTTCTCCTGAGCGCCTGTTTGGCAAGCAGATTCCAGTGGCCGGTGGTATCGATGTGACTTTTAACGAACCCCTTGGCGTGGTTGGCATTATTACCCCTTGGAACTTCCCAATGACCATTGCGTCTTGGGGTTTTGCACCTGCACTAGCCGCGGGAAACGCTGTCTTGCTAAAGCCTGCCGAGTGGACTCCGCTCACCAGCATCAAGTTGGGCGAACTGGCTCTGGAGTCTGGTCTACCAGAAGGCCTTTTCCAGGTGCTTCCAGGTAAGGGCTCGGTGGTTGGAAACCGTTTTGTGACCAACAAGACCGTGCGAAAAGTGGTTTTCACCGGTTCCACCCCGGTTGGCAAGCAGATCATGGCCGGCGCTGCAGATCAAATCAAGCGCGTGACTCTTGAGCTCGGCGGCAAGAGCGCCAACATTGTGTTTGCCGATGCCGATGTTGAAAAAGCAGCTGCCACCGCACCTTATTCAGTATTCGAAAATGCCGGCCAGGACTGCTGCGCCCGCAGCCGCATTTTGGTTGAGCGCAAGGTTTACGACAAGTTCCTCGAGCACCTAGAACCGGCTGTCAAGAACGTAAAGGTTGGAGACCCAACCCTAGAAGAAACCGAGGTCGGCCCACTGGTGCACAAGGCCCACCATGCATCGGTGACTTCATACCTAGATGGCGCGAACGTGGCCTTCCGTGGTTCGGCTCCAGAGGGTCCGGGCTACTGGTTCGCTCCAACCGTGGTCCTGGCGAATGGCAAAGAAGACCGCTGCTTCAACGAGGAAATCTTTGGCCCAATCGTCACGGTTCTTCCATTCGACTCGGAGGCAGAGGCAATCGAGCTAGCGAACGACTCCGAATACGGACTGTCAGGTTCCATCTGGACCCGCGACATCGGCCGCGGAATCCGTGTGGCCCGCGGAGTTGAAAGCGGAAACCTGAGCGTGAACTCCCACTCATCGGTGCGTTACAACACACCGTTTGGCGGATTCAAGCAAAGTGGCCTGGGCCGCGAACTTGGGCCGGATGCCCCACTGCACTTCACCGAAGAAAAGAACGTCTTTATTCCTAACGACTAGGAAGAACAAAGGAGAAAAAATGGCAATCGAGAAGCTGGATCTAACCCAACGCCTAAAGGGCAAGGTAGCTGTAATCACCGGTGCCGGAAGCGGTATTGGCCTAGCAACCGCACGCCGATTTGCGTCGGAAGGCGCAACCGTGGTGATCGGTGACATGGACCCTAAGGCTGGTCAAGCTGCAGCCGATGAGGTTGGCGGCCTATTTGTTCAGGTAAACGTAGCCGACGAAGACCAGGTCAACAACCTGTTCGATACCGCGTACAAGGTTTACGGCAGCGTGGACATCGCCTTTAACAACGCTGGTATCAGCCCACCAGACGACGACTCGATCGAAACCACCGAGCTACCGGCTTGGCAGAAGGTTCAGGACATCAACCTGAAGAGCGTTTACCTTTGCTGCCGCGCAGCGCTGCGTTACATGGTCAAGCAGCAGAGCGGTTCCATCATTAACACCGCATCGTTTGTTGCAGTGCTGGGTTCGGCCACAAGCCAGATCAGCTACACCGCCAGCAAGGGTGGCGTGCTAGCCATGAGCCGCGAACTCGGCGTTCAGTTTGCTCGCCAGGGAATCCGCGTTAACGCACTTTGCCCTGGCCCTGTGAACACTCCGCTACTTCAGGAGCTTTTCGCTAAGGACCCTGAGCGTGCCCAGCGCCGTTTGGTTCACATTCCAATCGGTCGTTTTGGTAAGCCAGAGGAAATGGCTGCCGCAGTGGCATTCTTGGCCAGCGATGACAGCTCGTTCATCACAGCGAACACCTTCTTGGTAGACGGTGGCATCAGCGGTGCCTACGTCACCCCAATGTAACCAGCACTCAAAGACAGGGCTCACAGCCAACAATGCTTCAAGAGAATCAGATCGAGCCAGGTCAGCCAGAGGTAACCTCTGCTGGCCTGGTTAGTTCTGCTTTGTTGCTAACCCGAATCCGCTCGGGTAACGCATACGAAGAAACGGTGGAAAGGCTGCTCCAGACCATTCGTCTTGGCTTGGCGCATCCGGGAGACCAGCTTCCGCCGGAACGCGAATTGGCACTGCTACTTGAGGTTTCGCGCGACACTGTTCGTGACGCCATCTCATCGCTGGTAGATGCCGGATACCTTGTGATTCGTCGTGGTCGCTACGGCGGAACCTTCATTGCCGACAACATTCCAACCGGCCCGCTGGTAATCACCCGCGATGGCGAGGTTCAGGAACGCCAGTCTTACAGCAAAGAAGAAATCCAAGACGTAATGCTGTTTCGTCAGGTTTTAGAACCGGGAGCCGCCTATCTTGCCGCCTCTTCGGAACTCACGGGAGAAATGCGCGATTCGCTTTGGCAAGCGCATTTGGAAACCAACGCCGCAAACGTAGATGACTATCGCCGATTGGACTCCCGACTGCATCTGTTAATTGCAGAATTAACTGGTTCAAACTCTTTGGTTACGCAGATCGCACACAACCGTATGCGAGTCAACGAACTGCTCAACGAGATCCCGTTGCTACCGCCAAACCTCACGCACTCCAACGATCAACACCAAGAAATCGTCATGGCGATCCTGACCGGCCAGGCCGATGTGGCCCAGGCAGTCATGCGCGATCACGTGTCTGGCAGCGCGGCTCTACTGCGCGGCTTCTTGGGCTAGCCAAACAAATACAAAGAAGGATTCACGTGAAACAAACCGCTCTGTTCGAACAGCACCAAGCTCTTGGCGCAATGTTCACCGACTTTGGTGGCTGGAATATGCCGATTCGATACGGCAACGAACTCGACGAACACCGTGCGGTTCGCAACTCGGCCGGCTTGTTCGACATCAGCCACATGGCCGAGATCCGGGTGACGGGTACTAACGCCGGAGCATTCCTTGACTTTGCCTTGGTGAACCCGAGTAGCGCGATTGCGGTTACCAAAGCCAAGTACAACCTCATTTGCAACGAGCAGGGTTCAGTGATCGACGACCTAATCGTTTACCGTTTGGCAGAGCAAGAGTTCCTGGTTGTTGCCAACGCCGGAAACCGCTTCAACGTGGTGGCCGCGCTAGAGGAGCGCATAAAGGGATTCACCGATGTCTTGCTTACCGACGAGTCCGATGATTGGGCTTTGATTGCCCTGCAGGGCCCGGTGGCGGCACAGATTCTGCAACCACTATGCGACCAAGACCTCACCGGCCTAAAGTACTACGCGATTCTCGAGGCAAACGTGTCGGGTATTCCAGTGCTGGTTGGCCGCACCGGCTACACCGGTGAAGACGGCTTCGAGATTTTCACTCCGGTCAGCTACGCGGCACAAATGTGGCAGTTGCTTTTGAACGCCGGCGGCGAGCGCCTACTACCTTGCGGTTTGGCAAGCCGCGACACCCTGCGCCTAGAAGCCGGCATGCCACTTTACGGCCAGGAACTAGACCTGGAGCACAACCCGTACCAGGCTGGTTTTGCCAAGGTGGTCAAGCTAGACCGCGATCCAGCCGATGGCAACAACGGAAACTTTGTTGGCAAGGCAGCCCTTGAGGCACTAGCCGCAACCACCCCAGACGTGAAACTTATTGCACTGGTAGGCGAGGGCCGCCGTGCTGCACGTCACGGTTACGAACTGTTTGCTCCGGGCGGCCAAACCGCCATCGGTGTTGTTACCAGCGGTGCACTTAGCCCAACGCTCGGTTACCCAATTGCGATGGCATATATTTCTTCTTCAGACCCAAGTTTGCTCCTCGCAGGTGCGACCATAGAGGTAGACATTCGCGGCAGTCGCCAACCACTTTCTGTTACCAACCTTCCGTTTTACAAGCGCCAGAAATAGGAGAACCCCATGGCAAACCCAACTAACCTTCAGTACAGCAAAGAGCACGAATGGGTGCGCATCGAGGGTGACACCGCTGTGGTGGGCATTACCCAGTACGCAGCGAACGCACTTGGCGAGGTTGTTTACGTTGACCTTCCAAAGGTTGGCTCCAGCACCGTTTTCATGAAGATCTGTGGCGAGGTTGAGAGCACCAAGAGTGTCTCTGAGCTTTACAGCCCAATCAGTGGCGAGGTCATTGAGGTCAACGATGGCCTGACCAGCAACCCAGAGGACATTAACGGCGACCCATTCGGCACCGGCTGGTTGTTCAAGGTTAAATACTCGGAGCTACCAGACCTTATGGACTCCGCCGCCTACGACGCACTAACCGGAGAAGCCTAAACCCATGGCAGCAGAGTTCTTTACCCGTCACGTTGGCCCGAACGCCGGCGAGCAACAGCAGATGTTGGCGGCGCTAGGTTATGACAACCTTGCGCAGCTTATGAAAGACGCCATTCCCGAGTCGATCTACCTAGACGCACCAAGCAAGCTACCGGCCGCCATCAGCGAGACCGACGCCTTGGAACGCCTTCGTGAAATCGCGGGCAAGAACCGCATCACCACATCGATGATTGGTCTTGGCTACTACGGCACCTTCACCCCCGGCGTTATCAAGCGCAACATCCTGGAAAACCCAAGCTGGTACACCGCCTACACCCCGTACCAGCCGGAAATCAGCCAGGGTCGCCTGGAGGCTCTGCTTAACTTCCAGACCATGGTCAACGACCTAACCGGCATGAACACGTCAAACGCGTCCATGCTCGATGAAGGTACTGCAGCGGTAGAAGCCATGATGATTGCTCGCCGCGGAAGCAAGAGCGAGTCCGAGGTGTTTTATGTAGACAGCGATGCATTCCCACAGACCAAGAGCCTGTTGGAGCACCGAGCCGAGCCACTGGGCATCACGATTCGTTACTTTGATGCAGCCGCCGGCGCAGCCGAGCTAACTCAGGCCGGATTCGGTTCGTTTGTTCAGTACCCGGGCGCCAGCGGACGCATTGTGGACCTTAAGCCAGTGGTAGATGCCACTCACGAATTCGGTGGCCTTGCAACCGTGGCAGCAGACCTCATGGCCCTCACCCTGATCGCATCTCCTGGCGAGCAGGGAGCCGACGTAGTGGTCGGTACCACTCAGCGTTTTGGCGTGCCAATGGGTTACGGTGGTCCACACGCCGGTTACCTCGCGGTTCGCCCGGGTCTAGAGCGCAGCATGCCTGGCCGTTTGGTTGGTGTTTCGGTTGATGCCGACGGCGCCAGCGCTTACCGACTGACCCTGCAGACTCGTGAACAGCACATTCGCCGCGAAAAGGCCACCAGCAACATTTGTACCGCTCAGGTACTTCTTGCAGTGATGGCCGGAATGTACGCGGTTTACCACGGTCCTGCCGGAGTCAAGGCAATCGCACACGAGATCGCCGTCAAGGCCACTAACTTTGGCGCTGCTCTTCGCGCCAGCGGACTAAACGTGGTTGCCGATTCGTTCTTCGACACAGTTCGTGTCACAGGCATCAATGCTCAGGTGGTCTTTGAGGCTGCCCGCGCACTGAACATCACTGTTTACGTAGCAGACTCCCGCACCGTAGGTATCAGCATCGATGAGACCACCAAGTGGCAGACCCTGGACCAGTTGGCAATCATTTTGGGTGCATCTCAGCCGGTTCGCCACTTTGATGAGGCGAACCACAATTTGGCTCTGGCCGCATTTGCTCGCACCAGCGACTACCTGACTCACCCGGTGTTCAACACTCACCACAGCGAGACCGCCATGCTCAGGTACATCAAGCAACTGGGTGATTACGACTACGCGCTTGACCGAGGCATGATTCCGTTGGGCTCCTGCACCATGAAGCTCAACGCCACCACCGAGATGGAGGCAGTCACCTGGCCTGAGTTCGCCAACCTGCACCCATTTGCCCCGGCAGAGGATGCAGCCGGTTACCTACAGATAATCAGCGAGCTCAGCGATTGGCTGATTAACATCACCGGTTACGATGCCATTTCGCTTCAGCCAAACGCTGGTAGCCAGGGTGAACTTGCCGGTCTAATGGCTATCCGTGGATATCACATCAGCCGTGGCGACTCACACCGCAACGTTTGCCTGATTCCATCGAGCGCACACGGCACCAATGCGGCTTCGGCAGTCTTGGCTGGCATGCAGGTTGTGGTTGTGGCTTGCGACACCGATGGCAACGTGGACGTTGAAGACCTCAAGGCCAAGATCGCGGAGCACGCTGGCAACCTAAGCGCACTCATGGTCACCTACCCATCGACCCACGGCGTGTACGAGGCAACCATCGTTGAAATCTGCGACCTGGTGCACACCGCCGGCGGTCAGGTTTACATCGATGGAGCCAACACCAATGCGGTAGTGGGATTCGCCAAGTTCGGTAAGTTCGGTGGAGACGTGTCTCACCTGAACCTGCACAAGACTTTCTGTATCCCTCACGGTGGCGGTGGCCCAGGTGTTGGTCCGGTTGTTGCCGGCGCCCACTTGGCACCATTCCTACCAGGTCACGTTTTCGCCCCAACCGACTTACCAAACTACGGCCCAATCTCGGCTGCTCCGTTTGGTAGTCCGAGCATCTTGGCCATTAGCTGGGCTTACATTCAGATGATGGGCGACAGCGGTCTGCGTTACGCAACTGCGAGTGCAGTGCTGAGCGCTAACTACATTGCCAAGCGCTTGGGTGAGGCATTCCCATTGCTTTACACCGGTAACAAAGGGCTTGTCGCTCACGAATGTATCGTGGACATCCGCGGTATCAAGGACGAGTTTGGAATCAGCGTAGACGACGTAGCCAAGCGCTTGATCGACTACGGTTTCCACGCCCCAACCATGAGCTTCCCGGTTGCCGGCACATTGATGATTGAGCCAACCGAGAGCGAGCCGCTCGAGGAAATTGATCGCTTTGTGGATGCCATGTTGGCGATTCGCATGGAGGTACAGGCTGTTGCAAACGGCGAGTGGCCGCTAGAGGACAACCCTCTGGTAAACGCTCCTCACACCGCAAAGAACCTGGTCGAAGAGTGGAACCACCCATACAGCCGCGAGGTTGCAGTTTTCCCGGTTGCCGGTCAGCACCGCACCAAGTACTGGCCGCCGGTGCGTCGAATCGATGCCGCCTTTGGCGACCGCAACCTGGTTTGCAGCTGTCCCCCAATTGAGGCATTTGCCTAAAGGAAGAGTTCTTAAATAGACACCGATGAGTGGGTGCGGACAAGTCCGCACCCACTTTCTCTTGACATGCCAAAGCTTCAGGCATTTAGGCTTTAGAGATGCAGGAACCGCTGGACGATTTACCAAAAGAGACCGAACGGTCTATAAGCAAGGCCTTGCATTACCCGGGTTGCCTGAAGGGTCTCATTGTGGCGTCTGAAGGGCACGACTTAGACGATGAAGATCTTGATAACCGATCAATGTGGGACCCAGAATTAGGTATTAAGTGAACACATTCCTCACCGGCCTACTGACCGGCCTTAGCCTGATCGTGGCCATCGGTGCTCAAAATGCTTTTGTGCTTAGGCAGGGGCTGACTCGCAAATACATTGGCGTTGTTGTTCTAATCTGCGCCTTTAGCGATGCACTACTGATTGCGGCGGGTACAGCCGGGTTTGGGGCGGTGCTTCTGACTGCACCACTTTTGATCACAATCTTTAAGTGGCTGGGTGTGGCATACCTGCTTTGGTTTGCGTTCAGCTCGTTTCGCCGGGCATTTCAGACCCAGAGACTAGAGGCCAGCAGCACCTCGGTGGTTAGCCTAAAAACCGTGGTACTCACGGTGCTTGGTTTTACCTATCTAAACCCACACGTTTATCTGGATACCGTGATTTTTGTGGGGTCGCTTTCGGCGCAGCACGGCAACCTAAACTGGGTTTTTGCCGCGGGTGCCATGGCGGCCAGCTTCTTGTGGTTTGCAGCCCTTGGGTTCGGGGCCAAAGCGGCTGCGCCTTATTTGGCCAAGCCGATTTTCTGGAGAATCCTTGATTCGTTGATCGGTTTCACAATGGTGGCCGTGGCGATTAATCTTCTTCTGCTGAAGACCGTTTCTTAATCGGTACCAGAGCGATTACCAGGGCGAGCACTCCCATGCCCGTTGGGTAGATGCCGGAGTGGTCTAGGCCAAAGTACATAAATAAGCCAAGCGCTATGGTCGAAGCAGAAAGGATCAGCGCAAAGCTTCTATTTCCCCGGCTAAAAATTGTGACCAGACTGAGCACAATGCAACCGGCTCCCAACCCCAGGAATCCCATGAGGGTAAACAGAACCATCTGCTGTTCGGAAGTCATTTTGCTTTCCTACTTGGCTTCTGCACTGGCGGAGGCCAACTCGGCCTGCACTGTCTCAAATGCGTGCACGAACATCTCCGGGCCCTGGGCTCCTTCGATTCCGTATTTGTTTTGAATTACAAAAAATGGCACACCCGAAATACCGAATGCCCTGGCCTGAGCCACATCCGCATCGAAGGCATCGCGGTAGGTACGATTCTCCAGAACCTGGCGTGCGGTGGCTTCATCAATGACCACTTTGCCAGCCAGTTCAACTAGGACGTCTACCTTGCCTACGTGCTTACCGAGCGTAAAGTACGCGTTCATGATCTGCTCTTTGAGTTGAATCTGCTTGCCAATGGTCTTGGCGTATTGCATCAACTCGTGAGCCAACTGGGTGTTGGTGGTCTGCACAGCTTCAAAGTTGTATTCCAGACCAACTGTGGCACCGATGCCTGCAAGCCTGTCGTGCATCACACCGATTTGGTCGGCGGGAAAACCCTTGTTCTCAACCAGATACTGCTGGTGAGTGCCCTCGTAGTCAACCGGAATGCTCGGGTCCAACTGAAAGCTGTGGAAAACCACATCGATGTTGGTCTGTGGATTGGCCGCGGTGAATTCCCGAATGCCAAGTTCTAGCTTGCGCTTGCCCACATAACACCAGGGGCAGGCCACGTCGCTCCACACATCTACCTGGATGTTTTGGCTAGGGGCTGCGTTGGTCATTTTCCCTCGGTTTTTGTTATTCGTTTTGGTAGTCAGCAGTGTTCAGGTCTACCAAGGACTTGCGGGTAGAAACCACAACGGCAGCCACCAGAACCAAAACCACAATCAGCGGGTAAATAATCCGTACACCCAGGGCGTCAACTGCGATACCCGCAAGTCCCATGCTCAAAATTGGACCGCCAGTCCAGATAGCCATTTCTAGGCTAAAAACGCGACCGCGACGGTTGGCGGGGATCTTGCGTTGAATCACCGTGTTCAACAGTGGAGGTAGCGGGCCCCAAGCCAACCCAAGGATTGCGCCACAAATCAGCATGACTGGCTGAGGTGGCAGGAATGCCATGGGGACCATAGACAGCGCAACACCCAAAATGGCCACGCGCAAAATAGCAGTGAAACTAAAGCGCCGGTTCAAACGTTCAAACAACAGGGCACCCACGGTTGTGCAAATGGCCATAGTGCAAAGTAAAAAGCCCATGCCCTGTGGGTCATTGATGCTGGTGTAATAGCTAGGCAACACCACCAGTTCGGTTGGCATATAAATGATTGCCAACACGCAAACCGCGGCCATCAAAATAAGTACGCTCGGGGTCTGGAACAGAATCTTCACACCCTGAACCGCATAACTGGCCCAGTGGCGGCCTACGTCTTCATCGTGGGCCTCGCGATGTTCCGTAACCCGAATCAACGTGGTTATAAAGGTTGCCAAAAAGCCAATGCCGGCAACCACCCAGAAAGTATTGAAATCACCCAGCCAACCGATGCATATCGAAGCTATGGCTGGGCCCAGTGCAAAGCCAGCCGCACCAATCGATTCGTGGATGCCATTGGCACGTTCCAGAGTGATTCCACCTGCGGCAGCTACATCTGGGATCAAAGACTTTCGAGCGCTGAAGTTGCCACTACCCACGATGGCTCGGACCACCGAAAGCGCCAGAAAGAGTCCAAGGTTTAGGTGGGTGAACACGGCCACAATGGGAATGCTTAGGTTGGCCAAGGCTGGCAAGAATTCCATGAAAATTGCTGCCCTACGCCGACCAAATTTGTCAACCAGCGAACCGGCAAATGGCGAAATAAGTAGACCGGGAATAGCCGTTAGGGTAACCGCGAGGCCGGCGCTTGAGGCGCTGTGAGTGAGCTGCAGCGTGATCCAAGGCATGAGCAGGAACACCATGGAACCGGACATAGCCGAGGTAAAGGCCGTTATTTCCAGCAATATGAACGGAGCAATTCGAATCTTTCCCACATTTTGGGTTAACAATCGGTTTTCGCTCACCACAGAAGCCTACTTTGTTGCGTTTGGCGAAATAATAAAGTCGTGAAGACCGAAATGGGGGTCGAGAAGGGGCAGGACTTTCTGCGCTCGGTTTTCCTGTTTCACCTTGCTGAACTCTCGCGGGCGCACGCCTTGGTGGTTGCAGACGACAGCCCAGAAGGCCTTCACGATTTCCGCGTGGCACTTCGCAAGTTGCGCTCAAACCTCAAAAGCCTGGGTGCGTTCTTTCAGGACCAGTCTGATTCCAAGGATTTTGGAGATCGCCTGGAATGGCTAGATGAACTAATAAGCCGGGCGCGCGACGCCGATGTCCTAGTGGCCACTTTCAATCAGGCTCTGTCAGACCTTCGGCTTCCGGAGGATCGGTCAATTGCCCAACTTCGTTCTGCTTTGAATGAGCAAGTGTTAAACGCGCGAGTTCGTTTAGAGGTTGGCTTCAAATCTAAGAAGACGCACGATCTGCTAAACGACCTACCCGTGTTCCTAAGGGAGACTCCGCTGGTTTCACAGTTGTGTGCGGATTACGAAAACCAAATCACAAAACTCAATCAAAAACGCTCCAAGCGCTTATCCAAAAAGGTTCTCGGCATGAATCTTCGCAATGCCACCAATGCCCAACTGCACGCAATCCGAATCGAATGCAAACGAGTTCGCTATTTAGCGGAGGCTTCGTTGCCGGTACTTGGCGCAAGCGAACAGAAGCACATCGATGCTTTGACCAAGGCTCAGGTGCTGCTTGGTCTGCACAATGACTTGGCGGTGGCAATCAAATGGACCAAAACGAGCGCCAAGAAAGCCGAAATTAAAACCGGCCTCAGAAAGCATCTGCTGGAGCAACTAACCAAGACCCAAGAAATCAACGACCGGCGCCTGCGCAACAAACTGCCCAACTATTTGGGTTAGCCCTCTAGGGTCTAGGCCGCCGCTAACCCTAGACTTTAGCAATGACCTCTTCAGCGTTGAATCCGGCCGAACTAGCCAAAACCAAGGCATGGCACATCGCCATTTTGGTTTATTTTTGTTCGCTCGGATTGTCTGGTGCATCTTTGATGGTGCGTCTGCCGCTTGTGAAACAACTGCTGAATGTGAACACCGCCACCCTTGGCTTGCTCATTCTGATCTCATCGATGGGTGCAATCATTTCGCTAAGCCAAGCCGGCCGAATTATTAGCCGCATTGGCACCAGACCTGCCATGACCTGGGGATTAGTACTGGCAGTTTTCGCTTGGATAGCTGGAGCATACTTTGCCTCTACCGGTTCGGCATTTGGTTACACCGCTTCCGGCTTCATTGCAGGTCTGGGCTTTGGCCTCACCGATGTGGCAATGAACGTGGATGGCAGTGCAATCGAACAAAGACTTGGCAAAAACCTCATGCCCAGGTTGCACGCGGGCTATTCAATTGGCACTGTTACCGGCGCTGGGCTTGGAACCCTGGCGGCCACGGTTAACTTCTCTATCTTTTGGCAGATTGTGATTCTAAGCGGGCTTCAATTGCTGGTTCCAGTTTTCACATACAGGCACCTAGTAGCTGGAAATGGCATTGAGGCGCCCAAGGTACACGACACCGCGGGCCAAGTGATCAAGGTGAAGTGGCTCAACCGAGTGGCAATTTGGCTTGGCATTGGCATTTTGGGCATCACAGTTGCCGAAGGAGCCTCTAACGACTGGCTGGCCCTTGGAATGGTGGAGGGTTATCACGCCTCGGCAACCAATGCTGGAATCTCATACGCAGTGTTGCTAAGCGCCATGACCCTAACTCGATTCTTCGGTGGAAACCTAGCCGACAAAATCGGCAAGGCCCGCGCACTTCAATCGCTTGCACTCGTGGGAATTGTTGGGCTCATACTCATCATCGTTAGCGCACCTAACGTGATCCTGGCCTGGATTGGTTCAGCCATGTGGGGCGTTGGTGTGGCTTTGGGCTTCCCGCTGTTCCTCTCGGCCGCCGGAGAGGGAGAGCATGCCGCCAAGCGAGTCAGTTTTGTAGCCCTCTGGGGCTATGGGGCTTTCATGGTTGGCCCACCACTTTTGGGCTTTATCGGCCAAGTTTGGGGAATCCTCAGCATCTTTGGCGCCATCACTGGATTCCTGGTGGTTACCGCCATCTTTGCCAGTGCAGCCGGTAACAAGACTGTAAAAAACCAAGCAAGCAGCGCCGAGTAGTAGGTTCAAATTATGGCAAACTCAACCACCCTCAAGACCTTCCTTTGGTTCGACGGAAACCTCGGCCAAGCATTGGCTTTTTATCAGGAACTGTTCAAAGAAAATCTTTTGATTTACAGCTCGGGTCACCCAGAGCCAGATGGCAAACTCATGACCGCCGATTTCAGCATCTTTGGTCAAGAGTTCATTGGCATGGGTTGGCCCGGTGGCCCAAAGTTCAATGACTCCATCTCGCTTTCCATTAACTGCGATGGGCAGGAGCAGACCGACTATTACTGGGATGCGATTACCGCGCGCGGCAAAGCCGGACAGTGTGGCTGGTGCGTAGACGAGTTTGGTTTGAGTTGGCAGGTTAGCCCGCTTCAGATGCGGGTTCACCTGCAGAACCCAGACCCCCAGAAAGCTGCTTACGCTTGGCAGGCCATGCGGGGAATGACAAAAATTGTGATTCAGGACCTAATCAAAGGCGACTAGAGCTACTTCTTGGTGAAGTACTCGGTGTCGCCCACCAAACGGGTGTTGTCAGCTGGAATCGGAGCGGTTGCGGCATCCACGATCTCTGCTGCAAATTCCTCAACGTTGTAAAGCTTGCCCACGGCCTCTTTACGTGCGTCGATCGCACCCGGGTTTAGTCGGTCTAGCAAGGTAGCGGTTACGGTGCCCTCAATCATGTCGCCTGAGACAACAACGAACTGGATTCCCTTTTCGGTGAGCTCTGGAATCATGTCGCGCAGGGCGTCTTCGCCGGCACGCTTGCTTAGCGCAACTGGCAAGTACTCAGGCATGGTTGGGGTTTCACGAATGAAGTGTGCCTGGTGGCTGGTGACAAAAACGATTCGCGAACCGGCTCCCAGCAACGGAAGTGCGGTCTTTACCAGATTCACCTGGGCATCGCGGTTTAGAACCATGGCATAGTCCTCGCCCTTGCCGGTTTCCATACCGCCAGAAGCGTTTAGCACCAAAAGATCTAGACGACCAAACTGCTCCTTCAAGGTTGCAGCCAAGGCATCGATGCTCGGGTAGTCGGTTAGGTCGGCTCCCACAACAATTGCGTTTCCGCCTGCGTTGGTGATTGCGTCGGCTACCTTCTGAGCGCGAACTGCCTTATCGCGGTAGTTGATTGCTACGGTTGCGCCCTGAGCTGCGATTAGTTGGGCAACCTGTGCGCCAATACCGCGCGACGAACCGGAAATGAAAGCGAACTTACCTGCGAATGCGTTAGACATGCCTACATTTTAGTTTTGATTGCGGTTGCTAGTTCAGAATCCAGCTGATTTCTTGGATTTCGCTAGACCGAGCCTCGGCCCAAGAGGTCTTCACATCGATTCGCTGGAAGCCGTTTTTCTCTAGAACTCGAATGGAACCAAAATTATCTGCTGCGGTGTGACCATAAATCGGTCGGTGCGTGTGCCTTTCCAGGAATAACCTCACCGCCTGAGACGCAATACCTTTTCCCCAGTGTTCGGGGTCGATCCAATAGTTGATTTCGTCTTGGGTTTCAGCCACCCACTTACCAACCGTGCCTAAAACCTTGCCCTCGAGTTCGATTGCCAGAATTATTATCTCGGGCTTAGCCAGAATCTTGAGCATGCGTTCCTCGAACGCAGCCTGCTCACGGTAGGTAGAAAAACCCGCCATCTCGTGAGCCTGCTCATCGTTCTGGTGCGCCCACAGTACCGGCAAATCTGCGTCCGTTACCTCGCGCAAAATCATTCGGTGACTCTTGGCTAATTCATGGTTACAGCTGCTGAGGCTACGGATTGAGCGCCCTCGCCAGCGATGTTGGTTGCAGAGACCTTGATGTTAAGCACAGCCTTAGATGTGAGACCCGTGATTACCACCGAACGAGTGGTTGGTCCAGGCACGGTCTTGATGAGGGTTGTTCCTTGGTAAACATAAACGGTGTATGCGGTGATCGCAGAGCCGCCTGTTGAGCCTGGAGCAGTCCAGGTTGCGGTGGCGGTTGGCGCAGCAGCGGTTCCGCCCTTAGTTAGTTTTGGAGCCGTTGGCGCACCCGGAGCAACCACTGTCGACATGAGCGTTACAACTGCAGAGGTAGAGGCGGTTGCAGCGGTAGTTCCGGCGAACTTGGCAGTGAGGTTATGGGTTCCGACAGTGAAGGTCTTTGCCAAGGTGGCAACACCGGAGGCGCTGGTCCTTGCGGTTCCCAAACTGGTGGCGCCATCGTAGAAAGTGATGGTGGCGCTAGCGATTACAGGTGACAAACTAGCTGTCATGGTCACGCTGGTAGTCGGGTTGATTGCCGTGGCTGGTATAGAAAGAGCCAGCGATGAGATTGCCGCGGCCACACTCACAACCACAGCTGGCGATGTGCTGGCCAGGTAAATGCCAGTGGCAGCAAAGGTGGCCGTGATGCTGTGGCTTCCTCCGGTAAAGGTTTGTGCTGCAAGTGTTGCTACACCATTGGCATCAGTTATTGCCGATCCAAGAACGGTGGTGCCGTCTTTGAAGGTCAGACTCTGGCCCGCTGCGGTTCCACTCGGAGCAAGCAAAGTAGCTGAAAGCGTAACTGGAGTTGAGGTGGTTGCCGAGGTGCTTGAGGCACTTACCGAAACGCTAGTGGCAACAGCCAGAGCAAGATTCACAGTGATTGTGCCAGAGAAGGCGGTGTTCTTCGAGTCCGTGCCCGAAACTGACAGGGTATAGGTGCCAACCGATGCGCTGGTGGTGCCTGTGATTCGGCCATCGGTGCCTAAAGTTAGACCAGCAGGAAGCGCACCAGAGAGACTCGAGTAGGCATAGGGAGTGAATCCGCCCGAGACAGCAGTGGTTGCATAAGCCGAACCGGTTTTAGCCGTTGGCAGCCCCGAAACAATAACGTTTGGTGCACCCATTGAGCAGTTGGCGTCCAAGTTGCTCCATGATCCCTGCATGGCAAATGTTCCGGTAGCTAGAACTAGGTTTCCACCCTGGCCACCGGTTGGTCCGGTCCAGGAACAGTCATCGCCGTTTTCGTATCCGGCGGCGTCCGTCCAACCACCGGCTGGCCACTGGTCGGTCACGGTTTCGGTGTATTCGTGCCCTTCCACAATTCCCACACCGTCAAGGGCTCCATCGGTGCCATTCACATAGTTAGCGCCACAGCTGGCTCCGGCATCTGGGACGTATGGAAGGTTTGTGTAGGCAAAGTTTCCGATAGCAGGATCTGTTGCGTAGTCGTGCCAAGCACACCAAGCCAGCGGAGCGTTAAAGCCGTTTGGATGCATGCCGGTCGCCGAGACCACAACGTACTGGGTTGAAGCGTTGCTGATTGGAGTGGTGTTACCAAAGTGCAGGGCCGCCGCCTTGGCCTCGGCTGCAAGCTGAATCTGAGAAGCGGTGGTTGGTGCTACAACCGAGTTGTCGTACCAAACGCCGGCGAGCGCGCCGCCAGTTGGGTAGCCGACAAACTTGGCGTTGACGTTTCCTGCACAAGTGGTTGCACCCACGGCCACTCCATCGCAGTATTGCTGCATTACCTGCGACCAGGTCTCACTGTTGGTTCCAAGACCAGCAAGAAGCGATTGCACATAAGGTGCCAGACCCTTTGGGTCGTTGCTGAATGTCGTTCTGGTTACTCCTGCGGCATCTTGAACGGTGCCAGTGGTACCCCACTGCGATCCCCAAAACACGAGGTAAACCTTAGGAGCCTGCGAAACTCCACCGGTGATTCCGTTTGCTGTAATGCCGCCGCGATACATCAAAGGTGGACGACCACCCGAGTTAGCAATTTTGCCTGGGATATAGCTGTCGAAAACCGATGGAAAGTGAACCACTAGGCCTTCTGCATCTGTGCCATCAACCTCACCTAGGTGAGTATTGTCATGAAGCCCTGAGCGCTGAGTTTGCTGTGCGTCACCAGCGCCATTGCTTGATTTCCCGTCGTCGGCAAATACAGGACTAATCGCCTGAGCGACAATCCCCGCAACTAGAGCGAGCGCAGCTAATGACTTGTAAATCCCCTTGGCATACATGTCGTTAAAACTAACTCAGTTTCGCTAAAGCGAACAATATTCTGAACAGGTTTTTCGTTGAATTTTCGAATATACGTTGGGCAGGCTACCTATTTGCCAGAAAACACCTGGCGTGGCTACTCGGCGTTTGCCTCGGCAGCCTTATGCCCTCGGCCAGCGCGCACTACCTCCGGGCCAAAAATGGCCAAAATAATCGCGGACAAGACAGCACCCACAAACAGGGCGGGTCGCACTCCAAACTGTGCGATTGCAACACCTGCAACCACAATTCCCAAAACGCTTCCGCTGGCAATCACAGCGCCGATGGCCGCATTCACGCGACCCAGGGCTTCTGCCGGTGACCTAGTCATGATGATGCTGATGGCGTAGGCGTTCAGCATCGAGTTGCTTATGCCCGCCGTGAACGAGAAAACCATTGCCACCCACCAGTGTGGAGCCA
Organism: Microbacteriaceae bacterium; assembly: GCA_947373155.1. Classification (GTDB taxonomy): domain Bacteria; phylum Actinomycetota; class Actinomycetes; order Actinomycetales; family Microbacteriaceae; genus Rhodoluna. The sequence goes on along the minus strand of CANBWO010000006.1, from coordinate 1,544 downwards.
GCGAGAGCCCAAGCATCGAAAGGATGATTCCTGCGATTCCAACCAGGGCTGCTGCCGCGTGCTTAGTGGCGGGAACCTTGATAGCTGCGGTGAGCAATGCACCGATGATGCTTCCGGCTGCAAAAAGGGCCGCAACTATTCCATAGATAAAGGTGCTGGCGTGAAGTTGATCCTTCACCAGGAACACCTCACCCACGTTGAACGAACCTAGGGCAATAATCAGCACACCAACCAAAATAACTAGCGCCCGAATCAGCCGGTCAGAGAAAACCACTTTCAAGCCGTCCATGGCATTGACCTTTTGCCCTGCCTGATGCTGCACTGACTTGCGGTTCACATTGATGGCAAAGAACACCACAGCAAGTAGCCAGAAACTTATCGCGTCGATCACAAACGGCCAAAAATAACCCGTTGTGGAAACCAAGATTCCACCAAGAGCCGGAGCGAACAGCGTTCCAGCAGATGCCATCGACTGCATCAGGCCTGTGACTCGCGGCAGGTCGTCGGGGTTAGTGATTGCCACCTGGGCGGCTTGCATCGATGGCCCAACCAAGGTGCCTGCACAGGCTGTTATCAACAGAGCGAAAGGGGTCCACCAAATCGGCAAGCCTTGAGACAAAGAGAACGAGCTCAACCCCATCACGGCTAATGCGGGCAAAACCACCTGCCTAGAAGAGAAGCGGTCGGCCACCCAACCAGACACCGGTGCCATAAAGATGCTTGGCAGACCGAAGGCCACCAGGTACAAAGAAACTCCACCGGCACCGATGTGGTCTTTATCGCGAAGGATCACAGCAAATGTGGTGAGCGCACTACCCAGCCAGGAAAGAGCTCCGGCAAAGGAAAGAATGTAGAGCTTGCGCCAAGGGGTGACTATTTGCCCCGCAACCTCCGCGGACATTAGAAAGCCAGACCCGCAACGCCAATTGCGCGGGACTGACGACCCGGTAGGTCGTAATGCCCAAGGTTGTCGTTCTGCTCATCGATCACATTTTGCGGGTCAATGGTGTGACCGTTCCACGTGTAACCGTTGGTGGTGTGGGCGTCTGCCAAAAGTGTCACGTCGTAACCGGCTTCCAGAGCCGCGTGGGAGGTGTGGCGAACGCAGTTGTTGGTCTCGGCTCCGCAAATCACCAAGTGGCCAATCTGACCATCGGCCAAAATCTGCTCAAGATTGGTTTCAACAAACGAACTGCGGAAAGTCTTCTGCACCTTGTCTTCACCGTTGGTTGGAACCAACTCCGGCACAATCTGCCAGGCCTCTGACCCAATCGGCATCTCTTGGTCCGAGTGCTGGACCCAAATCACCGGCACCCCCGCACCTCGGGCTTTATCTAGGGCCACATTGATGTTCGCAATCACTGAGTCGCGTTTGTGGGCTGATTCCACAACGCCGTTTTGAACATCGATGATAACAAGCGCGGTCTTGGTGCGATTTGGAAAGGTAGACATAGTTGCGAGTTTAGCAACGGCCTGCGCGAAGGCCACTTTTGCCAGAATCAAAAAATGCCCTCCCGAAGGAGGGCATTTCATTTGTGGAGACT